>DASYDX010000188.1:0-6598 GCA_036499345.1 Rhizomicrobium sp.
ACTCTCAATCCGCTGAAGCATATCGATCTGTTCGGCACGATTTTGCTGCCCGCTTTTCTGCTGTTCACCAAGGCAGGCTTTTTGTTCGGCTGGGCCAAGCCGGTGCCGGTGAATTTCTCGGGCCTGCGCAATCCCAAACGCGACATGATCTGGGTGGCGGCGGCCGGGCCGGCGATGAATATTCTTCTGGCGTTGCTGTCGGGGTTGGGGCTGGCGGCGTTGATCCTTTTCAAAGTGCAGGCGCCGCAATGGCTGGCGCTGCTGCTGTGGAGTTCTGTCGAGATCAATCTGGTGCTGGCGGTGCTCAATCTGTGGCCGATCCCGCCGCTGGACGGCAGCAAGATCGCGGTCGGGCTGTTGCCGCCTGTGCTGGCCGTGCCGCTGTGGCGGGCCTCGCGCTATGGCATGATTTTTCTGGTGGTGATCTTCATCCTGGCGCCGATGGCGGGGATCGATGTTTTTGGCTGGATGATCGGAAAGCCGGTGGCGTTCATTGAACGCGCCTTCCTGGGCTTGTTGCGGCCCGAAACGCTCTGATCAGCGCGGCAGGAGCCGGGCGCTTTTTCCGCATTGCGGATTGGACAGCGGCACGGGCTCGCCTTTGACTGCGGCTGTGACGCGGCGCGTCGTCTTGTCGAGCGCATAATCCGCCGTCGTGCCGTTTACGGTTTCGCTCCAGGTGAACGCCGTACCGGTGACGGTGAGCGGCGATGTGAGCTCGGTTTTCTGGAACGGGTTCTTGTCGGTCACGGTGGCCTTGTCCGTGTCGATCAGCAGCAGCATGCCGCCGTCATCGCAGGAGAGATTGAGAATCTCCGCGTGGGCGGGCGTGGCGGCGGCCAGAAGAAGAAAGACGGCGAGGATGCGGCGCATGGGGGAAACCTAGCGCGGCGGGCTTTCAAAAGAAACGCGGCGGCTGCGTCATCGCTCGCAGCCGCCGCGCCATCACCGCTGTAGGGGAGGTTGGGGGAGACTCAAATTACAGCGGCAAAACCAGATCCATCGCATCCCACAAGCCGACCACCAGAAGCGCGGTGGCCAGAAGAAGCGACAGCATGAAGGCAATCGGGTCCATCGCCAGAAGGCGCTGCGCCAGGCGGGTCGAGAGATTTTCGCGCGGCGTGTTACCGGGTGGTGGCGGCGGCGGAAGCGCGGGGCGGGCTGGCTTCTTGCGCGGCGGGAAGAAATTGCCGCCGGGTGCGAAGAACCAGGCATCGAGCGCGGGTGCGAAAGACATATCGTCCTTTCCTTTGTCCGCGTCCTTGAGCGGATAGGACAAATATAGGTCTTTGGCGGGCGGGGCGGTGTCATGTCTTCGCAAGCGGCATGTAAAAATTGCGAAAATCGGCATTGCAGCAGACTGCGTTTCCGCAGGGGAAGTGCGACCTTGACATGCAACCAAATGGTTGCATATAAGATCGCATGGATGACGATCTGGTCTTCAAGGCTCTGGCGGATGGATCGCGGCGGCTTTTGCTGGACCGGTTGCACCGGAAAAACGGTCAGACCTTGAGCGATCTTTGCCAGGGATTGGAGATGTCGCGGCAGGCGGTGGCCAAGCATCTGGTGCTTCTGGAGGAGGCCAATCTGGTGGCGGTGCAATGGTCGGGCCGCGAGAAGCTGCATTTCATCAATCCGGTGCCGATCAACGAGATCGCCGAGCGCTGGATCGTCAAATTCGAGCAGCCGCGCCTGCGCGCGCTGTCGGCGCTGAAAGGCGCGCTGGAAAAAGCCAAACCGCCGAAAAACTGAACAATCGAAAGGAAAGACAATGCCCCATTCTCAATTCGTCTATGTCACCTTCATCCGCACCACGCCCGAGAAATTGTGGGCGGCGCTGACCGAGCGCGAATTCACCGAGCAATATTGGTTCGGCGTGCACCAGGAAAGCGATTGGCAGCCCGGTTCGGCCTGGAAGATGATTTTCCGGGATGGCCGCGTCGCCGATGCGGGCGAGATTGTGGAGATCGACCGCCCCCGGCGCATGGTGCTGAAATGGCGCAACGAGTTTCGGCCCGAACTGAAAGCGGAAGGTTATTCGCGCTGCGTCATGGAGCTGGAGCCGATGGGCGAGACGGTCAAGCTCACCATCAGTCATTCGATCGAAAAAGATCAGTCGCAGATGATCGAAGCGGTGTCGGGTGGCTGGCCGCGCATTCTCTCCAATCTCAAATCGCTGTTGGAGACGGGCAAAGTGCTGATGACGGAAAAGTGAGGGCGATGGGAAGCGCCCTCGCTCTTCGACCGAGAGCCGGGGCGGTTTCTATTTCATGCGCCAGATGTAATCGGGTTTGCGGCCGGTCTGGGCGAGGATGATCATGCCGGTCTCGATCCCGTCGCGGGCCTTGAAGGTGCACACGCCGCCTTTTTCCTTGATGCCGAAGGGTTCGGTCGCGTTGTGGTCGCGCTTGCAGTCGGGGCGGATTTCTTCCGCGCCCGTGGCTGTCTTGCGGATCAGGCCGTAATAGCGCGGATCGTTGGCTTTGACCGCGTCGCAGCCCGAAGGCGTGTTGCAATGGCTGAGCGAGACGGCCTCGTACAGATACATGTCTTCGGGAATGCCGCGCAGATTGAGGATACGCAGGCCAATGGCTTCGCCCGGCTCGGCATCTTTGCCGGTGCCGGTGAGGCGATAGCTGCCGTCCTTGTTCAACGTCAGCGCGAAATGCTTGTCGCCATCCTTGCCCCCGGTTTGGGTGACCTGACCGGCGCGGAAAGGCGTGACCGGATCGGCTTTGGCGTAAAGCGATCCATCGGCTTGCCAGCAGCCGCCAAGCATCACCAGAGCCGCGGCGGCGGCAAGATTTCGCAATATCATCATAGGGGCGATCCGGGTTCAGGCGGGCGCGGGCAATGCGGCGCCAGCCGGGGTTTCATGATGCGCCAGAAGGCGATGACGGGTGCGGCCACCATCACGATCAGCGCCAGATGGCGGAGATTTTCATCGGGCGCGAAACGCAAAAGCAGGAGGCCGCCGATAAAGCCTGCCGCGCCCGCAGCCATGAAGATGCGTGTCCCGCCCATGCCGAATCCTAGCATGAAAACGGGCGTTTCGGAGGTTTGGCACAGTGTCTTGCGGTAAGGCCTTGATCGGGCGGGGCGTTTCGCGGTGTGGCTTTGTTCCCCCGGTGTGCTAGGATGAACCATGGGCTCCACGGGCAGGAACGATCCGCAAAGTCGTGCGCAAGCCGTTTTCACGGCCTCAGAGCTGCGCGACAAATCGGTTAGAGCGGAAATCGAAAAAGAACGTGTCGCGACCGACGCCAAAACCGTGCGGTTGAAGGCACTGCGTCTGGCCAAAGAGGCAGAAGACGCCGCGCGGGTTGCTGCGGAAGGCAAGTCCGGCGTGGCAAAAAAGCCCGCCAAATCGAAGACGAAGAAATCCTAGCACAAGTGCTCGTGCGTTCGCTTGACAGGCGCGGCGTCCGTTCTAGAACTCGCTTCCGCGATGCGGAACTTTTTTTCCCTCTCCATGCGCGCGGTGTTGATGCTGGGCGCGCTTCATCTGACTGTCACACCCGCCTTGGCGGAAGATAAGCCATTGGCGCCCGGCCATGCCGCCGGCCATTCCGCTGCGGCGCCTGCGCCGCTGGCACCGGGCAAAGCGGCGGGCACCAACAAGGCACAAGCGGTTTCGCCGGCAGGCGGTTTTCTGATCGTCGGGCTGGGCGGGCTGGTGATCGCGGGTGCGGTGCTGGTGGTGTCGGGCAGCAGCAGCGGCGGCAATGGCGGCAGCGAGCGCGTCTCGCCGCAGAATTTCAGCATGACCACGGGCACATCGCCTTAAATCTGGGCGCCGGGGGATACAACCTTGCCTTGAAGACATGCACGCATCTTCCGCGCGCGATCATCGCCTGCGGCATTGTTGCAGCTAATTCGGGGTAACCATCTTTTCGGCAAGCGGCGGATCTCAATCTGGGCTAAATGAAGGCCAGATTCGCAATCCGCCATGACCGATCATTCCAAACATCTCAAATCCGAGAATCCCGTGGAGATGGCTTTGGCCATGCCCGAGCCGCTTGGCCGGTTGGGCACCATCGTGCGGCGCATGAAGCAAATGCAGCCGGTTCTGCCGCCACCTGCGAGCGCCGCGATCCGTTCCGGCGAGCGAGACGAATAAGCTTATTCACAAGCTTTTTTCCGCATGTGCGAAAACATCTGACCCTTGATGCGTTATTTCCCACGATGGGGTGATTCACCGCTGGGATTCTGCCTGTATGTGTTTGCGTATGAATAAAGGCGGCAAGCCGGATAGCTTGCGTTGTGACGATATCGAAGAATTGCAGATGCGCGAGCCGCCCGGTTATCTGGGTATCATCGTGCGCCGGATAAAGCAGCGCGCAGAGATGGAACGCGATGCACTGCGCCAAGCCGAGATGCGCCGGGCGAAGATGCGCGGCAGGGCCGTTTCGCGCGGTGCGACTCAGCATTGATGTGCGCGTAAACTTCGGCGCAGGCATTAACCAGTGCGCGCGATAACGCCCCGTACCGGGTGAGGCCCACCTTGCGGAGGGTTAAAAGTTCCGCAATCTTGTTTGCGGGGGCGCGGAGCATATCCGCCGGGCTGCGTATCTGTACCGACTGTGACGCCTCGCATCAGGGTTGGGGTTTTTCAAATGAAGATTTTCACAATCGCGGCCATCGCCGCGATGGGCTTCGGCATGGCCGGTTGCGGCACGATTGTCGAAGGAACGCATCAGGATATCGCGATCGCCACATCGCCGGACGGCGCGCGCTGCGACGCCACGCGCAAGGGCGAAGCGGTGGGCACGATCAACGCCACGCCGGGCAAGCTTTCGGTGCGCAAGACCAAGGACGACATCCTTCTGGCCTGCAACAAGGAAGGCTATCAGGCCAGCAGCCAATATCTGCATTCGGGCATGGCGGCGGGCACCTTCGGCAACATCATCGCAGGTGGCGTGATCGGCTGGGGCGTGGATTCCGCGACCGGCGCCGACAACAAATATCCCGAAAGCGTGACGGTGCAATTGGTGCCGGTGAATGGCGGCGGAGCGCCGGTTCCGCCGCCGCCGGCTGTGGTCAGCAATTCGCTGGCGCCGAACTAAACGCGTGCCGGAGACGTCCGGACGTTGGGCGTCTCCGGTTGCGTCTTTCGGCAAGACTGGCCGGATAGATTCATGAGAGAGAGTATGGTGCAAAGATGAGGCGCAGTTTGCTTCCGGCGGCCGGGCTGGCCGCGCTTCTCGTCGCGGGCTGCTCGTCGGTCCATCGCGACACGGCTTTTTCGGAAAAGAGCGACAAGGCCTTTGTGCTTCTGGCCGCCGACGGCATGCCGGTGACCGGAAGTCTGGGCTATTCGTTTGCGTTTCAGCGGATCGATCTGGCTAAGGCGGCGGCGCTCGATTCCTACATCACGATTTCCTTTGATGGCATGGCGCTGGGAGGCGACGAATTCGGCAAACCTGACGGCATGAAGACTTTGGTTCGTTTCGGCGGGCGCGTGATACCGGCAGGCGATTATGCATTGATGGGGCGGTTCGACACCGCCACCTATGGGACCTCCGTTCAGAACACGATCAATTGCTTTTCCCTGGGCGCAGCGGTCTTTCACCTGGAGCCGGGCCGGATCGCCGTGGTGGCGGCCGGCAATGTGCGCGCCCATGGATCTATCGATGCCTCGACGCTCCCGGCCCAGATCAGCCAGGTGCTGGGCGGTTATCCCCAGATGACGGCGCCGGTCACGGTGGCCGCCCCGATAGGCGTGGTGACATTCAAGACCGGAAAATCGCTTCTGGGCACGGAAGTTTGCCAGATGCAGGACGGATTCGCTTTCACGCCGCAGACGGTACGCAGGCCCGTGATCACGGCATCCGCGATGCCTTAGTCGCGTTTGTTCTGCGCAAAGAGTCCGGCGGGGGATTTGGCGTCGAGATGCCAGCCATTGCCGGTGTCGGTGAGGCTGCCGCGCCATTTTTGGCCATCGATGGAAATGAATTGCAGATTGAGCCGGGCGCCCTGCCAGGAGATGAGGCGCGTCTGATAGGCCTCCGGCAGGTCGGGGTCTTCGTCATGCGCCTGCTGGAAGGTGTGCGCCCATTCCAGCACCGCGCCGTCGCCATCGCGGCGCCAGATCTCCAAATGGTTGGGGCCGGTGTCGTGCTCCAGATCGAAGGGCGCGACCATGAAGCGGCGGCCATCGGGCGAGAAGGCAGGGATGCCGTAGAGCTGGGTCTGGCGTCCGGTATTGGTGTCGATCAGGAAGACGGCGCTGCCTTCATAGAGAAATTGCTGCACCACCAAGGCATGGGCGGGTTTGCTGGCGAGCATCAGCGCATAGCTGTCGCAAGCCTCGACATTGTGCGCCTCGCAGGCGGCGGTGTGATCCAGGAAGCTGAAGGCGGGCGCGGCGGCGGGGTGGATGGTGAGCGTATCGCCGCTGCGTGTCGCGAAACCGCGCGCGGTGGCGATGGCGCTGGGTTCGGCCCGGCGCGCGGCGCAAAGCGCGTTGGCGGCGCAATCGTCGGTTGAAGGCGTGGTGGCGCAGGCGGAAACGAGCAGAAGAAGGGCGAGAAAGGGTAGGGCGTGGCGCATGCCGCATCTTAGCATGGCTGGCTGACAAAGGCTTCGTGAAGAGTGG
>DASYDX010000189.1:0-4274 GCA_036499345.1 Rhizomicrobium sp.
CAGGATCGCCAGCGCGATGCGGGCGCGGCGGCCGTCCAGCCAGCGGGCGGGAATGACGCCGCGCGCGATCAGATCGATCTCGCTGCCCGCAAAACCGTAAGAGGCGGTGAGCGTTTCGCCCGCGCCCGCGCGGCTGGCAAAAACCACCGGCACTGTCATGGCCTGCAAAATGGGAGGAATGGTATCGGCGACATGGCCGCCGCCGGTCAGCGCCAGCACCAGCGCATCGCAGGGCGGCAGGTTCTGCACCAGCGCGGGCTCCAGCCCCGGCCCTGCTTCCAGGATCGGCACGATGGTCTCGCGCCCGCCCCAGCTGAGATGCGGCAAGCGCCGCTCCGGCGTCAGCATGAAGCGCACGCGCCCTTCCACCACCCAGCCGATGGGCCCGAACGGTTCGGAGGAAAAGGCATGGGTGCGAAAGGCGTGCCGCTTTTTGGCCAGCGGCGCCCAATGGATTTCATCGTCGAACACCACCAGCACGCCGCGCCCGCGCGCCGCTGTGCTGCCCGCCACCCGGCAGGCCGCGATCAGATTGGCGTCGCCATCGGCGGACGGCTGATTGGCCAGCCGCATCGCGCCCGTCACCACAATGGGGGTGTCGGTGCGGGTGAGAAGTTCGAGCGCGAACGCCGTCTCTTCCAGCACATCGGTGCCATGGGTGATGACCACGCCGTCGTGATCCGCAGCCGCCGTCTGCGCCGCCCGCGCAATGCCCGCGATATCGGCAATGGAGAAACCGGCGCTGGGCCGTGACAAGACCGGGACCAAAGTGATCTCGATATCCGGCAGCACCCGCCCCAGCATTTCGACGAACGGCGGCATCGCCCCCAGATTGGCGCCCTTGTCGGACGCCGTCATGGCGATGGTGCCGCCGGTGGTCAGAAGCGCGATTCTCATGCGCCCACGCTAGCGGCCCCGGCACGCGATTGCCAACAGACCAGCGGCGCGCGGCGGCCTGGCTGCTAGTGCAGACCTTTTTCGGCGCGCAGGGCTTCGGCGGTCGCGGCCAGATCGGCATCCCGCTCGGCCCGTAGACGCGTCAGCGCCTCACGCGCGCGATGCAACCGGCTGCGGATGGTGCCGATGGCCACGCCGAATTCTTCCGCCCGTTTCGCGTAGGAGCCGTGCGAGCGAAGGACCGCCTGCTGCTCGGGCGGCAACATCGCGATCAACGCGTCATCATCCGGCAACAACCGGAAGCGCAGAAATTTCTGCTCGCGCGCCACACCTTTCGGGGCGGCGGAGTTTGTTTGAGCTTCCATTGTCTCTCCTTTCGCGTGGCAGCGGGCGCGTCGGTGCCCATGGAACTTCGCCCTGCTCTTATGCAAACGCACGACAGCAAAAATTGATGCGAAATCGGTGAGATAGCAGCCGTTGAATGTGGGGAACCAAGTCAATGGAACTGGGAACTTTCACGACGCGCCGGGACCGCGTTATCACCGTTCGGTAAAATGCGCACTGCATTTCGACAAAGCCGGCAACGCCTTTGCCATCGAAACTTTTGAAGCGTGCGGCAACATTACGTTTTGCGCCGCTGTCTTCGATCTGACATGCAAGTCTCCAAGGATGAACCATCCGATTTCTTCTGGAGGTTCGCCTGTGAAAAATTCCATCAAAAGATTCGCCGCCGCGTGTTTGATCCTGTCGCCGGTGATGGCGCTGGCTGCGCCCTCGTCCGCCTCTGCGGCCAACATCATGTTTTCGGGCGGCGTGACCGGCACCGATCCTTTGGGCGGCACATATACTGCGGGCCCGAATGCGGTAACGGCGGGCCCCAACACATTCGGCTTTCCCACCTGGGGCGAGACCGTGGTGAACAATGGCGGCGACTTTCCGACCTTCAGCGGCACCAACGCCGTCGCCTTCATCTTCACCTATACCGGCAGCGCGCCGAACAGCTTCAACACATCCTTCGATATCGGCATGACGCAGATCGGCCATCCCGAAGGCCAGGCCTGGGACACGGTTTTCCTGTCGCCCACCAAGGTAGAGTTCATGGCGCCCAACGCCTCCGAGCCCCATCCCGCAGGCCTGTCGCTGACGAATGGCGATCAGTTCGACATTCTGGTCGGCTTCAACAACCCCATCGATCCTTCGACCTTCAGCTTCACGGGCGAATGGGTCGCAGGCGTGCCCGAACCGGCAAGCTGGGCGTTGCTTCTTCTGGGCTTCGGCGCGGCAGGCATCGCCTTGCGGCGGCGCCGCCACTTTCAAAATACTGGCGCGACAGCCTAGCGATCACTCGGAACCACCCGAACAGAAGCCCCGCCCTCATCCGGCGGGGCTTTTGCCACGTCATCCGGGCGGCGGCGGATGCTGCTGGCCGCAGGCCGCGCAGGTAATGCGATGCCGTGTGTTTTGCGCCTGTTCGGATTTCAGGAAAAAACCGCCGGTCGTTCCGACAACTTCACGTTCCTGGATTTTCACGGTGCCGCGCTCGCCGCATTCGCGACAGATGAGCGGCCATTCGACGAACGGGTTCTGCATGGCTCCTTCCCCGCGCATCACAGCGACGTCTTGACGAGGCCGTTTTTCTCGCGCCAGTCCCGCGCTTTCCCCTCACTCCACCCTTTCGGCCAGGCAATCGCAGTGCCGTTGGGAAAGATGTGCGGCTCTGCGTAACGGTGGCAGTCGCAGAAAATGTCCGCGAAATTGGTTTCCTGTATCACTTCGATTCCAGGCTCGGCGAAATCGGGGCAGTCCGGATCATGATGATTGTACATGCTACCGCCCCCGATCTTGGCGGGGCATGGGCCATCGGCGATTCGAGATTCTGTTTTTGTCCATTGGGCGCTCCTGCCATTCGGCAATTTCAGAACCGCATTCGCGCCCACGGGTTCCCGCGCAAAACTCTGTAAAGCCACGCGTGCGAGTGCGTATCGCTTGAAGCGCAATGTCTTTTTTCGGGCGAAGACACGCGCAAAGAGGGAAGCGGGTGTGGGATCACATACTTACCGCCCGCCGCTATGACGCGCGCGATATCACGATCCCCGCCAAGCCGCTGTTTGGAATTTATACAAATATGTAAAGGGACGCGGCCGAGCGTATCGCAATTTCATTGCTTCGGGACCGCGCCGCCGGTCACCGGATCGGCGGCAGCGCTCTTATCGTCACCGGCCTGGTCCGGCTGAAACCCAGAATGGTTTCGCAGACGGCGCAGGCGATTTCGGAAACACCGCGATCGCGCTTGCGCCGCAGATAAAATCCGCTGGAGACTTCGAGCAGAACCGGCTGCGGCCCGCGCGGCGCGGGCGCGACACTCTCTTCCCAGATCGCCGTGCCCTGCTGGCTGCATTTGCAGCGCAAGGTGACGACGAATTGTTCTCTGCCCTGGAAGGCGTGAATATTTTCGATGAATGGCATGACGTCCCCGGACTGAATGCCATATGCGGTGGCCTGAATTTTACACACCCACATTGCGATTGCGTGATCGCATATTGGCGAGAGAACTTACCAGCAAAATCATCGGCATAGCGGCCACCGCGCATGTACGGAAGCGCACGCAACAAGAGAAATCCAGCATCCAATCTGGAACTCACGGCGAGGCGGAACCTGAACCTTTCGTAATTCGATGTTCCCTCGCATATCGCATCGGCCAGGCTTAACCTTGCCGCACAATCCGGGGGGATATTTCCATGCGTCTGATGCTTGCCGCCGCCGTTCTGCTTTGTGCGATTCCGTTTGCCGCATCCGCCCAACAGGTGCAGCCAGGCCAATGGACCTATTCCAGCAAGATCACCCATATCGAAGGGGATCATGTTCCGCCCGGCATGGCCCAGGCGCTGGCCAGTGAGCCGCCCAACACCGACACCAAATGCCTGACCGCCGCCGAAGCCGCGCATGGGTTGGAAAACATGCTGAAGGAGAAAGACAAGGAGTGCACATTGACCAGCAACGCCTTCGCGGGCGGCGTGCTGGATGCGACGCGCAGCTGCAAAAGCGCAAGCGGCACCAACATCGTTCATCTTCACGGCCCGGTGACGCCCACGGGCTTCACCCTGAATGCAACCGGCACCAGCGGGCGCGGCATCAAGATCGATATGGTCTTCACCGCCAAGCGCGTGGGCGCTTGCAAATAAGATTTGGCACTGTGCCGGCAGGCATAGGGCCGGAAGAGGAGCGAGCTCGCCCGCCGCCTACTTCGCCTTCACCGCGCGCCCCATCCCTTCGAGCCGCGCACCGCCCTGCCCTCAACTGACCGGCGTGAATTCCAGCCTTACGCCGCCGGGCATGGTGCAGAGGAAATGTTTGCGCTCAGCGCCCGCGCGCACCGG
>DASYDX010000190.1:0-22772 GCA_036499345.1 Rhizomicrobium sp.
CAAACCGCTCGCCGATTTGGCCAAGGACAGCGCGCCCACGTCATTTGTCTTGAGCTTGCCGTAATGCGTGCTGATCCAAAGCGGCCGCACATTTTGATCGAGGTCGATGGCCTCAATCCCGGCCGGAAGCGCATCCACCTGCACATGCGCCGAGGCGTCGCCGAACCCGGCATCACCCAAGGCACGCGCTAGGTCGGAATATTTCCATTCCTCGACCCGACGTGTGGGAAGCGCCAGCGCAAGGCTCATGCCGCATCCTTCACGATCTGCTCGTAACCCTTGGCTTCCAGTTCCAGGGCCAGTTCCTTGCCGCCTTCGGCCACGATCCGGCCATTGGCCAGAACATGAATGCGATCGGGCACGATATAATCCAGCAGGCGCTGGTAATGGGTGATCACCAGCATGGCGCGTTCCGGCCCGCGCAGGCTGTTGACGCCTTCCGCCACCAGCCGCAGCGCATCGATATCGAGACCGGAATCGGTTTCATCCAGGATCGCCAGCTTGGGCTCGAACAACGCCATCTGAAGAATTTCCAGCCGCTTCTTTTCGCCACCGGAAAAGCCCACATTCAACGCGCGCTTCAGCATCTCTTCGGAGACATTCAAGGCCGCAGCCTTCTTGCGCACCGTTTTCAGGATGCCGATGGCGTCCATCTCGGATTCGCCACGGCTGCGGCGCTGGGCATTGAGAGCGCTTTTCAGGAACATCATGGTGGTGACGCCCGGAATCTCGACCGGATACTGCATCGCCAGGAACACGCCTTTGGCGGCACGCTCTTCGGGCGGCAGCGCGGCAAGATCTTCACCACGATAGGTGATGCTGCCTTCGGTGATGTCGTAGCCGGAACGGCCCGCCAGCACATAAGAGAGCGTGGATTTTCCGGAGCCATTGGGGCCCATGATCGCATGCACCTGCCCGGCTTCGACCTTCAAGGTCAGCCCCTTGAGGATTTCCTTGCCGTCCACCGCGACGTGAAGATTTTTGATATCCAGCATATTCAACCCACGGAACCTTCCAGAGAAATACCGACCAGCTTTTGCGCTTCGACGGCGAATTCCATCGGCAATTGCTGCAACACTTCCTTGCAGAAGCCATTGACGATCAAGGCCACCGCCTCTTCCTGGCCAAGGCCCCGCTGCAAGCAATAGAAAAGCTGATCTTCCGCAATCTTCGACGTTGTCGCTTCATGCTCGATGCGCGCCGACGGATTGCGGCTTTCAATATAAGGCACGGTATGGGCGCCGCATTCGCTGCCGATCAGCAGCGAGTCGCACTGCGTGAAATTGCGGGCATTTTCCGCCTTGCCATAGACGCTGACCAGCCCGCGATAGGTGTTCTGGGCTTTGCCCGCGCTGATACCTTTGGAAATGATCCGCGAGCGCGTGTTCTTACCCAGATGAATCATCTTGGTGCCGGTATCGGCTTGCTGGAAATTGTTGGCGATGGCGATGGAATAGAATTCGCCGACGCTTTCATCGCCGCGCAGAATGCAGCTGGGATATTTCCAGGTGATGGCGGAGCCGGTCTCAACCTGGGTCCAGGAGATCTTGGAGCGGTCACCTCGGCAATCGCCGCGCTTGGTGACGAAATTGAAGATGCCGCCCAAACCGTTTTCGTCGCCGGGATACCAATTCTGCACCGTGGAATATTTAATCTCGGCATCGTCCAGGGCGACCAACTCGACCACCGCGGCGTGCAACTGGTTCTCGTCGCGCTTGGGGGCGGTGCAGCCTTCGAGGTAAGAAACATACGAGCCCTCATCCGCCACAATCAAAGTGCGTTCGAACTGGCCAGTCTCGCTAGCATTGATGCGGAAATAGGTCGAAAGCTCCATCGGGCAGCGCACGCCCTTGGGCACATAGACGAAGGTGCCGTCGGAAAAGACCGCCGAATTCAAAGTCGCGAAGAAATTGTCGGTCACCGGCACCACAGTGCCGAGATATTTCTTCACCAGATCGGGATAGTCGCGGATCGCTTCGGAGATCGGGCAGAAAATCACACCCGCTTCGTTCAATTTATCCTTGAACGTGGTGGCGACCGAAACGGAATCGAACACCGCATCGACGGCGACGCCCGCCAGCGCCATCTGCTCATGCAAGGGAATGCCCAGTTTCTTGTAAGTTTCCAGAAGCTTGGGATCGACTTCATCCAGCGACTGCTTCAGCGGCGTGTTTTTGGGCGCCGCGTAATAATAGGAATTCTGATAATCGATGGGCGGATAATGCACCCGCGCCCAGCTCGGCTCTTTCATGGAGAGCCAACGGCGGAACGCGGCCAGGCGCCATTCCAGCATCCATTCCGGCTCGCCCTTCTTGGCGGAGATGTAGCGCACCGTGTCTTCCGATAGGCCTTTGGGCGCGCGCTCCATCTCGATGTCGGTGACGAAGCCGTATTTGTACTTCTCGCCCAGCCCGGCGACGGTATCCTTGGTTTCCAGAGCAGCGGATGACATGGCGGACCTTTAGGCTGCCGCCGGCGCGCGGACGCGCTGGCGTAATTTCAGGAGGGACGCGACCACCGCGTCGGCGTCCCCGGGAACGGAATTCCAACCAAAGCTGACGCGGATCGAACCCATGGCGAGATCGGAAGATACGCCCATCGCAGACAGAACATGCGATGGCGCAATCTTGCCCGATGAACAAGACGAACCGGAGCTGACCATCACGCCGTCCAGATCGAGCGCGATCACCAGATTTTCGGAAGACAATCCCGGCACGCCGATATTCGACGTATTGCCGAGGCGGGGGGCGCCCACACCAAAGATGACCGCATTCGGCACGGCGTGTTTCAGAGCGGCTTCGAAACGCTCGCGCACCGCTTGAACACGCACGCGCTCGTCCACATCGGCAAGGACCGCATCCGCCGCGGCACCGAAACCGGCAATGCCGGAAAGATTTTCGGTTCCCGCGCGCAGGCCCTTTTGCTGGCCACCGCCCGTCACTTGCGGCGCAAGCGGCGCATCGGGCGCAACAATCAAGGCGCCCACGCCCTGCGGGCCGCCAAGCTTGTGTGCCGACAAAGTGAGATAATCGCAGAGCCCGGCATCGAGCACGACTTTGCCCGCTGCTGTCACGGCATCCACCAGCAACAGCGCTCCCGCCTCGCGGCAAAGGCGCGCAATCTCGGCGATGGGCTGTATCACACCGGTTTCATTGTTGGCGGCCATCACCGCCACCAGCGCGCGGCCCTTGCCTTCGCGCAGCGCCACACGCAGTGCTTCTGTGTCCAGAAGGCCCTCTGCCGTCACCGGCAGATTTTCCACCCGGACACCCGCAATCCGCTCCGCCACTGCCTGCGCGGTCTTGAGCGCCGAGCTATGCTCGATGGCGCTTACGAACAGGCGCGTGATGCGGGCGAACTTTTCCGTCTCGCTTTGGTCGATAGCGCCTTCCACGGCACCCCAAAGCGCCAAGCCATTCGCTTCCGTTGCGCCGCTGGTGAAGATCACCTGCTCCGCCTTGGCGCCGACAAGCCGCGCCACGCTTCGGCGCGCTTCATCCACCATGGCACGGGCGGCACGGCCATTGGCATGCACCGAAGAGGGGTTACCCGTCACCGAAAGCGCAGCAAGCATCGCATCGCGGCAAGAGGGCCGAAGCGGTGCAGTGGCATTGTGATCGCAATACGGCATCTCTATCTCAGGCCGCTTCAAAATCCTGGGCCTGGCCTTCGGCCGCGGTTTCAAAATCATTGCAGGGACGCGAGCGGCCCAGCACACGCCGCTCCACCACATCCGCCAGCGAAACGGACGACAGGAAAATGTGGATCTGCTGACCCAATTCTTCCCAGAGATCGTGGGTGACGCAGCGCGCGCCCGTCTTGGTGCAACCTTTGGTGCCATTCGGCTTGCAGCGCGTCGCCGCAATGGGCTCGTCCACCGCCACGATGATGTCGGCGATCCGCAATTCGGCGGACGGACGGGCCAGACGATAACCACCCCCCGGGCCACGAACACTGGTGACCAGCCCGCCGCGCCGGAGCTTGGCGAAGAGCTGTTCCAGATAGGACAGAGAAATGTCCTGCCGCTCGGCAATATCGGCGAGGGCCACGGGTTTGGCCGCCCCTTCGGTTTCCGAGGCATGGCCCGCCAGATCGGCCATCGCCATCACCGCATAACGTCCCTTGGTGCTCAGCCGCATGGCCGATCTCCTTCAAATAGCGGCGTTTTTTCTTAGGTCCCGGAGACGGCTTGATGTTAAGAAGCGCGGCTCGTCCTGGAAAAAAGCCTGAATACCTGCAGGAGGGGTATAGATTTCCCTACCATGACGGTCAAGTATTCACAGGACATCCGCCAAAAGCCAATCAAGTCATTGAAATAACAACGTTATTTTGTGAAATTGCTGGCTTAATATCCGAGTTATCCGCTATGCTAATGATGCAGACCCGTCCGTCCGAGAACAATCATGCCTGACATTATCCTCCCCGGATCCGCCGGCCGGATCGAAGCCCGTTATCAGCGCCAGAAAGCGCCCGGTGCCCCCATGGCACTGGTGCTCCATCCCCACCCGCAATTCGGCGGGACGATGAACAATCCGCTGGTCTATGACCTGTTCCACATGTTCCACGGCCTGGGCTGCACCACGGTTCGGTTCAATTTCCGGGGCGTGGGCCGCAGTCAGGGAACTTTCGACAATGGTTCGGGGGAATTGTCCGACGCCGCCGCGATCCTGGACTGGATGAACACGCTTTATCCCAATCCGTCGAATGTCTGGGTTTGCGGCATCTCGTTCGGTGCCTGGATCGGCATGCAGCTTTTGATGCGCCGGCCGGAGATCACAGGTTTCGTTTCGATTGCCCCGCCCGCCAGCATGTATGACTTCGCCTTCCTGGCGCCCTGCCCGGCCTCCGGCCTGATCGTGCACGGCACCAAGGACAGCGTCGTGCCGGAACCCGATGTGCAGAAGCTGGTCGACCGGCTCACGGCGCAGAAGGGCATCAAGATCACCTACAACAAGATCGACGACGCCAATCACTTCTTCGACAAGCACGAAGCGGACGTGGTGGAGACGGTGAAAGAATACGTCTCCAACATGATGAGCAAACCAAGAGAGGGCCGCTAGGCCCTCTCGCCGTCACCCGATTTATTCGGGTGACCCAGTTTCCATTAAACTGGATGGCCCGGACAGACCGGGCCATGACGATCAAAGATGCCGGTGGTATTTGCCGCCGGTCATGGGCTGCTGGACGCCCGTCGTGGTCGGCAAAGACAGCGGCAATCCTTTTTTCGAGCGCATCGCCAGATAGGCGAAGGCTTCCGCTTCCATGGCATCGCCGTCCCATCCGGCGTCTTCCGTGGTGAGAACAGGCGCATTCACGCGCGCCCGAAGTTGATCCATCAGAAATTTGTTATGCCGCCCGCCGCCGGTGACGATCCAGGTGGTCGCGGGTTCGGGAAAATGCTCCCGCGCTTTGGCGATGGACGCCGCCGTGAACGCCGTCAGGGTGGCCGCACCGTCTTCCGGCGACAGGTCTGCAACCGCATCACTGCCGAAATCCAGCCGGTCCAGTGATTTTGGCGGGATGCGATCGAAAAAGGGATTTTCCAGCATCCGGGCCAGGGCCACGTCATTCACTTTGCCGGTGCGGGCGAAGGTGCCGCCCTCATCCACCGGTTTGCCGCTGTGACGGTGCATCCAGTCGTCGATGGGCGCATTGCCGGGACCGGTGTCGAATGCCAGCACGGTCTCGCCGGATATGTAAGTGACATTGGCAACGCCGCCGATATTCACCAGGACCAGCGGAGGCGCCAACGCCGTCTTGCGCGCCAACGCCGCATGATAAAGAGGCACCAGCGGCGCACCCTGCCCGCCTGCCTTGACGTCGGCGGTGCGGAAATCATTGACCACATCGATGCCGGTCTTTCGCGCCAGAAGCGCACCATCGCCGATCTGCCAGGTCCAGCGCTGATCCGGCCGGTGAAGAATGGTCTGGCCGTGAAATCCGATCAAAGCGACCGCGCTTGCGGCCAAGCCGGCCTTTTTCAAGAGCGCTTCGACGGCCGCGACATGAACTTCGGTCAAGGTGCGTTCCGCTTCCCGGATCGCCTGCGGCACCGGGGCGCCTTCCGCCACACCCCGCGCCTCGTCCAGCGCGGCCCGCAATTGTGCCCTTGTCTCGGCATTGTAGGGGATGGTGAGGCTGGCCAGCGGGCGGGCGAAATCCTCGCCATCGGTCTCAATCAGGGCGGCATCGACCCCGTCCAACGAGGTGCCGCTCATCAGGCCTATGACTTTCGAAATTTCCGCCATCTGTGCTATTGCCCGCCTGCTATATCGACCTTCACCTGAGCCACTATCATGCCCGCTGCACCGCAATTCCAGTCTGCGTTTCTGAAAAACTTCGCCGCGCGCGGGGCCTATTATGATTGCTCCGCGCCCGCCGATCTGGACGCCCTGTTCGGCAAAGAACGCGTCACCGCCTATATCGGCTTCGATTGCACCGCCAAGAGCATGCATATCGGCAATCTCGTGCAGCTGATGACATTGCGCCGTCTGCAACAGGCGGGACATCGCCCGATCCTGTTGATGGGCGGCGGTACCACCAAGGCTGGTGACCCATCGGGCAAAGACGAAACGCGATTGATTCTGACAGCGAAACAGATCGAGGAAAACAAGCAGAGCATGCTGAGCGGCGTGCGGCATCTGCTGAAATTCGGAGACGGCCCCTCCGACGCCATCATGGTGGACAATGCCGAGTGGTTGGACGAGCTGGAATACATCCCCTTCCTGCGCGAGGTGGGAAAGCATTTCTCGGTCAACCGCATGCTGACCATGGACAGCGTCCGCCTCAGGCTGGAACGCGAGCAGCCCATGTCCTTCCTGGAATTCAACTATTCGATCATGCAGGCTTATGATTTCGTCGAACTCAACAAACGCTATGGCTGCCGCCTGCAATCCAGCGGCTCGGACCAATGGGGCAATGTGGTATCCGGAATCGAGTTGGGCCGCCGCATGGAAGGCGTGCAGCTGTTCGGCCTCACCACACCACTGATCACCACCGCATCGGGCGCCAAGATGGGCAAGACCGCATCAGGCGCGATATGGCTGAATCGGGACCTGCTGAGCGTCTATGATTACTGGCAGTTCTGGCGCAACACCGAAGACGGCGATGTCGGCCGCTTCCTGCGCCTGTTCACGGACATGCCGGAAAATGAAATCGCGCGGCTGGAAGCGCTGCAAGGCGCCGAACTGAACGACGCCAAGAAGACCCTAGCGACGGAAGCCACCGCCATCTTGCATGGCCGCGACGCGGCGGAGCGCGCCGCCGAAACCGCCCGCCGGGCTTTCGAGGAAGGCGCCTCCGCCGAAGGCCTTCCCACCATTCAGGCAAAATTGCCCGACGGCATTCTCAATCTCGCCGTCGCCGCGGGCATTGCCGCCTCGAATTCCGAGGCGCGCAAACTGATCACCAACAACGGGCTGAAGCTCAATGACGTTGCGGTGAACGACCCGAAGCTGACGGTCGAGACTTCAGCACTGAACGCGGACGGTGTGCTGAAATTGTCGAGCGGCAAAAAGCGGCATGTGTTGATCAAGCCGCTCTGACGCTATCGCGGCTGTTGCGTTTCCGCCTGTGGCGCGTTGGACGGCGCATTCGCTGCCGTCGGCATATGGCCTTCGAAAATCCGGCGCAAAATACCCGGCGTCAGAACCGAGAGCGGATTGACGTCGATCTTGGGCAATTCCGCACTGCCGGTGGCCGAATAGGTGACGCCGAACACCCCTTCGCCCTTCTTCGAAACCAGCACATCGCCCAGAAGCGGAATGTTGCCCAGGACCGAATTCAATCCATACGCCGGCACCAGCGATCCCTTCAGCGCCACCTGGCTTTTGGGACGGTCGATATAGCCGTCAGCCGTGGCGCCGATGGCGCGGCCACGCGCGCGAGCGTCATGCACGCTGATGACATTGTTCTTGGACGAGAAGGGCACATTCATATTCTCGATCGAGATCCCGTCGCCGCCCATCAGATCGCCGATGCCGGTCAGTGAGCCAGCGGAGAAAAGCCGCGCCAGGAATGGCTGATTGACCACCTGAAAATCATCGATATCGAGTGTGCCCTGATAGTCCGGTGTGGTGGGACCGACATTCGGATCGCTGGCGCGCCCCGGAAGACTGGCGGAGAGCCTGAGCTTGCCGCCTTTGATGCTTTGGAAATTGAACAGGCCCTGAATCAGGGTCCCCGCATCGCCCGCCTCGATGGAGACTTTGCGGCCCGCCGCGCTGGTCTGGATATTGCCGCTGAGCGTCTCTTTGCCGATCCCGCCCGACAAGGTCAGCGCGGACGGTTTGTTGCCGATCCCCGCCAGATCGAGATTGAAGGGCGCAATCGCGACGCCGTCGCGCATCGCCAACCGGTCCAGTTTCGCGTCGATGTGGAATGCACCGGCCGGCGTGTCATCGCGCGGCGGTGCGGCGCTGCCTGCGCCATTGGCATCACCGACATTGCGGCCGACCAGCGAGCCATCGAGCGAACGGCCGCGCAGGACATAATCATCACCCGACGGCGAGCGCGTAAGAATGAAGGACAGATCGTTCAGCTCTCCCATTTTGACCGAAGAGAAATTGAGGACGGAAAGCGAACCGGTGCGGTCGAAATTGGCGGTGCCGGTCGCGCTGAGATTGGGACCGGTGACATGAATGACCTCGTCGCGGATCAGATCGCCCGCCGCGAAATTGACCGTCACGCGGCCCGAAGCCGCCTGCCCGGCTTGCTTGCCCAGATGCAGGATCGGAATGGTCAGCGCGGAATTGGTGAGGTCCATGGCGACATCAGCAATCGTCAACTGTCCGCGGCGGCCCTGCATATCGGCTGTGACCGGCACCGGCCCGGTCAGAATATTCTGCAGGCCGACGCTCAAGGCCTGGCGCGCGCCATCCGTCATCACGCCTTTGGCATTGATCCGCGTGGTAACGGGCTGGGTGGTCTTGAAATCCTCTTGCCAATCGACCGCGAAGCGCGCATCGGCGATGGAGACCGTGCCGGTCTGATGCAGGCGCGAATTGTCGATATCGAAATTGACCGCGCCATTGGTGAGCTTCAGCCGTCCCAAGGTCACCGCAAAATCGCTGACCTGCGCCTTGACGGAAATTCCCACCGCATCGACGGCAAGATCTTGCAACATCGGGACCTGGAAATTCAGATCGGTGCTCGCCGTGCCGCGTGTCAGTTTGGGATCGATGCCGAAGCGGGTGGGATAACCCAGCGGCTGCATGTCGATCAGCGTCATGATCTCGGGCATCTGCCCATCGACATGGGCGCTGAACTGACCGACCGTGCCATGGACATGCAGATTTGGGATCAGAGCATGGCCGTTGCGGACGGTCAGATTCCCAACCTTGCCGCCGTCAAAATCCGCGGTGAAGCTATCGCCCAGCAGCGCCCCGTTGCCCGAAACACCTGTGACATGGGTCAGCCCCTTCACATAGCTTCCCTCTATGCCGCTCATCGCGAAACTGAGCTTCATGGAGTCATCGGGAAGAACGTCCTGATCGAGCATGCCCACGGGGAAATGGGTCTCGAAATCCATCGGACCCAACGTGCCCGCGAAAATATTGTCCACGATCCACTCGCGCGCGCCCGGCACCACCGGCAGCGGCCAATAATGCAGCAAGGTCTTGACCGGCAGCGGCGCCAGCCTTCCGCTCAAAGCGAGGCCCGGTGCCTGACCATCGCTGGCAAAGGTGATGCTGCCTTTGGTGGAAAGCGTGAAGGCCGGCGCGGTCAGGCTGGCCTGCGCGATGGTGAAGGTCCGCGACGCGACCTGATAGTCGCCAGCAAGCTGTAACGTTTGAAACCCGACCGGCTGGGCAAAAATCCCCGGCATATTGAGCGCGATGCGTGTCGAAGCGATCTTGCCGCTGACACTTGCAAGCGCCGCACCGTCGTAATGAAAATCTGCGCTGCCCTTCAGACGCACAATGCCTTCCTGGGTGTCGAACGCCACCTGATCGAGCGCGAGATGATTTTTCACGCCATCATAATCGCCGTTGAGATGCACCCGCCGCACATGGAGCGTACCGCCCTTGAGCCCGGCCAGCGGCACTTCACCGGCCGCGGTCACATCGAACTCGGCATTGCTGAGTTTGGCGCCGGAAAGCGCAAAGCGGGTCGCCAGATTGACCGACAGAGCGATGTCCTTCAGCGGTGCGAACAATGGCGCGTTGGCGGCAAGCGCGCGCGGGTCCAGGCCCGTGATCAAGGCATTTCCGGTCACCGGGCCGCTGCCCGGCGGCAAGGTCACATCGGCCCGGATATGCGCAGATCGTCCGGAGATCGTCACATCGGCATTGGAATGCACGGCAATCGCGTCACCCTTGGCGGAGAGAACGAGCTCGGCACGCGGCGCGACGATCTTCAGGCCTGTGGTTTCGTCATACAGATTGAGCCGCGCATTGCGCACCGCAAAACTCTTCAAGCCCGATGTGGAGGAGCCTTTCGCATTGATCACGTCATTGAGGCGGGCCAGGACGTCGTTGGCACTTGTTTCGCCTTCCGCGCCCAATCGGATGCCGCCATCCTTCATATGAACCAGCGAGAGCTGGACGCCGACCAGGGTGATGCGTTGAACACTCACCTGGCCGGACAGGAAGGGCCGGGCCGCCAGATCGATATCGGCCTTTGGGGCTTCGGCGACCACACGATGATTGGCGTCGTAAATCTTGGCCCCCAGCACGACCAGATTGATCCGGCCTTCGTCCCGGCTCCATTCGATCGCGGCCTGATCATATGTCAGCGAGATACCCGGCAAGGCCTGGGCTATCGCCCCGGCCAGGGTGCTTTGCAGCGGCCCCAAGGATACCGGCCCCAAAAGCAGGCGCAGACCCGCCCCCGCCACGAAAAACACCATCGCGGCGACAAGCCCGCCCATGCAGACGGCGGCGCCACTGATGTGGTGGGCCTTGATATAGCTGGCAAAAGGCAGTCTCAAAGCGGACCGGTCCGGAACTGGGAAACAGGAGCAGTATCGCACCTGTTGGGCTTAAAAAGGGCAGACAACCCAGCATCTTGTAAAGGTTTTTACGGGTTGCGCTCCGCTCTTTGTGCCTCTTAAGTTAAGGCCGACGGCTTTTTCGGGGCGGATGGCGAATGGCTTTGGAACCGGGCGACAAGGCCCCGAACTTCAAGCTTGCGACCGATGCAGGAGACGTGCTGAGCCGGACTGCTCTGAAGGGCAGCCCGTACTTGATCTATTTCTATCCCAAGGACGACACCTCCGGCTGTACCCGCGAAGCCGTGGACTTTTCCGCTGCCGCCGCCAAATTCGCCAAGCTGGGCATCCCGGTCATCGGCGTTTCCAAGGACAGCATCGCGTCCCACGAGAAATTCCGCAAAAAGCACAAATTGAAGGTCGCGCTGGCCTCCGATCCGGATCTCGAAGCGGCCAATGCCTGGGGCGTCTGGGTCGAAAAGAGCCTTTACGGCCGCAAATATATGGGCGTGGAGCGAGCCACCTTCCTGGTCGACGCCAAGGGCGTGATCGCCCAGGCCTGGCATAAGGTGAAAGTTCCCGGCCATGTGGAGGCCGTGCTTGCCGCGGCCAAAATCTTATGACCCAAGGCAAGCGGTTCGGTCCGCGGCTGAAGTCACGCTCCTTCTTCTGGCAGCGTGGAAAGCGATCTGCTCCGGGAGCCGATCCGGGCGGCAGCGTAAGCGTGCCACCCATGACCGCCACCATGATGGAACGCGTCTGGACCTGGGTCCATGCAACATTCCCGGAACGGCAGATCTATATTCGCAGCGAGGGCCGGGTACAGTTTTTCACCTTCGGCCCTTCGCTGCAGGCCACATTGGCGGGCCTGGTTTTGATCTTTCTGGGATGGGTCGCCTTTGCGACCGTCAATGTGATCTTCAAGGACCGCATCATCACCGCCAAGGATCATCGTTTCCAGGAAATGCAGACGGCCTATGAAAGCCGCCTCGCCGATTTGCAGATTACCTATGACGAGTTGAACGGCGCGCTGGTCGGGGCCGAAGACCGATTCAAGGCCGCGGCCGATGACCTTCAGATCAAACAGAACACCATCGCGGGTTTCCTCAACCGCAAGGCCCAGGTCGAGGCCGCCATCGCGCCCAGCCGCGACCCGCTTGCCGCGCCAATGCGGGCCCTTCCCGCTTCCGGATTTTCGGACCGGGATGACGGGCCGGCCAGCGACAGTCTGGGCGTAGCCGGACCTGCGGGCCTTCCCGGTACCTTCGCGCCGGACACCGATACAGGCAGCGCACTTTCGGTAATGCCGGGCCCCGCCTCGCCCCAGCCGCGCGTCGCCAAACCGGAGCATGCCAGCCTTCTGGACGGCACTTTGACGAAATTGCGCAAGCTGGCGGCCGCGATATTCGCGCCCCGCGCCAAAAATCCGGCCGCGCTTTCGGCGGTCTATGCCGAGCACCCCGGATTGCGCTCCCTGGCCGAGCAGACCGCGCGCGTGGCCGCCATGGGACGGGCCGAAGGCCCCTTGATGGGCAAGACCCGCGATATCCTGTCGAACGATATGGTGGCGCTGCGCGATATCGTGCGGCGCACCGGCATCAATCCGGACCAGTTCCAACGCAAGATCGCCAGCGATGAAGGCGTGGGCGGGCCGGAAATTCCGCTCGACCGGGTGCAGGTAAACGGCATCCAGGATTTAAGCTTCAACACCAGTTATCTGCATGCCAGCGCCATTCTCGGTCAGTTGAGCGATCTGTCGTTCGAGATGCGCCATATCCCACTGGCATTGCCCGTGGGGGGCGCAGGATTTGAACGCACCAGCGGCTTTGGCGCGCGCGTCGATCCCTTCACCCGCCGTTACGCGTTCCATTCCGGCATCGACTTTGCCGGCCCTTGGGGGGCGCAAGTGCGGGCGACCGCGCCCGGAACCGTGGTCTTTGTCGGCAACCGAGGTGGTTACGGCAATATGGTGGAGATCGACCATGGCCTCGGCATCCGCACCCGCTATGGCCATCTTTCCGCGATGAATGTGCGCATCGGCGCCAAGGTTGAAAAAGGCGCCACCATTGGGCGGCTCGGTTCCACCGGCCGCAGCACCGGACCGCATGTCCATTACGAAATCTGGTATGACGACGCGCTGCAAAATCCCGGAAAATTCATCGAAGCGGTTCGCCGTCCGCTCTAGCGGCTATTCGAGGTCTTCGACCCTTTCGCGCGGAGCAGCCGCCGGCGCGAAGCGCCGAAGCGGTGCGACCATCAAAAGTGGATCTAGTCGAGATCTTCGATCTTTTCGCGCGGCTTGCCGCCCACTTCTTGCGCCAAGGCTGCGGCCATGAAGGGATCCAGATCACCGTCCAGAACATCCTGGGGTGTGCGGCTTTCCACGCCGGTGCGCAGATCCTTGACCAACTGATAGGGCTGAAGAACATAAGAGCGGATCTGGTGCCCCCAGCCGATCTCCGATTTCTCGCCGACAAAGGCGCCGGTCTCGGCTTTCTTCTTTTCCAGCTCGATCTCGTACAGCTTCGATTTCAACATATCCCAGCAGATCGCGCGGTTCTGGTGCTGGCTGCGCTCCGACTGGCTGGCAACCGCAATGCCGGTCGGCAAATGCGTGATACGCACGGCGCTTTCGGTCTTGTTGACATGCTGTCCGCCCGCGCCGCTCGCGCGATAGACATCGATGCGGACATCTTTTTCCGGAATGTCAATTTCGATCGACTGATCGATCACCGGATAGACGGTGACGGAAGAAAAGGACGTGTGACGCCGGGCATTGGAATCGAATGGTGAAATCCGCACCAGACGATGCACACCGGCTTCGGTCTTGAGCCAGCCATAGGCATTGTCACCCTTGACCAGAAGCGTAGCCGATTTTAGCCCCGCGCCCTCGCCTTCGCTTTCTTCGATCAGTTGCAGCTTGTAGCCATGCTGTTCCGCCCAGCGCGTATACATGCGGAACAGCATCGAAGCCCAATCCTGGCTCTCGGTGCCGCCTGCGCCGGCGTGAATTTCCAGATAGCTGTCATTGCCGTCGGCTTCGCCCGATAGCATGGATTGCAGACGCAATTGTTCGGCGCGCTTCTGTAGGCCGCCGATTGCGCCCTCCGCATCCGCCACCATCGCGGCGTCGTTTTCCGCTTCCGCCATTTCGATCAGGCCGATGGCATCGGTCAGTTCATTCTCCAGCGCCCGGACAGAACCGAGCGCGGCATCGAGCTTTTGCCGCTCGCGCATCAGCTTTTGCGCGTTGGCGGGATCGTTCCAGAGCGTGGGGTCTTCAGCGCGGGCGTTCAGTTCGTCCAGGCGGCGCAGCGATTTATCCCAGTCAAAGATGCCTCCTCAGCAGGGCGAGAGCCTGCTGGATATCTTCGATACTGCGTTCGGTTTCTGGGCGCATAACAGGGATATAGGGGGTGGGTTTTCGCCCGTAAAGGGCAAAGTCAGGACGATGGCGTCTTGCTATTGGGCAAGGGGCCAATGGAGAACAGGTCGCGCTGGCCCAGCTCGGCGGACCGCATCCGCTCCAGTTCGGCGGAATAACGCTTGAGTGCATAGGCCTCGGTGACATACCCGGCCACGGTTTTCTGGTTGCGAGATAACAGCACCGGCAAGGTTTCGACTTGCAGCGTATCGAAACGGGCAAGCGCGCTGCGGATATTCTCGGACGGCAATAGAAACTGGTCCGGCGCTTCGGCCAGATCGCCCGCGACTGCCCAGTCCAATGCATCGTCGATCTCTGCGTCATGCAGATCCGAGGTATCGATGGCGCCGATGTAATGTCCCGCTCCGTCAACGACATAAAGCCGTTTGGTCCCGCCCACCGGATAGGCGGCCCGCAAGGCACGCAGGCCCAAATTCTCCGGCACCGTTTTGGCGTCGCTGCGCATCAGGCGCCCCACGGTCATGTCGCTGATCCAGCCCACATCATGCGCGCCGCGAATGGAAAGTCCGCGCAGATGAAAGCGCCAGGTGGCGAAGGAATAGCCGAACAGGATGCGCACGATGGTGGAAGCCACCACCACAGCGATCACGACCGCGACCGTGACTTGGAAGTCGCCAGTCGCTTCCAGAACCAGGAAGACCATCGTGAGCGGCGCGCCGATCACCGCGGCGGCCACCGCCCCCATTCCGGCGAGCATAAAGACATTGTGCTGCGCCTCCATGCCGGGCGCGAAATAAGCCGCACCCTGGGCGAACACCGCGCCGAACAAGGTGCCCAGGAAAAGCGCCGAACTGAACAAGCCGCCGCGAAACCCGGAGCCCACCGATATCGCCGAGGCCACAAGTTTTAGAACCAGAAGAACGGCCAAAGCCCAGAAGGTCCAACGCGTGTCGAAATGAAATTGCACGGCGCCATGACCACTGCCCAGCACTTGCGGCGCATAAAGCGCCATCGCCGACAGCAATGCGCCACCGATCGCCGGGCGCAACCAGTCCGGCAGGCGCGATGCCCTGAGGCTCCGCTCCGTCCAAGTCACTGCCTGCATCGCCGCCACCGCCACGCCGGCCGCCCCTACCCCCAGAAGCGCGAACAGAAGATAGCTGCCGGAAGAGACATTGAAACCGCCCGCGACTTCGAACAGCGCTTTCATGTTCGACATGGCGCGCTGGGTCAGCGCCGCCGACACCGCCGCCACCATCACCGGCGCGAGCGCCTTGGTCGTGTAGCTGCCCAGGATCAATTCATAGCCATAAAAGGCGCCCGCCAACGGCGCGTTGAAAGCTGCTGCAATCGCAGCCGCCGCACCCGCGGTGACGAACACGCGCAAATCCGCGCGGCGCAGCCGGAACCAGCGGCCCAGCCAGGAATAAAGGCCAGCGCCCAACTGGCTGTAACCCGCTTCCATGCCCAGCGACGCGCCCGCGCCGTTGGAAATCACCGTGGTGAATGTAAGCCAGAGCGATTCCCGAAGGCTCATACGCCCGCCATGGAGCGCGTTGGCTTCGATCGGATCGACAATCTCGTTCAGCCGTTTGGCACGCGCCGCGCGCGCCACCAAACCCAACAGAAGTCCGCCCAAAAGCGGAACGAACAACAAACGTATCTGCGATACGCCGACACCTTCACTGAGATAGCGATTGGCCGGAATGCCGAAATCGAAAACATGCAGCCAGGCCACGCCCTCGCGCAGCAAATCCACCACGGCGCCGGTGAAGCACCCCATCACGGCACACAGAAGAATTTGACTTAGCTCGGCGTCGCGCAGGCCTCGCTGCATCGCCATCGAAAAGAGGCGGGCACGGCGCAGCCAGCTCACCAACCGCAACGGCTCCGCTGTAAGAGCCATGCCAAACCTCAATAGAGTCCGCCGGTACCTTCACCGACCGACCCGACAGGCGCGCGTGGCGCCGTCTGACCGGCTGCGTTGACAGGCGCGGAACCGGCGTCTCCCGCCGTCAGGGTGGCGACCGAGGCCGCATTCGCTTCGCCGGGCGCGGTGCCCGCTTTGAAGGCTTCCATGATGCTGCCCGCGCCGCCGGAAACCGGCTCGCCGCTTCTCCAATCCACGGCGACTTCCTCGATGCCCGGCGCAACCCGGAACGGCGTGGGCGGAGCGTCCGCCAGCGCACTCTTCATGAAATCGCGGAAAATCGGCGCCGCGGCGGTCGCGCCTTGCTCATGCGCCCCCAGGGTTCTGGGATTGTCGAAGCCGACAAAAACGCCCGCCGCCAGATCGGGCGAAAAGCCGATGAACCAGGTGTCACGCGCTTCGGACGACGTTCCGGTCTTGCCCGCCACGGGCTTGCCCACCGCGCGCACCGACACGCCGGTGCCGCGCTGGACAACGCCTTCCAGCATGGAGACGATCTGATAGGCCGTACGCGGATCAATGATCTGCTCGCGCGTATCGGCCAGAAGCGGCTCCTGCTGCCCCTTCCAGCTTGCATCGTCGCAGCCTTCGCAGACCCGCGCATCGTGCCGCCAGATGGTTTTGCCGTTGCGATCCTGGATGCGGTCGATCAGCGACGCCTGAATCTTCTTGCCGCCATTGACGAATTCGGAATAGCCCGTGACCAGCCGCAGAAGCGTGGTCTCGTAAGCGCCCAGCGAATTGGCGAGCAACGGCGGCAACTTGTCATAGACGCCGAACTTGATGGGGTATGGCACCACCTTGTCCATGCCCAGCGTATAGGCCAACCGCACCGTCATGACGTTGCGCGACAATTCCAACCCGCGCCGAAGCGTGGTGTCGCCCAGAAAGTCATGTTCGAAATTGTCCGGCTGCCACAGCCCCTGCCCCGGCCCCATGTCCAGCACGAAAGGCGCGTCGAGTACCTTGGAGACCGGCGTATAGCCATTGTCCAACGCCGCCGCATAGACGAAGGGTTTGAAAGAAGAACCAGGCTGACGCATCGCCTGCATGGCGCGGTCGAATTGCGACGAGGCATAAGAGAAGCCACCCGAAAGCGCCAAGACGCGTCCCGTATGCGGATCCATCGCCACGATGGCGCCGTTGATCTCCGGAATCTGGCGCAGGCCGTATTCGCCCGGCTTGCCTTCCGCTTCGACATAGATGACGTCGCCAGGCTTGGCGACATCCTGCGGTTTGGCGGGCGCCGCGCCGACATTGGCGTTCCTCAATTCGCGCCGCGCCCATTTGTAGCCGTCATACGGGATGACGCCGGTGCTGCCATCGGTCAGGCCGATTTGGATCAATTTCTGGTCGAAACTCAGAACAGTTGCGATCTTCCAGGTCTCGACACCCGATTGGTTGGGCTGCTTGATGAGTTGCGCCTTCCAATCGCCGGTGGCGTCGATCTGCTTTTTGGCGCCGCGCCAGCCATGGCGGCGATCATACCGCACCAGCCCCGAACGCAGCGCGCTCACCGCATAATTCTGCAACCGCGTATCGAGCGAAGCGCGCACCTGCAGGCCGCCGTCATAGAGTGCCTTCTCGCCATATTTGCCATAGAGCTGGCGGCGCACTTCCTCGACAAAATAATCACCGTCCGCGGCCTGACTGCCCAGCGCCCGCATCTGCGTCGCCAGCGGTTCCGCCCGGGCGGCGGTGGCCTGGGCATCGGTGATATAATTGTTTTCCGCCATCTGGCCGATCACCCAATTGCGGCGGTCCACCGCGGCGGCGTGATTGAAGCGCGGATCGTAATTGGCGGGACCTTTGGGCAGCGCCGCCAGGAAGGCGACTTCGGCAATATCGAGCTCGTCGAGCGATTTGCCGAAATAATTCAGCGCCGCCGCGCCGACACCATAGCTGTGTTCGCCCAGATAGATTTCGTTGAGATAAAGTTCCAGGACCTGGGACTTGGGATAAGTCGCATCGATGCGAATGGCCAAAATGGCTTCGCGGATCTTGCGGCTGAACTTCACATCGGAATTGAGCAGGAAGTTGCGCGCCACCTGCTGGGTGATGGTGGACGCGCCCTGAGGCCTGCGGCCTTCCAGCACCAGACCCACATCCTTGATCGCGGCACGCAGAATGCCGGACGGGTCGATGCCCGGATGATTGTAGAAGTTGCGATCCTCGGCGCTGGTGAAGGCCTCCGCCACCAGCTTGGGAATGAAGGACGCCGGAACGAAGATGCGTGATTCCCGCGCATACTCTCCCAACACTGTTCCATTACCGGCATAGACGCGGGTGGTGACGGGGGGACTGTAATTCTTCAGCGCCTCGACGCTGGGAAGATCCCGCGTCACGGTATAGACGTAGAAGACGCCTGCCAGCACGCCCAAGGCGGCAAGAGCGGCGACACCGAAACCGGCATAGACAAGAAGACGTCGGACCATTGATCCTCTCGGGCTTGAGCCCGTTCTCTCGCGTTCCCTTATAGTACCCCTTTGGGGTTGAAAAGAGGCGCAGAAACGTCGTCTTTTTCATGAACATGCCCCAATCCTATCGCGAGGTTCCCGCCGTGAAATGCCGGTCCACCGCGTCGGAAATGGCTTGGGCAACCTTGCTGCGCCAGGCCTCGGTGTTCATGCGTGCGGCATCGGCGCGGTTGGAAAGATAGCCAAGTTCGATAAGGACCGCGGGAACATCCGGCGCGACCAGGACCGCCAGCGACGCGGACCGATGTGGACTGCGCGCCAGAATATCGGTCACGCCGCCCAACCGGCCGAGCGCGGTTTCCGCAAAACGCGAAGACCGGTTCATGGTGTCGCGTTGGGCAAGATCGATCAGAATCGGAGCGACCGGGCTGTTGGCGCTGGAAAGGTCCACCCCGGCAATGACGTCGGATTGGTTTTCGCGTTTGGCCAATGCCGCAGCTTCCCGGTCCGAGCGCCCGTCATTGAGAGTGTAGATGGATAGGCCGGTGACATCCGGGTCCGGATTGGAATCGGCATGCAGCGAGATCATCAGATCGGCCCGGAGTTTGCGCGATAGCGCAACGCGCTGCGGCAGCGGTACGAAAACGTCGCTGTCGCGCGTCATCTGCACGGTGTATCCGGCATCTCTCAGAGCCTTGGCCAGCTTCAGACCTTCCGCCAGCACCAGATCTTTTTCCGCCAAGCCGTTGATACCGACCGTGCCAGAATCCAGACCGCCATGGCCCGGATCGATCACAATGACTTTGCGGCCGGTCGGCTTCTGGGTTTCCGCCATCATGGCGGTGAGACGCTCGGCATCGGTTTCACGCGCCTTCAGATCGGCCGGCCAGCCGGCCTCGGCGTTGAATTTTGTACGGGGCGCCGGAAAGAGATCGATCACCACCCGGTAGCCGAAGCCGTTGGCGGGCGGAATCACCATCGGATCCGAAACCCGAACCGGCCGGCTGAGATCGATCACCATGCGTGAATTGCCTTTGCGGAACACGCCATAGCGGTAGGATTTAACTGAGCCCGATCCGGTTGGCCGTGGCGGCGCACTCAGCCGCCAGGAGACTTCCGGCATGTCCACCACCACGCGATCAGGATCGCTCAGTGTGAATGTGCGGATGTTGACGGGGTCACTGAACTCGATGACGAAGCGGGTACGGTCCTCATGTTCGCCGATGCGGGCACTGAGCACGACGGGGGGGCTGGTGCCTGTGTTGCTGCCCGGGGAAGGCCCCTCGCCACGCGCCGGGACCGACTTGGCCGGCGCGACCGGCAGATGGGTGGCCGAAGGGGGCGCCCCAGGCGCGGTCTGGTCCTGACGCAAAACCCTGGCAATGGGATCGTCGCTCTGCCCCTTGGCTGCGGCTGCGCTGAACGCACCCTCACCCAAGTTTGCAACAATTGCCAATATGATTATGATTCGAAACAAATTTTCGCCTCAAGCCCGATCGGGCATCCCTAAATGCACTGGAAATCTTTACGCTTCGTTAGCCGCTCTCTGCCAGGGATAGATCACACAAGCCCTTGCCGGGAGGCACCCCGCCCCCTACAAGGGATTCCCATGCTGCTCTGCTCCCGGAACGATCCGGAAGGTGCAGTGGTCCGGATGCCCCGCCGTCTCCCCAGATATCGCTCTTGAGACGGTGCAGGAAGCCCTCCATTGCAGATGGCAGCACCTTTCCGCCCCCGGGCGGCCCGAATTTAAGTGTTATTCATGACCGGCAAATTGCGACCCACCCCGATCCTCTCCGCGGCCTTGCCGCTGGGTTTCGGCGGCCGCTTGCCCCTAACAAACTGGCCCGCTGCCGCCCCTGCTTTCGCGTTGGAACGCGATTTGGGCACAGGCGCGCGCCCCGGAGATTTCCATGTCCAAACGCATGCTCATAGACGCCAACCACCCGGAAGAAACCCGCGTGGTGGTTCTCGACGGATCCAAGGTCGAGGAATTTGATTTCGAGGCCGCAAGCAAGCGGCCGCTCAAAGGCAATATCTACCTCGCCAAGGTGACGCGCGTGGAGCCCTCGCTCCAGGCCGCCTTTGTGGAATATGGCGGCAACCGCCAGGGCTTCCTCGCCTTCTCGGAAATCCATCCCGATTATTACCAGATCCCCGTCGCGGATCGTCAGGCGCTGTTGGCCGAACAGGAAGCCGAAGCCCGCCGCCGCCAGGAAGACGATATCGAAAGCTTCGAGATGGGCTCCGGCGCCAAGTCCGATGGCGACGATGAAGAAGAAGAGGAAAGCGGCGAAGACACCCATGAGGATGGCGAGGACGCCGCCCCGGTGACTTTGGATGCGGCCAGTATCGAACTTCCCCGCGACACCGAAGCGGCATCCGAAGAACATCCCGCCGAGCCCGCGCCGCAATCGGACGATGACGATCACGAAGACGTCTTCGTCAATCACGCGGGCGCCGCCATCGAGCACGAACACGATCATGCCGAGGAAGAGGACGAGGTTCCGACCAAGTCCGAGGCCGCCCATGCCGCCGAAGCCGATTACGGCCATGACCCGCAGGTCAGTGAAGCCGAAGCGGCGGAAGAGAATGAAGGCGAGATTGAACCGGTCACGGGCGAAGCCGCCCCTGAAGATGGCGAGACCGCCGCCGCCGAGGCTGCCGAAGAGAATGAAGGCGCCATTGAACCGGTGGAAGGCGAAACCGAAGCTTCGGGCGAAAAGAAGCTTCAGATGCAGCGCCCGCCCCAGAAATGGATGCGCCGCCGTCACTACAAAATTCAGGAAGTCATCAAACGCCGTCAGATCATTTTGGTGCAGGTGGTCAAGGAAGAACGGGGCAACAAGGGTGCCGCGCTCACCACCTATCTGTCGCTGGCAGGCCGTTATTGCGTCCTGATGCCCAACACGCCCCGCGGCGGTGGCATCTCCCGCAAGATCACCAACGCAGCCGATCGCAAGCGCTTGAAATCCGCGGCGCAAGGCCTGGAACTGCCGGAAGGCATGGGGCTGATCATCCGCACAGCGGGCGAGAACCGCACCAAGATCGAGATCCGCCGCGACTATGAATATCTGATGCGGCTGTGGGACACGATCCGCGAAAAGACCCTGTCCTCCAACGCGCCGGCCTGCGTTTATGAAGAAGGCGATCTGATCAAGCGCGTCATCCGCGATCTCTTCACCAAGGATGTGAAGGACGTGGTGGTCGAAGGCGAAGCGGGCTTCCGCAACGCCAAAGACTTCATGCGCATGCTGATGCCGACCCAGGCGCGCAATGTGCACCAGTACAAAGACACCGTGCCGCTATTTCAGCGCATGCATATCGAGCAGCAACTCGATGCCATGTTCTCGTCCACCGTCACACTCAAATCAGGCGGCTATATCGTCATCAACCAGACCGAAGCTTTGGTTTCGATCGACGTCAATTCCGGCCGCGCCACCCGCGAACACTCCATCGAGGAGACGGCGCGCAAGACCAATCTGGAAGCCGCGGACGAAGTCGGCCGCCAGCTTCGCCTGCGCGACCTTGCCGGCCTGATCGTGATCGACTTCATCGACATGGAAGAAGGCCGCAACGACCGCGAGGTCGAGAAGCGGTTGCGCGAAGCGGTGAAGAATGATCGCGCCCGCGTCCAGATCGGCAAGATCAGCCAGTTCGGCCTGATGGAAATGTCGCGCCAGCGCCTGCGTGCCGGTGTGGTCGCCTCCTCTACCGTGATCTGCCCGCATTGCGGCGGCGCTGGTATCGTGCGCTCGGTCGAGTCTACCGCGCTGCGCGTGCTCCGCGCCCTGGAAGAAGAAGGTGAGAAGAACCGCGCCAGCGCCGTGACGGTGAAGGTTGCCAATGACGTGGCGATCTACACTTTGAACCAGAAGCGGCGCGAACTTGCCCGCATCGAAGCCGAATACGGCATGGAAGTCTCCTTCGAGCCCAAGGACGGCCTGATGGCCGGTCATTTCGAGCTCGACCGCACCCGCACCCGCGATCCCGAAGACCGGCCGCGCAGCCATGCGGTTTCGATCGAGGCGGGCTTCGTGCCGTCCGACGAACCGGAAGACGATGTCGCCGTCGCGGAAGAAGAAGACGAGATCGAAGATTCGGAAGACG
>DASYDX010000191.1:0-7162 GCA_036499345.1 Rhizomicrobium sp.
GCCGCGTCACGGCTTGCGCCTGTCGCCAGCACCATCGCGCCCGAAGGCCGCTTGTCGCCGGCCGGCGGAATCACATCGCCCAACCGTGCGGTGACCACCAGTTCGGCAACGCCCGCGATCTGGCGCGCCTGTTCGGCGCCTTCAATGGCAATGACCGTGCCGGGCTTGGGAAAGGAATAGCGCTGCACCACCGGCACGCTGCGGTCGGGTGTCGCTTCCTCTTCGCGCACGCTTTCACCCAGAGCGATGCGAATGGCGGCGCCGATAAAATCCACGCCCGTATTCAGGGGGATTTCTCGGGTGCAGAAAAATCCGCCGGAAAGCCGTGCCGCCAACTCGATCACATAGGGCTCGCCCTGATGAATGACGATGTCGCCCTTGACCGTGCCGTCGGTGATGCCCATGGCAGCGGCGGCGCGGGCAACCAGCGCACGCACTTTTTCCTGAATCTCGGGCGCGAGTTTGCTGGGCAGGTCGCCGCCATTCTCGATGAAGAAGGGGGCATAGCGTTCAAGGTGTTCGTAATTGCGGTCGGAAAAGCCCGGCGTATAGCAGCGGCCGCCGCTCACGATGGATTCTGTGGAGACCTGTGGGCCGGGAAGATATTGCTCCACCATCACCCGCTCGGTGGGGGAATAAGAGCGCGCCAAAAGGAAGGCCTTGGAAAGATCGGCCACTTGCGCGACGCGCTGCACGCCACGGCTGCCGCGGCTGTCCACCGGCTTGATCACCAGATCGCGCCCACGCTCGATGGCGATGCGCTGCAATTCCTGCGGGGTCGAGACTTCTTGGAACCAGGGGATCGCGACACCCGCTGACCGGAAGCATTTCTTCATCGCCAGCTTGTCGGTGGCGAGTTCTGCCACATGCACCGGAAGACCGGGCAGACGCAGGCGCTGTGCCACGGTCGCAGCCGTTACCGGCGCGTCGGCGGCGACGCACAACACGCCGTCGATCTTGCGAATCTTGCGGCTATAGCGCTCTGCGGCAGCGGCGGTTTCGGTCGGGCCATAGACATCCGCGATCAGACAAGAATCGGCAAAGGCGAAGCCCGGCGCGTTGGGGTCCATGTCGGAGACGACCACATGCAGACCCATCTCCTTGGCACGCTTCGCCGCATCCGCGGCTTCGATCCCGCCGGACACGATGAGCAAGGTTTTGCCGCTATAGTCCATCAGAAATGCTTCTTCATTAGAAGTATAGGCCGCCATTGACGTTCAGGGTTTGCGCCGTGATGTAGGACGCCGCATCGGAAGCCAGAAACACCACCGCGTCCGCGACTTCCTCGGGGCTGCCCATACGCTTCAGAAGAATATTCTCCGCCGCCTTTTGAACGCTCGCGGCGGCAAGGCCCCCCGCCGCCATCTCGGATGCGATCATACCCGCAGCCACGACATTGGAGCGCACATTATATTGCGCGCCGAAGCGGGCAATCACCTGGGAAAGCGAAATCAGGCCTGCTTTGGACGCGGCGTAATGGGCGGTGCGCGGACCGCCATATTGGCCGCTCACCGAACCGATATGCACCATCGCGCCGCCGCCATTCTTTTTCAGCAGCGGCAGAAACAATTGTGCGGCGACGAAGGGGCCTTTGAGGTTGGCGACCATGATGGTGTCCCAGTCCGCGTCCGCGATCTGGTCGAAATCGGTGGGTTTGTTGATGCCGGCATTGTTGACCAGGATCGAAACCGGCCCGAAGGCTTCGGCTTCGCGCGCTGCCGCTTCGACAGCGGCGCGATCCGTCACATCCATCCGCACTGCTTTAGCACGACGGGTTTTGGCTTCGATGGCTTTGACGACGGCCTGTGCCTCATCTGCTTTTTCGCGATAGGTGATCAGGACGTCCGCGCCCGCTTCGGCAAGACCCAATGCAATGGCACGGCCGATGCCGCGGCTGCCGCCGGTCACGACGGCGCATTTTCCATCCAATGAAAAGCGGCTCATTTCTTTTTCCGGGCCAGCACGCGGCGCGCCGCATCGGCAATGAAGGGGGCGGAGATGCCGAAATGACGCGCCAACTCGTCCGGCTCGCCAGAAGCCCCGAACGTGTCACGCACGGCGACAAATTCGACCGGGCAGGGCGTGGTGGCTGCCAGGGCCTCGGCAACCGCGCCGCCCAGCCCGCCGTGAATATTGTGGTCTTCCGCCGTGACGATGGCGCCGGTTTCCAGCGCACAGCGCGACAGCAAATCCGCGTCGATGGGTTTGATGGTGGGCATGTTGACCACGCGGGCCGAGATGCCGTCATCGGCCAAGGCGTTTGCGGCATCCAGGGCGCGTGCCACCTCCGCACCACAGGCGACGATGGTGAGGTCGTGGCCGTCACGCAGAATCTGGCCCTTGCCGATCACGAATATGTGGTTGTCACCGAACAGGCGCGGGCAAGGGCTGCGGCCGGTGCGCATATAGACCGGGCCGTCGAATTCCAGGATGGCGCGGGTCGCCAGCGCCATTTCCGTGGGGTCGGCGGGCGAGATCACGGTCATGCCGGGAATGGCGCGAAACGCCGCCAGATCTTCCAGCGCCTGGGCCGAGCCGCCATCGGGTCCGACATCCAGACCGGGATGGCTGGCCACGATCTTGGCATTGCGCTGTGCATAGCAAAGCGACAGCCGCGCCTGTTCGATGGCGCGCAGACAGAAAACGGCGAAGGTGGTGACGACGGGTATCAATCCCACCGCCGCCATGCCGCCCGCCGCCGCCATCATATTCTGTTCGGCGATGCCGAATTGAATCAGGCGTTCGGGATGGCTTTTGCGGAAATGATGCACGCCCGTGCCGCCCGCAATGTCGGCGTCCAGCACTACCAGTTTGGGAAATTCGTCGCCCAGCGCGGAAAGTGTTTTGCCGAAGGCTTCGCGCAGGGAATCGCTGTTGGCGATCAGGGCCGGGCTAGACATGCATCAGACTTTCGATGGTCGCGGGGTCCGCGCCAAGCGCGGTCAAGGCTTCTTCCGTCTGGGTTGGTGTCAGCTTCACGCTGCCATGCCAGGCGGGGATGTTTTCCATATAGGGCACGCCCTTGCCTTTGATCGTGTGGGCGATGATCACCGAAGGCTTGCCGTGCATGCTGCCCGCATCGCGCAGAGCATCCAGAATCGCGGGAATGTCGTGACCGTCGATTTCGGCCACTGACCAGCCAAAGGCGCGCCACTTGTCCGCCAGCGGCTCCAGCCGCATGATCGCGTCATTGTGATTGTCGCTTTGCAGCTTGTTGTAGTCGATCACGGCGCAGAGATTGTCGAGCTTGTGGTGCGCGGCCGACATCGCCGCTTCCCACACTTCGCCTTCCTGCAATTCGCCATCGCCCAACATCGTGTAGACGCGGGCGGGAATTTTCTGAAGGCGCAGGCCAATCGCCATGCCGATGGCGACCGAAATGCCTTGGCCCAGCGAACCGGTCGAGGTTTCGACCCAGGGCAAATCGAGCACATGGGGATGGCCTTGGAACGGGCTGTTCAACTTGCGCAGGCTCAGCGCCGCCTTGGCGTCGCAGAAGCCGAAATGCGCCCCTGTCGCGTATAGCGCGGGCGCGGCATGGCCTTTGGACAGGACGAAGCGGTCGCGGGTGGGTTCATTCACCGCGTTCGGCCAGACATTCATTTCCGCGCCATAGAGGCAGGCGAAGAGATCGGCCGACGACAGCGCGCCACCCGGATGGCCGGAACCGGCATGGAAGATGGAAGCCACGGAATGGCAGCGAATGAAGCGCGCCGCTTCCGCGAGTTTCACGGCGAGCGCCGTGGAGGACGAGGCGCCCTTGGCAATGGCGGTTTGGAATTGTTGATTCATATCAAGCGGCCTTGGCAAGGCGCGCGCGCGCCAGAAGATCGGCATAAAGGATGACGTGGGCTTTGGGAGCCAGACGCCGCACCTCCGCCACGATTTCATCGGCAAAGCCGCGCGACATCACCACCACCACATCGGTCATTGACCCGGTCAGGGCGTGGGGCGGGCTGAGGCGCACGCCATGGCGCGAATCCATATGCTGGATCAGATGCGCGTCGATCAGATGGGTGAGCATGGACGGATCGAAACCGCCCACCCGCACCAGGGAATCGAACAGCCGCCCCGCACCCCACAGGGCGACGCGCTGCGGCTTCAGATTTTCCAGTTCGCGCGCCGCGCCGATCAAGGCCGCATTGTTCGCGGAGCGCGTCGTGACGTAAGACGCCACCAGATTGAGCGCGCGGAGCGCTTCGGCGGGGTCGGGAGCAATTCCGGTTGCCGGTGCGCCGTTTTTGCGCGCCACGAACAGAAGATTGATGCGGTCATTGGGATCGGGATGTTCGACGATCTCGAAGCCCGCGGCCTCGATCATCTGGCCCAGCATGGTTCCGGAAAAATGATAGAGATGCTTGTCGATGAACCATTCTTCCAGAATGTCGTCGCCGCCGATCAGCGCGATATTGGGCGCGTCCAGCACCAGCAATCCACCCGGCTTCAGCACACGGGCGTGATCCTTCAGGCTGGCAAACGGATGCGCCAAATGCTCGATGGTGTGGCAGGAATGAACAATGTCGAAACGGGCATCGGCGAGGTTCGTATTCTCGATGCGCGACCAGATCAGTTCGGTGCGCGGCAGATTCTCGCAAGACCCGGCATAGCGTTCATCGGGTTCGACGGCGGTGATCTCCGCTTTCGGGGCGGCTTCGAGAAAGGCGGCGGCGAAACGCCCGCGATTGGAGCCCACGTCCAAAAGCATGAGCGCTTGGGTAAGATCGGTATGCCGCGCCAGCGCATCCATTGCCGCCTGGGTGCGAAAGCCTTTGCCGTAACGCACATTGCCCCAATCGGCGCCGCCCGAGACGGCAGCGGCATGACGTTTTTCTGTGCGGTCGATCCGCGGCGCGCTCTGCACCAGACCGCAATCGCGGCAGATATAAACTTTCAGGCCCCGGCTCGAGCCTTCGGGCTGATATGCGAAAGACAGAGAATCCTTGCCGCAGAAATCGCAGGACGGCAGTTCGGCGTGCATGGAAGGATCCGGTGAAGACTCCGGTAACCATGATCTGCGGGCAGCGTTAAAATTCTAATAATTGACCAGATATTCCGGTCTGCCGGCATAGCCCAGCCGGTCCAGCATGCCCCCGGCAATTGCGCTGAATTGCGCGCGCTGGATCTCGTCCAGCAAACGGTCTTCCGGGCGGTTCACATTGTGGGGCCGGGCGAAAACGCCGAAAGCCTCATCCCGATAGGGCAGGCCTAGGAATTCGTACAGCCCGCGCACCTCGGACGGCGAAACGCGAAGGTCTTCCAATCGCGCGAACGCTGTTCGTTCAGCTGGGAGCCTGGATAATTCCGCCAGGATGAGCCGGTTTACTTCGGCCCAGTGCCAGCAGATGCGCTCGAATTGCGAGAAGCGGCGGAAGGGGGCGGCGTCGGTGCTGTCCGGGCGGGGGACCGGCCACCAATATTTCTTTTCCGGCGGTGGCGCGAGATGCGCAGCGGGATCGTCCAGATGCGCCTGCAAAATGGCGGCCGAGCGGTCGTCGTAACACTCGTCGCCCAACTTGTGGAAATAGGAGCTGGCCACTTTGCGCCCATCGCGTACCAGATGCACAAAGCGCGCATCCGGAAATGCGGCAGCAAGATCGGGAATCAGCCAGGAGAGTTTGTTCGACGAGTCGCCCCAATGCGCGGCATCACTGTAGCGGACTGCGCCGCCATAGGTTTCGCCGATCAGGCGTGACGTTTCCTCCGCATCGATCAATCCGAGATAGCGGCGCACCGCCAGCGGTTGGGTGATCTGCACCATATATTCGTGATGCATCTCCACGCCCGGCACTGCCGACAGTGCCTTGTGCAGCATCGCGGTGCCCGAGCGGCCGGACGAAACGATAAAGAATGGACGCGCGCTCATGGCTTGACGGCGATGACGACCGCTTCGCGGCCAAGCCCGGCTTGCGCCAGCGCGCGATAGAAGGCGCGGCGCGAATCCCGCAAACCTGCGGTCTCGAACGCCATGTCGAATTTCTTGCGGCGATTGTGGCAGGCGCGGCCCAGCACATCGTCACCGACATAATTCTCGCCCATCATCAGAAAGGCTTCCATCGGAAAACTGGTGGTGCGTGCGGTGGGCACGAACCCCTGCCGATCCAAGAGCGCTGTCAGCGATTCGAAATCGAAATAGTTCAGATGATGCGGCGTCGCGACCCACCAATCATTGGTTCCGGCCGCCGTCATGCCCGCGATCTGAAGGGGCGAGAAATCGTTGGGAACATTGACGCAAATAACGCCGCCCACTTCCAGCATACCATGCGCCAGTGCGATGAGATGGGCGGGATCTGGGATATGCTCCAGCACATTGTTGAGATGGATGACATCGAACGTGCCCAAGGTGGGCGCGCTGGCGGCGTTGAAAAAACCTTCGATGACTTCGGCGCCCAATTCGCGCGCATGCGCGGCGGCCTGCCGCGACGGCTCGATGCCGTGCGCCAGCCAGCCGCGCCGCATCGCGGTCTCCAGAAAAAATCCGGGGCCGCAGCCGATATCCAGAAGACGGCGCCGGTCCGGCGGCAGCAAGCTCTCGAAAATCTCCAGCCGGTCGGTCTGCGCCAATTGTGCCCAAGCCTGGTCTTCTCCGGCGCGCGCCAGAAATGTCGGCTTCTCGCTGGCGTAATATTCTTCGCGATAAGCGCGCTCCATATCTTCAGCGCGTGGCAAAGGAAGCGCGTGCTTGAAGCCGCAGGTTTCGCATTCGATGATGTCGTGGCCCGGCCGCGTCGCGACACGTTGTCCGCGATGCGCGCCGTCGGCGAGAGATTCATTTGCGGCAGGATGGCTCATGCGATCTCGCGCGGGTTGTTAACCGCTTCTTAGCCATACGCTCTTTAGAAATGGTTAAATGGATACTCACCAATCCACGCCGATTTTCATCGCCGAGGCATCCAGCAACCATGGCCGCGATATCGGGCGCGCCAAGGCATTCGTGGATGCGGCGGCGGAAGCGGGCTGCGACGCGGTCAAATTCCAGCTTTTCAAGATCGACCGCATGTTCGCGCCGGAGATTCTGGCGCAAAGCCCCAAGCACCGGGCGCGGCGAGAATGGGAATTGCCGCTTTCTCACCTTCCTCGCATCGCCGAACATTGTTCGGCGCGGAAAATCCAATTTTCCTGCACGCCTTTCTATCTGGAGGCGGTGTCCGAACTGGCGCCCTTC
>DASYDX010000192.1:0-4521 GCA_036499345.1 Rhizomicrobium sp.
TCAGCATCAACAGCGCCACGGCCGTGATCGGCTTGGTCATGGAATAGATGCGGAAGATCGAATCTTCGCGCACCGGCAAACCGCGTTCCAGATCCAAAACGCCGCTCATGCCGCGCCAGACCAGCTCGCCCTTGCGCCAGATCATGGTCAGCGCGCCGGGGAGGGCGCCGGTATCGACATACAGACGCGCGATGGTCTCGCCGATGCGCTGCACGCGGCGGGAATCGAAGCCCTGGGTGGAATTGGCATGCCGGTTCATGTTTCGCGCTTTCGGTTGGCCCAGCTATACAAGCTTCGCCGACGGGGCCAAAGCCGGACGGCAAACCGGGGGAATATGAGCGGTCTTTTCATCCGTCATGGCCTTGTCATTCCCGATGCGGAACTGGAGGAGCGTTTCATCCAGTCCTCGGGACCGGGCGGGCAGAATGTCAACAAGGTGGCGAGCGCGGTGCAACTCAGCTTCGATGTGAGACGCAGCAGCGCTTTGTCCGAGGCCGCGCGGGCGGCGATCCTGGGGCTGGCCGATACGCGGTTGGACAAGGACGGCATCCTCACCATCACGGCGCGGCGCTTCCGCGAACAGGTGCGCAACCGGGCCGATGCGCGGGCCCGGCTGGCGGCGCTGATTTTGACGGCGACCACGCCGGAAAAGCCCCGCCGCGCCACCCGTCCCACTTTGGCAAGCAAGAGGCGCCGGGTGGAGAGCAAGAATCGCCAAAGCCGGATCAAGAAAAACCGCGAAAAGCCTCGTTTTTCTGATTGAACGACAGTTCCCTCGCGGGAACTTGTATTAACCGCAGGCTAAAGGTTTAGAGACAAGATCACACGTGTAGGTTGTATGAGTTTTTACAATTCAACCGTGTGGAGTGATGGCATGCGTTTTGGTCTGGTGCGCTTCTTGTCGGCGGGCGGGATTTTGTTGGCTCTTATGGCGTCCAAAGCGGACGCGCTGACCGCCACAGCACAGTTCAACGTTACGGCAACCGTGCTGGGCAATTGCGCGGTCAGCGCCACCGATCTGGCATTCGGCAATTACTCCGCCAATTCGGCAACGCCCTTGCCGGCGACCAGTACGCTCTCTGTCACCTGCACCAGCGGCACGACTTATACGGTTGCGCTGGACGGCGGTACCAACAAGGCCAGCGTTACTGGGCGGGCTATGACGGACGGCGCTACGCACAATCTGAATTACGCGCTCTACACCACCAACGCCTATACCAGCATCTGGGGCGACGGCACCGCCAGCACGGTCACGCAAGCCGGCACCGGCAGCGGATCGGCGCAGACCTTGACGGTGTATGGCCGCATACCGGTATCGCAATTCGTTACTGCGGGCAGTTACAGCGACCGCATCACGGTGACCGTCACCTATTGAGGTCGCCATGCGCTTTTTGATCCTGCTCGCTGCCTTGTTCGCCTCTGCGCCTGCTGTCGCCGATCCCAACGGCGTATTGTTCGACGTGGCGCCGACCAGCCTGGATCTGAAGCCGGGTGAGGCAGGGCTGTTCTTCATCACCAATCACGGTAAGCGGCCTGTCACGATCCAGATCGAAGCGCTGGACTGGACGCAGATCGATGGCGCCGACAAGCTCACAGCCAGCAAGACGCTGTTCACCAGTCCGCCCCTGGCCAAGCTCGAACCCGGCGCGCGGCAAAGTATTCGCGTGTTGGCGCAGATGGTGCAAAGCGAAGGCGAACAGGCTTACCGGCTCCGGGTCAGCGAATTGCCGGATCCCGCCGCCAAAGGCATCGGCGTTCAAGTGTTGATGCAGTTTCTGGTGCCGGTTTTCGTCAATCACCGCGAAGCGCCGCCTGCTTTGGCTTGGAGCACCTTTCCCGAAGGAAGCGGCAAAGTGGTGGTGGCCCGCAACATGGGCGATCAGGCGGTGAAGTTGGATACTTTGGCATTCAATGGCACGGCGGTACCGGGGGGATTGATCTACATTTTGCCGGGCGCGAGTCGCTGTTTCGCGGCGGGCGCTGGCCCCCTTCATGTTCGTGGCGAGGATGCGCGCAGCGGCAAACCGGTTGCCATCGACCTGCCGTGAGATGCGTTTGTTCGCGTTTCTCCGCGCGGCGTTCGTGCCGGGCGCGCTCGCACTTTTCCTGAACGCGGCGCGGGCGGACGATGTCAAAGCGCCGCCCCTGGTGCTGGCGGCAAAAGATACGCCCACCACCTTGGCGCCCTCGGATTTCATCCTGCGCGGCGGGGCGGGTTCCAGCCTGATCCTGGAATTGTGGATCGCCGGACATACCGATCACAAGATCGTGAATGTACGCGAGACCGGCGGTCATATTTTCGCCGATAGCAACACGCTGTCGGCGCTGGGCCTGCAAATGCCCTGGCCCGCGGCCGACGCCAATGGCGAAGTCGATCTGGCGACGGTCGAAGGGCTGACCGCTGCGGTGGATACCAGCAACCAGCGTCTGATGCTGGACGCGCCGCCCGCTGCTTTGCCGCGCCAGCTTTATGACGTTTCGCGCGCACAGAATGTGCCGCCCGCGCAATCGGGCCATGGCGCGGTGTTGCGCTACGATCTGTCCGCCACCGATGCCGATATGCGCGATTTCGGGCGCAGTTTGAACGGCGGCGGCACATTCGGGTTGGAATATTTCACGCCGGACTGGCGGCTCACGGCCTCGGGCTTCGGTGTGGCGGATTATACCGGCGCACGCGGTGCGCGCTTGGACACGGCGCTCATTTTCGACCGGCCCGAAAGCCTGACCCATGTCAGTCTGGGCGACGCGATTTCGATCACACCGTCCTTCGCCCGGCCCATACGGTTTGCGGGTTTCGAATATGCCAGCGATTTTTCCTTGCGCCCGGATCTGGACACCCGGCCCTTGCCCGCATTCTTCGGGCAAAGCGCGGTGCCTGCGACCGTCGATGTCTTTTCCGGCGCGGCGCGCGTTTACGAACAGTCGGTTGCGCCGGGCCCGTTCGAGATTCAGAATCTTCCCATTCTCAGCGGCGAAGGCACCACCACCATCGTCACGCGCGATGTGCTGGGACGCGAGACCACCCAGACCCTGTCGCTTTACACCGGCGACGATCTGCTGGCGCCGGGGCTTGAAAGCTATGCGGTGGATCTGGGTTTTCTGCGCACCCGTTATGGGCTCGACAATTTCGGCTATGACGCGCCGCTGGCGTCGCTCAGCTACCGGCGCGGCATCGACCAGACCCTCACCTTGCAAAGCCATGTCGAAGGCGCGCCGGGTCTGGCGCTGGTTTCGGGGGGCGCGGATATCGGTCTGGGCGGGTTCGGGATCGTGGGCGGTGATATCGCGGCCAGCGGCGGCGATTATGGCGGCGGCGTTTTGCTATCGGCAAACGCCAATGCCCGCGCCGGACCTTATTCGGTCTTCGCATCGGGGCAGAGCGCATCGGCCCATTACCGCGATCTGGCCAGCCTGGGGGTCGGCGGAGTCGCTCCGGCGCGGCAGCGTTTCCAGCTCGGCATGGCCGCCGGGATGGCGCCTTTCGGGACCCTCAGCCTCAGCTGGATCGGCAGCAAATATCAGGACGAGAGCGCCAACGATTTCCTCACCGCGTCCTGGACCCTGTCGCTGCCCAGCGGCACCTTTATCGCCGCCACCGCGTTTGAAGATCTGAACCATCATCAATTGAGCGCGCAGATTTCCATCGGTATTCCCATCGGCGGGCACGACCTGGCCTCCGCATCGGTCGCAAGCGACAATGGGCGGCTGTCGGGGCTGGGCATTTATGACCGTCCCGCCAATCCGGATGGCGGGTTCGGCTATCGTTTTCTGGGCGGTTATCAGAACGGTGCGCGCGGCGAAGCCGATGCGACCTATATCGGTCCCAATTTCGGCGCCGATGGCGCCTTCTCAGTACAGAGCGGCGCGCCCGCGATCCGCGCCGACGCCAATGGCGCCTTGATCGCGATGGGCGGGGGGGTTTTTGCCACCCACGATCCGGGCGATGCCTTTGCGCTGGTGGAGACGGGCGATCCCAATGTGCGGGTCTATCGCGAGAACCGTGTTCAGGCTCAAAGCGACGATCAGGGCCGCGCGCTTCTGGTCGGATTGACGCCTTATGCGCCCAATCATGTTTCGATCGAACCGCGCGATTTTTCCTTCTCCACCGTGGTGGACAAGACCGATATGGTGGTGCGTCCGCGCACGGGCAGCGGCACGGTGGTAAATTTCCGGCCCGCCTCGCATCATCCCTTGCTGGCGCAGGTGATGCGCGGGATCGGTGATCCGGTGCCGATGGGATCGACGATGCGGCTGGACGGTCAGGACGAGCCCCTGATCGTGGGTCATGATGGCGAAGTGTTCATTCTGGATTTCAACGGTCCCGCCCGGGCAATGGTGACCATGGGCGATGCGCATTGCCGGGTTCTGATCACCGAAGGTGTCTCAACTGGCGGCATTCCGCGCACGGAGCCGCTTTATTGCCGCAACGAAGTCATCGCCAATGCGCATTAGGTCGGGGGTGATCGCGTTGATCCTGCTGGCGGTTCCGCGCCCAGCACACGCTTTGTTGTGCGGGACGAT
>DASYDX010000193.1:0-8124 GCA_036499345.1 Rhizomicrobium sp.
ATGCTGACCGGGAAGCGGAACACGATGCCGTCGGCGTCGCGGCGGGCTTCGACGCCGATGCGGTCTTCGCCGCTGGCAATGTCGGTGTCGAACAATGTGTTCAACGCCGCCATATCGGCTTCATCCGCCAGGGTCTGGAGCCGCGCATCCAGGCGATAAAAATCGAACGCGGTTTCGGTCAATCCGGCCTCACGCCCCAACGCCCGCAATTGCTCCAAGGTGAGCGCGCTGGCGTGCGAGGGATCGCGCAGTGTTTCCATCGCATCATAGGCACCTTGCGTCTCGGCTGTCGGCGTGGCGTCGATCACCACCACGCGCCCGCCCGGTTTGGTCACCCGCGCCATTTCCTTCAGGGCGCGGCCCGGCTCCGGAATGTGATGAAAGCTGTAGCGGGTAATGGCGCGGTCGAAGCTGGCATCGGCGAAGGGCAGGACGGTGGCGTCGCCTTGCTGCCAGTCACAATTGGCAATGGCTTCGCGCGCCTGACGCGCCTTGGCCTGTTCGATCATCGCGGGCGTCAGATCGATGCCGGTGACATGGCCCGCCTGTTTCGCCACAGCGCAAGTGACGATGCCCGGGCCGCAGGCGACATCCAGCACGCGCAGGTCCGGCGACAGATCGGCTGCGGCTAGTGTGCGGCGCATGCCGTCGGCTTCGGCATGCAGCGCGAGTTCGGAAAAGGGCGCGGCCCAGCGGGTGAATTGCGCGACGATCTTCTCGTCATGTGTGGTTCGGGGTGTGATTTCGGCGGTCATGTCTGTCTCCTGTTGCCAAAAGACTAGCGAAAGCCCCCATGACCGGCTAACGATGATCGGTCACAAAAATGCTGTTACCGGCCATGCGCCGCCTGAACGCCAAAGAGACCCGCGAGACGCTGCGCCGCCATGGATTGGACCGCGCGCAGGCGCCCGCGTTCGCGTTTCGCGATTCCGCGCGGCAGACATTTTATGACTGGCATGCCCATCCCAATCATCAGTTGCTCTTTGCGCTGGAAGGTCCCACCCAGATCGAGACGGAGCAGGCGCGCTATCTTCTGCCGGTGGGCCGCGCCGCCTGGATACCGGCGGGCGTGCGCCATCGCACCTTGATCACGGACTCTGACGGCACATCATTGTTCTTTGCGCGCCGTGCCGTGCCCGACACGGCGCAGCGAGTGCGCATTCTGGCCGCCGATCCTTTGATGCGCGAGATGGTGGTGCACGCGATGCGCTGGCCTGCGGGGACGAAAGATCCGGTTGCGGCAAGTTTTCTGCGCACCCTGGCGCTGCTGTGTTCGCAATGGCTGGAAAGCGAATTGCCGCTGTCATTGCCGGGCGCGAAACATCCGGCGCTGGCGCGGGCGATGGATGACGCGCTGGCGCATCTGAGCCGCGCCACACAGGACCGCGCGTTGAAAGCAGCGGGCATGTCGGAGCGCAGCTTCCGCCGCGCGTTCTTAAGTGAGACCGGCATGACCTGGCAGGCCTGGCTGACCCAGGCACGTATCCTGAACGCGATGAGTTTACTGGCGGAAGGACGGCGCGTCACCGATGTGGCGGCGATGGTGGGCTATCGTTCCATGAGTGCGTTCGCGAAAAGTTTCCTGCAATTGACGGGCGAAGCGCCGGTTGCATATCGCCGCCGCGCCACGCTTGCCGCGACGGAAAGCAATTAATTCGTCACTGCATCTGCGAAGTGGTCTTGATACCGTGCAATCCGCGCATAGGTCCTATGTGTAGTCTTGGTGGAAAGGACCTGACGCACATGTTCGAGGACCGGGAACGCGGTTACGAAGCCAAATGGGCGCATGACGAGGAGGCGTTGTTCCGCATCATGGCGCGGCGCAACACGCGGCTCGGCGAATGGGCCGCGTCGCAGTTGCAGCTTCCCGATGCGCGGATCGACGATTATGTCGAAGCCTTGGGCGAATTGGGCATGGCGAGCAAGGGCGCCGATGCCGTGCTGGAGAAAATCCGTGTCGATTTTCTGGCCGCACGCCTCGATATCCCCGATGCCGTGATCGCCGCCAAGGCGCAGGCGCTGCGCGAGGAAGCCGAAATGCATTTCGGCGCGGCGAAGAGGTCGGCGCTGGGTTGAACCGCTGCGTCTGGCGCGTGCCCTCGCGCCGCATTCGATGCTAGAACCGCCACCGCGGGGTTTGCGGTGGCGGATGCATGACGGCAAAGACGTTCGATTGGCGCCAGCCCTCTGTTCTGCTCGCACTGCTGACGGTCGGCATCCATCTTCTGGTCAATGGCCGTTACGGCTTTTTCCGGGATGAGCTTTATTTCATCGTTTGCGGCCGGCATCCGGCCTGGGGTTATGTCGATCAGCCGCCGCTGATCCCGCTGCTGGCGGCGGGTTCGCGTGCGCTGTTCGGCGATTTTCTGATCGGCTTCCGGCTGGTGCCGATGCTGGCGATGGCCGCGACCGTGGCGCTGACCGCCGAATTCGCAAAATTGAATGGCGGCGGGCGGTTCGCACAATGGCTGGCGGGACTGTGCACGCTGTTTGCGGCGATGTTCCTTACCGTCGGGCTGATTTTCACCACCGATACGTTTCAGGCACTGACCTGGCTGGGTTGCGCCTGGTGTCTGGTGCGGCTGGAACAGAGCGGCGATCAACGCTGGTGGTTGGGCTTTGGCGCCATCGCGGGTGTGGGCCTGTTCGGCAAATACATCGTCGCATTCTATCTGGCGGCGCTGGCGGCGGGACTGTTGTTCACGCCGCTGCGCCGGTCGCTGGGGCAGCGCTGGGTCTATCTCGGCGTGGCGCTGATGCTGGCGATCATTCTGCCGAACTTGCTGTGGCAGATATCCGAAGGCTGGCCGTTTCTGGAATTGGGCAAGGCGGGCGCGGGCGGGAAGAACCTCGCTTTGTCGCCGCTGGATTTTCTGAGCCAGCAATTGCTGCTGATCGGGCCATTGGCGGCACCGGTCTGGATCGCCGGGTTATGGGCCGGGTTCGTGCGCCCGCGCCTGAAAGTGTGGCGGGCATTCGCGATTGCCTATGGCCTGCTCTTCGCGATCTTCATCGTCATCCATGGCAAGGCCTATTATCTGTCCTCGATCTATCCGGTGGTGTTGGGCGTGGGCGCGGTGGTGTTGGAAGGCTGGTTGACGCGTGCCACTTGGCGGGCGCTGGCGTTGGGCGCGGTAACGGTGACCGGCGTCTTGATCGCGCCGATGGCCGTGCCCGTGCTGTCGGAAGCAAATTACCTGGCCTATGCCCGCGCGCTGGGCGTCGCGCCATCGGCCACGGCCTCCGAACATCAACGGCTGGGATTGTTGCCGCAGCATTTCGCCGACATGCATGGCTGGCCGCAAATGGCGGCGAAGGTGGCTGCGGTATGGCGCGCCTTGCCACCGGACGAGCGGGCGCGAGCGGTGTTCTTCGGCCAGAATTATGGCGAGGCGGCTGCCATCGATGTGTTCGGCGCGGGGCTGGGGCTGCCGCGTGCCATTGGCGGTCACAACAATTATTATCTGTGGGGTCCGCGCGGGCATGACGGCAGCGTTGTGATCGCGGTCGGTGGCGATGTTGCGGAGTATCGCAGGCTGTTCCGCTCCGTCACCGTGGCGGGCGCGACTGACGATCCTTATGCCATGCCGTACGAAAACAGGCCGATCTATGTGTTGCGCGGGATGAACCCGCCGCTTCAGACTTATTGGCCGAAGGTGAAGCATTATGAGTGAAGGCCGAAGCCCTATTTGATATAGGAGCGCAGGACCTCGACCAGTTCGTCGGCGGCTTCGATCTCGCCACGGGCCGGTTTTCGCGCCGCGCCCATCATGTGCATCTGGATATGGTCCTCGACCACTTCGGCCATCATGCCGTTGATGGCGCCGCGCGCGGCGGTGAGAAGGCGCATCACTGCCATGCAACTCTCTTCGGCTTCCACGCCGCGTTCGATGGCATCGATCTGGCCGCGTAGCCGCCGGACGCGGTTCAGAAGCTTCTGTTTTTCGTGGACGGTGTGCGTCATCGCGCCTCTCCGATATACCCCATGGGGTATTTGCAATAATACCCCCATGGGTATATAGCCGCAGACGCGGGCCGGGGGAAGCCGGAACGGTCTGCTCTGAACCGCTTTACCGGAGCACACCATGGCCCATCTGCACGCCCCGATTTTCCTTGCCGCGTTTTTCGGCCTTGCCGTGGGGCCGGTGCAGGCCGCCGTCAGCGAGGATTGGTCGCTGCATGGTCAGGCGACATTCGTGGATCAATATCATCCCGCCTTCCGTTCGCCCTATCGCGGTGCGAACAGCCTGGACCCCGGCAGCCGGGGCAACGAAACCTTCGACGCCACTTTGTTCGCGGGCGCGCGGTTGTGGGAGGGCGGCGAAGCCTATGCCGACCCGGAGATCGATCAGGGCTTCGGCCTTAGCAACACGCTGGGCGTGGCGGGCTATCCCAGCGGCGAAGCGTATAAGGTGGGCAAGGCCGAACCCTATTTCCGGCTGCAACGGTTGTTTTTCCGCCAGAGCTTCGATCTTGGCGGCGAGATGCAGGACATCGCGCCCGGCGCCAACCAGTTGGGTGGATCGCGCAGTGCCGACAATCTGATCGTCACCGTGGGGAAATTCTCGGTCGGCGATATTTTCGACACCAATATCTATGCCCATGACCCCAAGGGCGATTTTCTCAATTGGTCGCTGATCGATGCGGGAGCGTTCGATTACGCCGCCGACGCCTGGGGCTATAGCTATGGCGTGGCGGCGGAATGGACGAAAGATTGGTGGACCCTGCGCGGCGGGCTGTTCGATCTGTCGCGCATTCCCAACACCACCGCGTTGGAGCGCGGCTTCGGCCAGTATGAGCTGGTGACGGAAGCCGAGGAGCGGCACACGCTCTGGCAGCGCGCTGGAAAGCTGAAGCTTCTGGCTTTCGTCAACCGGGGGCGCATGGGCGATTATGACGAGGCGATGCGCCTGGCGCTTGCGGCGGGTGGTGCGCCGGATATGGCGGCGGTGCGCCGTCCCGCCTCACGGCCCGGCTTCTCGATCAATCTGGAGCAGCAGATCGCGGACGATCTGGGCGGTTTTGCTCGCGCCAGTTGGAACGATGGCAGCAAGGAAGCCTTTGAGTTCACCGAGATCAACCGCTCACTGTCCGCCGGCCTTTCGCTGAAAGGCGCAAGCTGGGGGCGGCCAGATGATGCGGTGGGCGTGGCGGGCGTGATCAATGGGTTGTCGGCGGCAGCGCAGCGCTATTTCGCGGCGGGCGGCATGGGCATCCTGATCGGCGATGGGCAGTTGCCGCATTACGCGCCCGAAGAGATCGCCGAAGCCTATTACAGTTTCGCCGCCACGGACTGGCTGACGGCGGGTGTGGATTATCAGCTGATCCTTCATCCGGCCTATGCGGGTGATCGCGGGCCGGTCTCGGTATTGGGCGCGCGGCTGCACGCGCAATTCTGAAAGACAAAGGCCCGGAGCGGGAATGCGCTCCGGGCCTTTTCGTTACTTATATATAGACAGGATCAGGCCAGGTTCTTCATCGCCGCGGCCATGCTGTCCAGGCCCGCCTTCAAAGTGACGCGCGGGGTGGCGACATTCATGCGCACGAAATTGGCGCCGACCTTGCCGAAGCCCGAGCCGGATTCCAGGAACACATAGGCGTTCTTGGCCATCCAGTGGCTGACGATATCGCCCTGGGTGGTGAAGACCGGCTGGTTGGTCAGCGGGTTCATCGGCAGCGGCTTTTTGGCATTGGCGGCGTCCGCCATCTTCTGCGCCCCGATCTTGCCCGCCAATGCGCTCACATCCAGCCACATCAGATAGGTGCCTTCCGGCTTCACGCCCGTCTTCACCAGCGGCATGTTCTTGGTGACATAGTCATGGGCGAAGTCGAGATTGCCGTCGATATAATCGACGCACTGATTGAGCCAGGGTTCGCCGCCCGCATAAGCCGCCTGTTCCGCCACAATCGCCGGATTGGAGATCGAGGGCAGCGAGGCGGCGTTGGTCGCTTTGAACAGCGCCGGGTTGGTGGAGAAGAACCAGGCGCATTTCATTGCCGCCAGCGAGAAGCTTTTTGAGCCCGACTTGAAAGTAATCGAATTGTCCGCGATGTCTTTGTCGAGCGTGGCGAAGGGCACATATTTGTGGCCCTTGGAGACGAAGTCGCAATGGATCTCGTCCGACAGGACGATGATGTTGTGCTTTTTGCAGAGCTGGCCGTAACGGGTCAGCTCCTCGCGCGTCCAGACGCGGCCGCCCGGATTGTGCGGATTGCACAGGATCGAGACTTTCACATCCGGCGTCATGCGGCGCTCGAAATCGGCCCAGTCGATCTCGTAACGGCCATTGACCAGCTTCATCGGGCTTTCTTCGGCCACGGTCTTGGTGATGCCGATGGCGGCATAAAAGCCGACATAGGACGGCGTCACCATCAGCACCTTGCTGCCCTTGGGCGCAAAGGCCTGCAGCGCACTGATGATGCCGGGAATGACGCCGGCGGAGATGCCGACCATCTTGGGATCGATATTGTTGATGCCGTAGCGGCGCTTGTTCCAATCCACGATGCCCTTGATGAAGGGCGTGTTGCCGGCAGTCCCCATAAAGAGATCGCCGTCGATCATGTTGTAGCCCCAATTGGGGAAGGCGACGCGTTTTTGCAGCGCTTCGGTGATCGCGGGGGCGCAGCGGAAATCCATATCGGCCACGCCCATGCCCGCCACGAGCTTGGTCATCTTTTCGTCGCGGATCGGCATGTCCCAATGCACGCTGTCGGTGCCGATGCGATTGAGCGGCGTATCGAAATCGAATTTGCCGTTGGCAGGCGCGGCGATGGCCGTGCCGGTGCCCGCAGCGATGTTGGCGGCCAGCGGCGCCATGGCGAAGACGCCCGCGCGCGTGAGAAACGAACGGCGATCGTGCCCGAGTTTTTGATCCTGTTCCATGATGAAAGCTCCCTTGTCCCCGATTGATGCCAGGTGCGCGATGCGCGCGTTTTGAGAGGCCTGGCGCGATTCCAGTCGCGCCAAGCCTAGCACCGCCGCGCCGGTGTGGAATGTACGAAAGCACGCGCAAAGCTGGACAAAAGTGGCGTGACGGCCGTTCAAGTTCCGCAGGCGGCGGTCACATTTTGCGTTGCGCTGCAAAAAGAGGCGTTGCGATGCCGGATTGGGCGCAAGCTCAAGTCAGAAAGGTGCCGCGCATTGCTTCGACCACATAGCCGCCGACGCGGACATTGGTGGCTTTGCCGTCCTTCATCCCGGCGCGGACATAGAGTGTGCTGGGGCGATTGACGAAGCGGCCCTGGTGGATGGCGACTTGTTCGTCTGGTTTGCGGATGCCGTTCTGCACCAGGAAGGCGGCGGCGCAGCCGACCGCGCTGCCGGTGGCGGGGTCTTCGCTGATCGCGCCCATCATGCGGCTTTCCAGCTGCGCTTCACCGGTCACGACATAATAGCCGCTGCCGCTGAAGGCGGTGCGGAATGCTTCCGGGAAGGTGTGGCCGACCGTGAGTTTGGCCAGGGTCGAAACGCTTTTCAGCGGCACGATCAAAAAGTTCGATCCGGTCGAAACCATTTGCGGCGCATAGCGGCTGTCGATCTCGTCCACATTGAAGCCCATCACCTCGGCCAGCACTTTGGGATCGGCTTTGGGCCCGAAGACGGGCTCTTTCTGCGTCATTTCCACGAACAGGCCATCGCTGCGCTTGTCCAGGGTCACGCTGATCGGGCCGACCTTTTCTTCCAGCACCAGCTTGGTCTTGCCGGGACGGGTCTGGGCCATGATGAAGGCGGTGCCCAAGGTCGGATGGCCCGCGAAAGGCAGTTCGGCATTCTGGCTGAAGATGCGCACCTTCGCGTCGCCGCCGCTTTCGGCGCGCTGGATGAAGGTGGTCTCGGAATGGTTGAGCTCGCGCGCGATATTCTGCATCAGCGCGTCGCTCATGCCGTCGGCATTGGGAAAGACCGCCAACGGATTTCCTTCCAGCGGCGTGTGGGTGAAGACATCGACCTGGATGAAGTCGTGGCCCTTGCGCGTTTGCGCGCTGGCGCGGATCGGAAGCCCGCTTGCCGCGGCGGCGCCCGCGATGCCGATCAGAATGTCTCTGCGCTTCATGCAATCCCCCCGGTTTGCGAATAGCGGGAGTGTCCGGCCAATCGCGCGGCCGCGCAACCCGCACCTGTTG
>DASYDX010000194.1:0-5203 GCA_036499345.1 Rhizomicrobium sp.
TCTCCCGCCGCCATCGCCTCGGCCTCAGCGCGCAGTTGCGCCCAGACAGGGTCGAGAGTGGCAAGTTTTTCACGTGCGTTCGGCATGGTTCCCGTTTCTAGCACAAGGATTTGTGCATTTTCAAAATGCCCGGCCGGGCCCGATGGCCTTGGCGCCTGTTCCTGCCTATATGGGAACTGTTTCCCCGGATGCGAGAATGGCCATGACCGAGAAGAGCTCTTTCAACCAGCCTGCTCCCGATGCCATCGACCTGCTTTTGTCCCGGCGGTCAGGATCGGCCAAAGCCATGGGAAAACCGGGACCGTCCGGCAAGCAATTGGACGAAATTTTGCGCGCGGGCGCGCGGGTGCCCGATCATGGGAAATTGTTCCCCTGGCGCTTTATTATTTTCGAGGGCAAGGCGCGTACGCGTTTCGGCGATGTCCTGGCGGAGGTTCTGGAAGCAGAAGGCGAGCGTTCTAAGCAGATCGAAGAGGAGCGTGAGCGCTTCTTGCGCGCGCCGGTGATCGTGGGCGTGATCTCATCCGCCCGCGAGCAGATCAAGATACCGGTATGGGAGCAGGAATTGTCGGCCGGTGCGGCGTGTCAGAACATTCTTATCGCGGCCCATGCGCTGGGCTTTGTCGCGAATTGGCTGACGGAATGGTACGCCTATCATCCCGCCGTGAAAGAGAAGATCGGACTGAAGCCGGGCGAACGTGTCGCGGGCTTTATTTATATCGGAACGTCCACCATTGAATTGGAAGAGCGCCCGCGTCCGGACATGGACAAAGTCGTCAGTTATTTCTGACGCGCGCCGAAGCCGGGTATCGATCATGCATAAGCCACGAACAGGCTGTAACCGATAATGGCGAACGCCACCAAGGCGGGAACCATCGAAACATGTAAGGACTTCATCATAACGCACCCTCTCAACAGAGGTGAGAGATGGGCGGTATCGGGCGGTTTGTGGAGGTCTCAAGCGGCGGGGGCGCCATGCTCCCGCCGCATGGCTTTATCCTTGCCGGGATCAGGGAATTCCCAAGAGTTTATGGGTCTGAAGTGAAAGCCGCCATTGCGGGTGCGCCAGACAATAAGCCGTTGCCGCTTCGGTGTTGGCGGCGCGCTCCGGCCCGTCCATCGGCTGCAAAAAGAAATGCGCGAAATCCTGATCCGCAAACCGCTCGGGCTGGGCTTTCGCTTGCGGATAAACCAGCTTCAATTCGCTGCCGCGTTTCAGCTTCTGTTCCGCGTCCGCTTTTGGGCTGACGCAGATCCAATCGATGCCAGCCGGCGGCAACAAGGTGCCGTTGGTTTCAATACCGATCTCGAAATCCTGATCCTTGAGCGCCGCGATGGCGGCGGGATCGAGTTGCAGCAAAGGCTCGCCGCCCGTGCACACCACATAGGGCTTTCCGCGGACATGCGCTGGCCACTGCGCCCGCACCGCGCGCGCCAGCGCCGCGGCATCGAGAAATTTTCCACCATTGGGGCCATCGGTGCCGATAAAATCGGTGTCGCAGAACTGGCAAACCGCATGATCGCGATCTTTCTCCAAACCGGTCCAGAGATTGCACCCGGCGAAGCGCAGGAACACCGCGGCGCGGCCTGTCTGCGCGCCCTCGCCCTGCAGCGTGTAATAGATTTCCTTGACGCTATAGGTCATGTGGCGCGGTATTTCTCGAACCCTTTGGCGCGCAGATCGCATGCTGGGCACACCCCGCAACCATAACCCCAATTATGCCGGTGCGTGCGGTCGCCTTCATAGCAGGTAACGCTTTCTTCCACGATCAGCGAGACCAACGCCTCGCCGCCCAGTTCTTTCGCCAGCGCCCAAGTCGCGGCCTTATCGATGAACATCAAGGGCGTGTGTATCTTCACCGTGCGCGCCAGACCGAGCGAAAGCGCTTTCGCTGTCGCCTGAATGGTGTCGTTGCGGCAATCCGGATAACCGGAGAAATCGGTCTCGCACATTCCGCCGACAAGATCGGCGATGTCCCGGCGATACCCCAGCGCCGCCGCGGCTGTCAGGAACATCAGGTTTCGTCCCGGAACGAATGTGTTGGGAAGTCCGTCGCGGCCCATTTCGATCGCCATATTTTGCGTCAATGCGCTGCCACCGATGGCGCGGGGCGCGGCAAGTGGAATGAGGTGGTCGTCACCGAGCCGGCCCTGCCATTCCGCGCGGATCGTTTTCATGGCGTTCAACAGGCGCGGACGCGCATCCAGCTCGGCGGCATGGCGTTGGCCATAATCGAATCCGATGGTTTCGACCTGAGCAAAGCGTTCCAGCGCCCAGGCGAGGCAGACCGTGGAATCTTGCCCGCCGGAAAAAAGCACCAAGGCTCGAGTTTTTGTCATCGCGGGCTCTCTAGAACATTTCGAGAAAAAACACACGGCCGAAGCGCAATTGTCGCCTCTCACGCAATATGAGAGATTGCGGCCTCAGCCCGAAAATTCTCCATAAGCGATCCTGTTCTATGCCATTTGCCCTTCACCCCCTCTATGTCTTTTCGGGTTTCGCGGTCGGTTTCCTGGTCGGAATGACGGGCGTGGGCGGAGGGTCCTTGATGACCCCGCTTTTGATCCTTTTGTTTCACGTGCATCCGGCCACCGCCGTGGGCACCGATCTGCTTTATGCCAGCATCACCAAGACAGGCGGCTCGCTGGTGCATGCCTTCAATCGCACCATCGATTGGCGCGTCGTGATCCGGCTGGCATCGGGATCGCTTCCCGCCGCGCTGGTCACATTGCTTGGGCTTCATTTCCTGAAACTCGATCCTGCCGCTCACAGCGCCCTGATCACGAAAATTCTTGGCATCGCGCTGCTGGCGACGGCCGCGGCCCTGATATTCCGCCGGCGGCTTTTGGCGACTTATGCGCAGCGAGTGGGCGTGCTCAGCCCGGAACGGACGCGCCGATACACTATTTTGACCGGAGCGGTGCTGGGGATATTGGTGACCATCTCCTCGGTCGGGGCCGGGGCTCTGGGCGTGACCGCCCTGATCCTGCTGTACCCGGAACTGCCCGTGGTCCGGATCGCCGGTTCGGACATCGCCCATGCCGTTCCCCTGACCTTGATCGCCGGGCTGGGGCACCTGATGGATGGCGGGGTCGATGTGACGATACTGGAATCGCTTCTGGTCGGGTCCCTGCCGGGCATCTTCATTGCCAGCCTGTTTGCGCCCCGCCTGCCCGATATGGCCTTGCGCCTGATCCTGGCCGCGACCCTGACGGTCAGCGGCCTGCGCCTCCTGGTTTCCTGATGGCAACTGGCACCCCATCCCGCGCCTGGCAGCGCATGCTCAGCGGGCGCCGCCTGGACCTTCTGGAGCCCAGCCCCCTCGATATCGAGATCGAAGACATTGCCCATGGTCTGGCCCGGGTGGCCCGCTGGAACGGTCAAACCAAGGGACTACACGCATTCTCCGTGGCGCAGCATAGCGTGCTGGTGGAGCGCCTCGTGGCCGATCTGAGCCCCCGTTTGGGCCGGGAGGCTCGTTTGATGGCCCTTCTCCACGACGCTCCGGAGTATGTTGTCGGTGACCTCATAAGCCCTTTCAAGGCTGCAATCGGTGTAAATTACAAAGAATTAGAGTTAAAACTTCAAGCAGCAATTCACCTGCGCTTTAGCTTGCCCGCTGTGGTCCCCCGGCCCTTGGCAGTCCTGTTCAAAAAAGCCGATCACCTTTCGGCCTATTTCGAGGCCTCCCAATTGGCGGGGTTCGAAGAACCGGCGGCGCGCAAACTGTTCGGCGCTCCGCCCAAGGACATGAAGACGCCTCGCCTGATCCCCTTACCCACCGCCGAGGCTCAGAACCTGTTTCTCGAGCGCTTCCGCCGCCTGGCCACGCACTGAATGCTAACCATCGAACATGCTAGAATGGGCCATGCCGCGCCTTCTGGTCTGCCCACTATCCGCCCTCGATGCGTCCTTGCGAGACTATGCCCCCTCGCACCTGGTGAGCCTTTTGTCCCCCCAGCACATGATTGAGACCCCGGCGGGCTTCGATCCCGCGCGTCATCTGCGCTTGGGCATGGAAGATGTCGGCGATCCGGCGGCCGCGGACAATCCGCCCGGAAGCGATCATGTCGAACAGTTGCTGGCTTTCGGCCGGGGCTGGGACGCCGGTGCCCCCCTTGTGATTCATTGCTGGGCTGGTATCAGCCGCTCCATGGCGTCGGCGTTCGTCATCCTCTGCGACCGGCTAGGACCGGGCCGTGAAATCGATATCGCGCTGGCGATGCGCCGCCGGGCACCCCATGCCAGCCCCAACCCGCTTCTGGTTCGCCATGCCGACGACATGCTGGAGCGCAGCGGGCGTATGGTGGCCGCACTGGGTGCCATGGGCCAGCCCTTCTCCATGATGGAAGGCATTCCCACCGCATTTCCGCTGGTCGGACTGTGAACACCGGCTCCATCAGCATCGGATTGTCGGCAGCGATCGTTTCGGTCGAAGGCGGGCAGCCTTGCGCGCTGGTGGTCACGCATACGGACGGCGAGGATTCGCTTCCCTTCGGGCCGTTCGACCCCGACTCCCAGCGCACGCTTGAACAAGGTTTGCGCAAATGGGTCGGCGAACAGACCCATTTCGATCTCGGCTACACCGAACAGCTTTACACGTTTGGCGATCGCGGGCGGCATCTGTCTGCGGCGGGTGCGCAAAGCGATGCACGGCTGGTTTCGGTCGGCTATCTGGCGTTGACGCGCCAAGGCCGGGAAGACGGAACCGAGGCCGCGCGTGATACGCGCTGGCGCGCCTGGTATCATTATTTTCCGTGGGAAGATTGGCGCGATGCACGTCCGGCCGTGATCGATAGCGCGATCCTTCCCAGGCTGAAAGAGTTTGCAAAATCCGCACCCGATGCCAAAGCGGCGGAACTGCGCCGCGACCGCATCCGGCTTTGTTTTGGCGTCGATGGCGTCGCCTGGGACGATGAGAAAGTCCTGGAACGTTACGAACTTCTTTATGAAGCAGGGCTGGTTCAGGAATTCGCCCGCGACAATGCCCGGCAGGCGGAAGATGTCCTGGGTGCGGGCATGATGTTCGATCATCGCCGCATTCTGGCGACGGCAATCGCGCGGCTTCGCGGCAAGATGAAATACCGCCCCGTGGTGTTCGAATTGATGGCAGCGTCCTTCACCTTGCTGGAGTTGCAGCGCACGGTCGAAGCCCTGCTGGGATTGCGCCTTCACAAGCAGAATTTCCGCAGATTGGTGGCG
>DASYDX010000195.1:0-1864 GCA_036499345.1 Rhizomicrobium sp.
CTTGTCGGGGCCGACCACGAAATCGTTGCAGGTGGAATTGTCGCCGGGCAGCATCCAGCGCAGCTTTTCCTTGCCCGTGGCGATGTCGAAACCGCGCAGCGATGTGCGGCGCTGCACCGGCATGGTGCCCGGCGTCGCCGTCAGCTGGCATGTCCATAACGTGTTTCCCTCGGCCAATTGCCCGAAGAAGAACGTGCCCGCGCCTTCGCTCGACGCATCGACAAAGACATCGGCGGTGCTGGCGCCTTTTTTGACGCGATAGATGAAGGGGGTGGAGGCGCTGCCCGCGAACACGCTGCCATCGGCGGCGACGGTCAGGCTTTCGGGCTGGGATTTGGCGTCATGGATCAAGACCTCGGCCGCCATCGCGCCCGATGCGGGCAAAGCGAGCATGGTGAGAAAAGCGGCGGCGCGGATCATGAATTCCCCCTCGTGATATCCGTTGAAACATAACGCATCGGGCGGCATGGGAAAAGCCCGGCAGGCGCTATCCTAACAGGCCAAATCGGGTGAGGAAAAATCAATCGCCTGTGCGGGCGCGCAACGAATTGACGAATGCCGCATTGCCGCTGGGGAAGGGCCGGTCATGGCGCGCAAGTTGAAGGTCTATGTCACCAATCTGGGCTTCTTCGAGCTGGCGCTGGCCGCGCCCTCGATGAAGGCGGCGCTGGAAGCGTGGGGCTTGGGGCACAATGCGTTCCACCAGGGTTTCGCGCGGGAAACGGACGATCCCAAAATCGTGGCGGCGGCGCTGGCCAAGCCCGGTGTGGTGCTGAAGCGGCCGGTCGGCAGCAAGAGTGTATTTGCCGAAAACGCGCAGCTGCCCAAGGACTGGTCGGTGTCGGCGGACGGCGAGCTGCCGAAACCCAAAGCGAAAAAGTCGGCGAAGAAGGTCAAGGCAAAACCCGCGAAGAAAGACAAAGCAGCGGACAAGGCCGACCGCGCCGCCATCATCTCGTTCGAGAAGGAAAAAGCCCGGCGCGAGAAAGCGCGTGCGAAAGACGCGGCGGCGGAAGAGGCGCGAGAAGAGAAAGCTCGCGCGGGCCGCGAACGAGAGACGCAGACGGCGCAGGTCGCGTTGGAACGTGCCGAGGTCCGTCACGAAGAGGCGATGGCAAAGATCGAGCAGGAACGCGACAAGCTCGACCGCCGCGCCAAGCTGGAACGCGAACGCTGGGATGAAGAGCGGGACGCGCTGAAAGACGCGCTGCGCCGGGCGCGCGACCTATAGCAAACCTCAGGGCACCGTCGCCGTCACGCGCAGGAACGTGGCGGGGATCGATGTGGCGCCGGTTTTGCTTTCGTTGACGCGGTTGAACAGGTTTTCCATGTCGCGCTGCATCTCCGCTTCCTTGCCCGCATTCTGCGCCGCCTCGAACGCGGTGATGGTCGGCCCATAAAAGGTGCGGAACTGCTTCAGATAGTCGGCGGGCGATCCGGCATATTCGAAACGGATCATGTCGCGGAAGAAGGCGATATTCTCTTTGGGCACGCCCGCCGCGCCGAAGCGTTCGATCACATGATCTTCCATGCCCCAGGTCATCGGGCTGACGAAGCCGGGCGGCGGCGGGGGAACATAGTTGGATGCGATCTTCAAAATTTGCGCCACCAACGTCGGGTCGCCGGGAATCCAATTGCCCATCACCACGCGCCCGCCCGGCTTGGTCACGCGCACCATCTCTTTGGCCACATCGAAGGGGCGGGGCGCGAACATGGCGCCGAAAATGGTGACGGTGAGATCGAAACTGTTATCGGCGATCCCGTCCAGATGCGAGGCATCGCCTTCCTGGAAGCGAATGTTGTTCAGCTTCAGCGCCTGCGCGCGGCGATTGCCCGCTTCCACCAGATTGCGCGCGATATCGAT
>DASYDX010000196.1:0-9224 GCA_036499345.1 Rhizomicrobium sp.
GTTCAGCCAGCGCGGCACCATGTCTTTCAACACGCCATGGCGGGAGCGCATCCATTCGGCGCTGTCCTTGTCTCGGGGATTGCCGACGCCGGTAATCACCAGCACCAGGCGCAGCCCACGCCCATGCGCAGTGGTGAGAAAAGACAACAGCGTGCTGTGTGCCGTCGCTTCCGTCAGCCCATGCAGATCGATGCGCGCGCCAGGGGTCACTTCGCCTTTGCGTAGTTTCTCCGCCGTATTGCCGTCCAAACCCGCTGATTTTATCGCCGCGCTTTTTTTGCGTGCCACCGGCTTGGGCGCGACCGGCTTCAGCGGGCGTGCCTCATCAATATGTTTGCGGAAAAGCGTCTTTTCTTCGTCCGTCGTCCGGCGCTTCATGGCGTGAAGCTCTTGCCCAATCTTGCTGCCACCGCATTGGGAAGTAGCACAAACATCCGCCCCTGGGCTTTCATGTCACCCGCGCTTTGCTCTGCTTTCTCGCCAAAGCCGAAAAAGACATCGCCCCGCACGGCACCGCGAATGGCGCCACCCGTATCCTGGGCGATCAACAGCGCATGCACCGGATCGGCAGCGACATAATAAGGCGCGCCCAGCGCGTTCTTGCGCAAATCGATTGCCAGACTGCCGAGAAGTGTAAGCGGCACGCCCTGAACCCCATTGCTGCCCAATGCCGTGTCACCCAACGGCATTTCGCGGAAGAAAATATAGGATTCGTTTTTCTCCATCACACCACGCGCGAGATTGGGGTGCGATTTCAACCAGTCGCGAATGGTGGCGAGCGAAATCTTCTCCCGCGCGATTTCGCCGCTTGCCAGCAGCACCCGTCCGACAGCGGTGTAGGGCCGTCCATTTTCCCCCGCATAGGCGATACGTGCGGCGCTGCCGTCATCGAAGCGCACCCGGCCCGAGCCTTGGATCTGGAGAAAGAACAGCGCAACGGGATCGTTGCACCAGAACAGAATATCGGCGGTGGCGACGCCCTTGGCATCGATCTCGGCCCGCGCCGCGTACGGCACCAATGCCTGGCCACTGAGCTTGCCCGAAACATGCTCACCTTTGAATTCGGGTTTGAATTGCGCCAGATCGACCCGGATCAGATCGGTGGGCAGGCCATAAACGGGCGTTTGATAAGCACCCTGACGGGTTCGGCTGCCGCGGATTTCCGGTTCATAATAACCGGTGAAGAGCCCTTCGCCCGCAAACGCATATGGCGTGAAATTCCGCTCGAAAAATGCGCGCGCATCGCCATCGGCGCGTTCACACACGGCCTGCCAGTCGGCAGCCGTGCCGGCATAATCGCTGAGTTTCTCGTTCGGCGGTTTTTTCGCGATGACATCGCAACTGCGCCGGAACGCAGCCAGCCCGGGATTCAAATCCGCTGCGCTCCAGCCGGACAGATCGGAGAAACGAGCGGCAGCCATCAGAGGAACGGGACGGTGAAGCCACCACCAGCCCAGCGCCGCCAAGAGCAGCGCGCCGGCAAGCAAAGCGAGAAGACTGCGCTTCAGGGCTCAGCGCCGCCGGTTGCCACCAGTATCCAGGTCGGGCTGGGGGCGCCGATCTGGCGCGCGAAGGTCCAGATATCGGTCACGTCGCGCTGCCCCTGACCGGTGGAGGGTGCAAACTGGCCCCGGAACGAGACGGTGATCTCCGCGGTCTTGCCCTCCAGGGTCGCTTCCACGATGCGCGCGTCGGTGAGGCCTGCCAAGGTTTCCGCCGGCGGATTGGCGCCGCGGCTCGTGATTGCGGTGTCGAACGCCTTGTAGACGTCATCGGACAAAAGCGGCTTGAGGCTGGCACTGTCGCCATCGGCAAACGCTTTGAGGATCATCTCATAGGCCGTGCGCGCGCCGGTCAGGAAGCGGCCGGTTTCGAAACTGGGATCGGCGAGCTGAATGTCGAACAGGCTGCGCGGCTGCGGACCGGCGGCACGTTCGGCGGGCTGCGCGCGCAGGGGCGAAGCGGCGATGGCGGGTGTCGTATTGTCCTGGGGCTGCGGTTCGTGGCCCGTGCGGCGGCCCAATATGGTGTAAAGGCGAAACAACACCACGCCCGCGACCATGGCGGCGATCAGGATCGCGATCAGTTGCGCATCCGGCATTTCGAGCGGACCAAGCATGTGTGGAACCCTAGCCCCCGGGACCTCGCGGGTCCAGAAGCGGCATGATCGATAACGCCGCAGTCCCGTTTTCCGTGCCTTTTCCTTGTCAGCCCCGTCCCGTCATGGTAGCGCCCGGGCCGTTATTCATGGGAAGGCAAAAATGAGCAGCGTCGGAACCCCTGCCCCGGGCGAAGGAACGGCCCCCGCCCCGAATTTTCAGGCCGTCGGCCAGTACATCAAGGATTTGTCGTTCGAAAACCCGGGCGCACCCGCCGGTTTGACCGAGCGGCCCCAGATTGAATTCGGCATCGATGTTCAGGCCCGCCGCGGCGATGACGAGCATTTCGAAGTCGAGCTGAAGCTACGCGTGCATGCCAAAAGCGAGCAGCGCCAACTCTTTTTGCTTGAACTGGCCTATGCCGGCCTCTTCCGGTTGCAGAACATTCCGGAAGACGCGATGCAGCCCATCCTGCTGATCCAGTGCCCGCATTTGCTGTTTCCGTTCGCCCGCCGCATCGTCGCGGACATTGTGCGGGACGGGGGCATGCCGCCCTTGATGATCGAGCCGATCGATTTTGTGGCGCTGTATCAGGCCAAGATGGGCCAGGCCGCTGGCCAGCCGCCCGTCGGCAACGCCTAAAACGCGCTTCAGGCTTCCGCCAACTTCCAGACCGCTTTTTCGCCCAATTCACTGGCGACAAAGGCGGCGTGGCGGGCTGCTTCTTCTTCGGTGACACGCGATGGCAGCGGCACGGGCCGCTGGCGGGCGCGGCTGTTTTCCTGGGGCCCCGACGCGGCGGCCGCTTCGGCCGGCGCCAGCGCCAACCCACGTTGCCGCCCGCCCACCAGTTCCAAATAGACCTGGGCCGTCAGCTCAGCGTCCAGCAACGCGCCATGCTTGGTGCGGGCCGTGAGGTCGATGCTGAAGCGCTTGCACAATTCGTCTAGCGAATAGCGCGCGCCGGGAAATCTGCGCTTGGCGATCTCGATCGTGTCCACCGTGCGCGCCATGGCCAGCGTGGGACGCCCCACGCGCGACAGCTCGGCATTGATGAATTTCATATCGAAGCTGGCATTGTGGATCACCAGCACCGCATCGCCCAGAAATTCCAGGAATTCCTCGGCGATATGCGCGAAGAGCGGCTTGTCGGCGAGAAATTCGCCGGAAAGGCCATGCACCCGCTGAGACTCGATCGGCACATCGCGTTCGGGGTTGAGATAGAATTGCTTGGAATTGCCGGTGGGAAAATGATCCTCCAGCTCGACCATGCCGATTTCCACGATGCGATGGCCTTCGCCCGGTTCAAAACCTGTCGTTTCCGTATCGAAGACGATTTCACGCATGGGGTTTCAGTTTGTTCCGGATGTCGGTCAGGATCATTTTCACCTGCTGGCGGGCGTGATCCAAGCCCTTGTCGGTCATCACCACATAATGTGCCTGTTGACGCTTTTGCGCGTCGGGCAGCTGGCGGGCTTTCAGCGCCTGGAATTTTTCGTCCGTCATGCCGGGCCGCGACAACACGCGCTGACGCTGTACCGCTTCCGGGGCGCTGACGACCACCACCGCATCCATGCCGGTATGCGCGCCGGTTTCGAACAGCAAAGGCACGTCCATAAGCAAGATCGGCGCATCCGTACCGCGCAAGAATGCGTCCCGGTCCGTCACCACCAGGGGATGAACCAGCGCTTCCAATTTGCGAAGAGCAGCCGGATCATTCACCACCAATGCGGACAGCGCGGCACGGTCCACGGCCCCGTTCTTCACCACGCCGGAAAAATCGCGGGCGATGACATCGACCGCCGCACCACCTGGCCCATAAAGCCGGGCGATGGCGGCGTCGGCGTCATGCACCGGCACACCTTCGGCGGCAAAAAGTTTCGCGGTTTCACTTTTGCCCATGCCGATCGAGCCGGTTAACCCGATGACAAAAGGCTTAGGCACGATCAAGCGCCTGTTCCAGGCAGGCGCGCAGACCTGGCGTTACTTTGGGCCGCACCCCGAAAAACGCTTCGAAGGACGGCACTGCCTGATGCATCAGCATGCCCAACCCGTCGATGGTCTTGTGGCCGCGCGCCGCGGCCTCTTTCAGGAACGGGGTCTTGAGGGGATTGTAGACGATATCCAGCACGACCGCGTCGTTGCGCAAGGATGTGAGATCCAGCGTCAAGGGCGGATTGTCTTTCATGCCCGCGCTGGTGGTGTTGACCACAAGGTCGGCCTTTGCCGAAAGCGCGATCCAATCTTCCAATCCGCCGGTCACGATGTCCGCCTTGATGCGCGGCTTCAACGCCGTGGCCAGGGCCGCCGCCTTGTCGGCATGGCGGTTGAGGATTTGGATTTTTCCGGCCCCCAGCGCATTCATGGCCAGAACCGCGCCGCGCGCCGCACCGCCCGCCCCTAGAAGCAGGACGGTGCGGCCTTCCAGGGCGCGCATCTCTTCGCGCAAGGATTCCGTCAGGCCGTACGTATCGGTGTTGCGGGCTTCGATATGCCCGTCATCGTGAAAGATCAGGAGGTTGGCGGCCCGGGCTTCCTCAGCTGCGCCGTCGCAGACATGGGCCATGGCAAAAGCGGCTTCCTTGTGCGGAACCGTGACATTCACGCCCCGAAATCCGGCCCGCTGCAAGCTGCCGATCACGCGCGCAAAATCTTCCCGCGCCACAGCCAGGGGCACCATCGCACCGTTCAGCGTCAATTCCTGAAGCCAATAGCCATGCAGCAGCGGCGACAAAGAATGACGGATGGGCCACCCCACCACGCCTGCGATCTTGCCCGCACCTGTCAGCATCACGTCTCCAGCAATCCTTCCGCCCTGAGCGCCGCCAGAACCGGCAGCAGTGGCATACCCAGAATGGAAAAATAGTCGCCCTGGACGCTTTCGAAAAGCTGGGCCCCCAGGCCTTCGAAATGATAGCCCCCCACCGAACTCAGCAAGGCTTCGCCGCCCCGCGCCAGATAGGCATCCACAAACGTCGCGCTCAAGAGGCGGACCGTCATGCGCACTGTGGCGACATGATGCCAGAGGATATCCCCATCCCGGGCCAGAGCCGCCGCCGAAACCAGATGATGATCACGGCCGGACAGGCGGAGCAGCAAAGTCTTGAGCGCAGCCAGGTCTGGGCTTTTGCCGAGAATGTCGCGTCCCAACGCCAGAACGGAATCCCCGCCCAGCACGGTCTCGCCGGGGCGCCGCCGCGAAACATCCAGCGCCTTCTCCTGGGCCAGAGCGGAAGCAACCGCCTCTGCTCGGCTGTCCTTGGCCACCAGCGCCTGCATCAGGGCCGGTTCGTCGATGGCCGCGGGCTCGACCGCAAACGTCACGCCCGCAGTGCGCAACATCGCCTGGCGGGTGGCGCTGGCCGAGGCAAGGACGAGAGTCTTCACGCAGGCCGCTCCCGCCGGTCGCTGAGCAAATTCATCACGGCTGCCGCGGTTTCTTCGATGGACCGCCGCGAGACATCGATCTGCGGCCAGTCATTCTGCTCGAACAGCTTGCGCGTGTTGGCGATCTCGGCCCGTACGATGTCCAGATCGATGTAATTGGTGTCGCGCTCTTCGCCCATGCTGGCCAGGCGGTTGCGGCGCACCTGGACCAGCCGGTCGGGGGATACCCACAGACCCACCACCATCGGCCCCTTGGCCTGGGTCAGTGGGGCGGGCAAGGCCATACCGGGAACCAGCGGGATATTGGCGGCGCGAATGCCACGGATGGCAAGATAGACGCAGGTCGGTGTCTTGGAGGTACGGCTGGCGCCCACCAATATCACTTCGGCTTCGTGGATCGAATCCAGTGACTGGCCATCATCATGCTGGATGGTGAAGTTCAGAGCTTCGATACGGGCGAGATAGCGCTGATCGACCTCATGCTGGCCGCCGGGACGGTGGGTTTCCGCAATGCCCAGGAATTTGGACAGTTCCATCACCGGCCGCTCCATCACATCGACACAGGCGATGTTGAGCGTGCCGCAACGCGCCAACAGCATTTCGCGCAAGCGCAAATTGACGAGGGTGAAGAAAACCAAGCCCGGGCTGATAGCGATATGATCGATGGCGCGGTTCAATTGATGTTCGCTGCGCACCAACGCGTAGGAATGAACCTGGACATCCGCGCCTTCGAATTGCGCCAGCGCGGCATTGGCGATCGCGTTCAAGGTCTCGCCGGTGGCGTCGGACACCAGATGGATATGAAATTTTTGATCCACAAACCGTTCCCATTCACTCCCCGGAAACGGGTTATGCCCTCTCGGGCTCTCTGTGGACAGCGGGAAATCGGGGATCGCTGTGTGCAATATTGCCGGACAGGCGAATGCTTTCTGGGCAAAGTGGCGCAGCCGGGGCCTGTGCCAAGCCCTTGAGTCACTTGGCTTCAAGCTCTAGACGAGAGGGATACCAACCGAAATCTCCACAGCCCACAGGCCTTACATCATCTTCACCAGTTACTCTTAGTAGAGTCTTGTTATGAAGGTTGCTTCGTGAAGCTTGGGATAATCCTCTTCAATCTGGGTGGACCAGATAGCTTGGAAGCGGTTGAGCCGTTCCTGCGCAATCTGTTTTCCGATCCCGCGATCATCTCTCTGCCTGGATTGTTGCGAAAGCCGTTGGCCAGGAGGATTGCCGCGAAGCGCGCACCGTTGGCGCGTGGGATTTATGGCCATATGGGCGGACGTTCGCCGATCCTGGAAGAGACGCAGATCCAGGCCCGCGCGCTGGAAGCGGCTTTGAACGAACCGGGGCTGGAAACCAAAGCCGTTGTGGCGATGCGCTACTGGCATCCCTTCAGCGATGGGGCGGCGGAGGCAATGCGCCGGTTTGGGCCCGACCGGATTGTGCTGTTGCCGCTCTATCCGCAATTTTCCACGACCACGAGTGCGTCTTCCTTCGAGGATTGGGATAGGGCCGCACGGAAAGCAGGCCTTTCGGCACCGACGGCGCGGGTTTGTTGCTATCCCGGCAATGCTGGTTTTATCGCGGCGGCGGCAGACCGGATTCGCACAACGATGGAAAATCTTCGCCCAGATCTTTCCTATCGCCTGCTTTTGTCGGCGCATGGTTTGCCCAAGCGGGTGATCGCGAAAGGTGATCCCTATCAATGGCAAGTGGAGCGCACGGCGCAGGCCCTTGTGGACAGGCTGGGGATAAAGAATCTGGATTGGAATGTTTGCTATCAGAGCCGGGTTGGGCCGCTGAAATGGTTGGAGCCGTCCACCGATGCGGAAATCCGCCGCGCGGGCGCTGAAGGCAAGGGTCTGGTGGTGGCGCCGATTGCTTTCGTCAGTGAACATTCCGAAACGCTGGTGGAGCTGGATATCGAATATGGCAAGCTGGCGCGGGAAGTGGGCGTGCCGGATTATCGCCGCGCGGCCACGGTGAGCGCCGCGCCCGCTTTTATCGAAGGGCTCGCAGGTCTTGTGCGCAAAGCACTCGCACAAGGTGGTTGCATCAATGACGATAGCGGGCGTATCTGCCCGGCGCAGTTCGGACGCTGCGGGTATCGGGAGGGTGCATGAATTCGGTTCGCGATGCGCTGGTTGGTTATACCAACTGGATTTTGGCGGCGCATATCATCGCGGTGATTACCTGGATGGCGGGGATGCTCTATCTGCCCCGGCTGTTCGTCTATCACACCCAGACCAACCCCGGCTCGGAAAGCTCGGAGCGTTTCAAGGTGATGGAGCGAAAACTGCTTCGCGGGATCATCAATCCCTCAATGGTCGCTGTGTGGACTTTGGGGCCGCTGTTGGCCTTGGTTACCGGGACCTACATGGACCTCTGGCTGCAGATCAAAGTCCTGCTGGTGATCGCCCTGAGCGGTATCCATGGCTTTCTGGTGCGGTGCTGGAAAGATTTCGCCGCCGACCGCAACACCCGCTCCGAACGTTTCTACCGGATCATCAATGAGGTGCCGGCGGTCCTGATGGTGCTGATCGTCATTCTGGTCGTGGTTAAGCCTTTTTCATGACTGCCCCCATCTGTGCGGCACGCGGGCAAGCCCGCTACCGCACATCTTCCCCCACCAGCGGCTTCGCCGCGCGGGGGAAGAAATTCTCGACCTAGGCGAAAAATGTTTCGCGACAGGGGGGAGAAAGCCTTGGCCAGGGCGCACTTCCCTGTATTTGCATGGTCCGTATTTCAGGCTATAACTGCTTCGTTCTCCAGACCCGCGCGGCAGAGGCGATACGCCGAATGCTCAAGGCCAGACGGCCGGTGCGGGTCCCAACCATTTCCCGATGAATCTTAGTCAGGGCCAGGCGCCCGCTTCATCGGACCGACCTCCTCTCTTCCGGGTGTTTCCATGACTGTCCAAGAAGGCCTGCAGGCGATGAAGCTGCAGGATCTCAAGAATAAAAAGCCCGCTGACCTGCTGGCTTTCGCCGAAGAGCTCGAGATCGAGAATGCCTCTTCGATGCGCAAACAGGACATGCTGTTCGCGATCCTGAAAGAACTCGCCGAACGAGATGTGGAAATCTTGGGCCAGGGCGTGGTGGAAACCTTGCAGGATGGTTTCGGCTTCTTGCGTTCACCGGAATCCAATTACCTGCCGGGTCCGGACGATATCTACGTCTCGCCGTCGCAGATCCGCCGCTTCGGTCTTCGCACCGGCGATACCGTGGAAGGCCCGATCCGCGCGCCCAAGGATGGCGAGCGGTATTTCGCGCTGCTCAAAGTCTCGACTATCAATTTCGAAGACCCTGAGCAGATCAAGCACAAGGTCCATTTCGACAATCTGACGCCGCTCTATCCGACGCGCTGGCTGAAGATGGAATTGGCCGACCCGACCATCAAGGACAAGACCGGCCGCGTTATCGACATTGTGTCACCGCAAGGCATGGGCCAACGCGCGCTGATCACCGCGCCGCCGCGCACGGGTAAGACCGTTATTTTACAGAACATCGCCAAGGCGCTGTCCGCCAATCACCCGGAAGTCTATCTGATCGTGCTTCTGATCGATGAACGGCCGGAAGAAGTCACCGACATGCAGCGTACGGTGAATGGCGAGGTGATTTCGTCCACCTTCGACGAGCCCGCCACCCGCCACGTTCAGGTCGCCGAAATGGTGATCGAAAAGGCCAAGCGCCTGGTCGAGCATAAGCGCGATGTGGTGATCCTGCTGGATTCCATCAC
>DASYDX010000197.1:0-2604 GCA_036499345.1 Rhizomicrobium sp.
GCCCGGTGATAAGGATGTCCGGCCAGGATCGTCATGGCGCGATAGACCTGTTCCAGCAGCAGCGCCCGCGCCAGCAGATGCGGCCAGGTCTGCGGCCCGAAGGCCAGACTGCGGCTGGCTTTTTTGCCCGGCAAGGACGCCAACCCGTCAGGGCCACCGATCACAAAAGCCAGATCCTTGGTGCCGACATCGCGCAAACTGCCCAGCGTCTCGGCGAAATCCTCCGACGTCATGCCTTTGCCCCGTGCGTCCAGCAGCATGATATGCGCGCCCTCCGGTACACGCGCCGCCAACCTTGTGGCTTCATCTGTCATGCGCGTGGCGGCATCGCGCGCCTTGCCCACCGCCAACTCTTCGACCGTGACGGCGGTGAAGCCCATATTGCGGCCCATCTTCACGGCGCGATCCAGAAATTCATCGCACAGCGCCCCTTCGGAGGTACCGCGCGAATGACCGATAGCAAGAACGGTTAGGCGCACTGTGGGTTAGCCCCGGCTCGGCGAGGCCACGTTCCACATGCCTTCCAGATCGTAATAGTCGCGCACTTCGGGGCGGAAGACATGGACGATGATGTCGCCCGCATCCACCAGCACCCAGTCGCCCTGAGCCGCACCGGTGACGGGACGCGTGCCATAACCCTGCTCTTTCAGACGGCGGGCCAGATGGTCGGCGATGGACATGACATGGCGCGACGAGCGGCCGCTGGCGATCACCGCCGCATCGCAAAGCGACGAACGGCCTTCCAGATCGATGGTGACGATGGCTTCCGCCTTATCGTCTTCCAGGGATGTGACGATGCGCTTCAGAAGATCGCTATAGGGCGCAGCCTTTGCCGGCTTCGGCGCAGACGCCTTGGCGATTTTCTTCGGCTTGGCCTTCACCCTGGGCTTGGCCTGGGGTTTGGCCTGGGGCTTCGGCTTGGGTGTGGCGGCTTTGCGTGGAGCAGCTTTGGCCTTGGAGGGCTTGGAAGCGGGCTTCTTGGCGGCCTTTTTGACAGGCTTTTTGGCGGCTTTCAGGGGCTTATCTCCAACAATCGGGGCAAATCTAGCATGGCTAAAGGGAGTGCCCAAGCCCTTGGGCGCGCAGCCGTGTCGCGCTTTGCGTATTCCGCGCGCCATCCAAGACCAGGACCCGAGGCGGGCGGATCGGTCCGTGGGGATCGCGGACCATCCCGAAATGCCGGATCAGGGGCGCATTATAGGCTGCCAGAATACTGCCCGGCCGCTGCACCACGGCGATGGGCACAAGTCGGGCGATATCGCGCCAGCGCCGCCAACGGCCGAACTGTTCCAGATTGTCGCTGCCCATCAGCCAGACGAAATCGATGCCGGGAAAGCGGCGGCGAAGCGCCGTCACCGTGTCCACCGTGTAGACCGTGTGCAGCGTCTCTTCGAGTGCGCTGACACGGATGCGCGGATGGTGCGCCGCTACCTGTTCCGCGCTTCGCAATCGGGCGCGGAAATCGCCCATCGCCGCTTTGTCTTTCAACGGATTGCCCGGGCTGACCAGCCACCAGACGAAATCCAGCTTCAGCCGCTTCAGCGCGGTTTCGCTGACATAGAGATGGCCGTCATGCGCGGGATTGAACGAGCCGCCCAAAAGACCGATGCGAAGACCGTCCGCCGCCGGTCCGGGAGGGGCAAGCCATCTCAAGGCCGGGTCTGACCCGTGCCGCGCACCACATATTTGAAAGTGGTGAGCTGTTCCACACCGACAGGGCCCCGCGCATGCATCTTGCCGGTGCCGATGCCGATTTCCGCGCCCATGCCGAATTCGCCGCCATCGGCGAATTGGGTGGAGGCGTTCCACAGCACGATGGCGCTGTCGAGCGCATTGAGAAACGTCTCTGCCGCCGCTTCGTCATCGGTGAGGATGGAGTCGGTGTGATGCGAGCCATAATGCTCGATATGCTGGATCGCCGCTTCCAGCCCGTCCACCACGCGCACCGCGATAATGGCTTCAAGATATTCGGTGCGCCAATCTTCTTCTGTCGCAAGCTTGGCAGCGGGAAAGATCGCCTGCACCGCTTCGTCGCCGCGAATCTCGCAGCCCGCTTTCGCCAGATCTTCCAGAATGGGCAACCCATGGCTTTTGAGCACGGCGCGGTCGAGCAACAGCGTTTCCGCCGCGCCGCAAACCGACGTGCGCCGCATCTTAGCGTTCAGCGCCACATTGCGCGACATCTCCAGATCGGCCTTCGCATGCACATAGACATGGCAAAGACCTTCCAGATGCGCCAGCACCGGCACGCGCGCTTCGTGCATCACCCGGCCGGTCAGGCCCTTGCCGCCGCGCGGGATGATCAGATCGATGGTGCCGTTCAAACCTTCCAGCATCATGCCTACCGCGGCACGGTCGGTGTTGCGGATATATTGGATCGCCGCTTCCGGCAGGCCCGCCGCCTTCAATCCTTCGACCATCGCGGCATGAATGGCGCTGGCGGAATGCACCGAATCCGAACCCCCGCGCAGGATCGCGACATTACCGGCTTTAAGTGCAATAGCGCCCGCATCCGCCGTCACATTGGGGCGCGATTCATAGATGATACCGATCACACCGACGGGCGTAGCCACGCGCGCAATGTCCAGACCGTTGGGCCGTGTC
>DASYDX010000198.1:0-5043 GCA_036499345.1 Rhizomicrobium sp.
GTCGTAGTCCTTATATTCCAGAACTTCGGGACCGCCGGCTTTTTCGAAACGGATGGCTTTGATCATTTTGATTTTTCCCTGAAGTTCGTTGTTGGTGACGTCTCATGCTTCGACAAGCCCAGCATGAGGGCGTGTGTCAGCTCAGATTCTGGCGGAAGAAGGTGGCGCTGCGGATGTTGGCGAAATCCGCATTGGCCTTGTCATAATGGGGGCCTGCCACCCGGGCGAAGGCATGGTTCATCTGCGGATAGCGGAAGATAGTGACCTCCGGCTTGTCTTTCAGACGTGCTTCGATCTGAGCCTGCGCATCCGGCGGGACATATTCGTCCTTTTCGGCGATGTGGAGCAGCAGCGGGGTCTTGATCTTGTCTGCCTCGTCCAGCCGGTTCTGAATATTGATGCCGTAATAGCCCACCGAGGCATCGGAATTGGTCCGCGCCGCGGTCAGGTAGGCCAGCTGTCCACCCAGGCAATAGCCCAGCGCCCCGACCTTGCCGGTGCAGCCGGGAAGCGCGCGCAGATGGTCGATGGTGGCTTGGATATCCACGACTCCCTGGTCGATATCGAAGCGGCCCAGAAGGTCGAAAGCTTTGGCGCGGTCCGCCTCGGATTTGTCGCTGAGCTGCACGCCCGGCTCCAGCCGCCAGAACAGGTCGGGCACCAGGGCGTAATAACCGCGCGAGGCCATGCCGTCGGCGATGTCGCGCATCACCTGGTTGGCCCCGAAAATTTCCTGGATGACCACCAGCCCGGGCCCACGCCCGCTACCCGGGGCAGCGAGATAGCCCCCGAAGCTGCCGTCCTTGCCGTTGATGGTGACTGTCTGTCCGGTCATGGGCACCTCGTGATCAAGGCGAGGTTAGCCAGACGCACGAAGATTCCTAGTCCCTCAGCGCGCCGGACCGGCATGCCGAAGCAGGGCGGCCTCAGCAAAGTTGCGGAGCTGAACAAACCAAACTTCTCTCCATGGCCGGCCTTGAGCCGGCCATCCATCCGTAAACCTTGCGCGTCAGCTTGGATGGGCGGGTCAAGCCCGCCCATGGAGTAAAAGGGAGTTAGGCCGACCCGACTGGAGCACGGGGCGGCAGGGTGAGCACTTGACTGAGCGTCACAGCGCTGGTGATCGGGGTGGAGCAGGTGTTGCGCTGGCACAGATACGCGGTGGGTGCCCCGTTCTGCATGCCCTTGCCGAAAGCCGGGTGGCCGGTGGGCAGCGCTTCCGCCGATTCCACCACATAGAGCAGCTTGTTGGGCAACGCCTTGCCCCACACCGTCTTGATCAGTTCCTGGGTGCGCGGATTGTTGCGCGGGCCCACGACCACGATCTGCAAGCCCGAGACGAAGGCCTCCAGACTGTTGATGTAAGACGCGCAGGAAGCCCAGGCGCGGTTATATTCATCGGCAAAGGCGTTGAGCAGCGCATGGGCGCGCTGACCGTGAATGCCGTCGCCGGTGATCTGACCCAGACGATTGAGAACCCAGGTCATGGTGCCGTTGGCGGAGGGCGTCGCCTGGTCGTAAAGGACGCGGGCGCGCACGATCAGCGTTTCGGCATCGTCGGCCGTGGTGCAGTAGCCGCCCTTTTCATTGTTCCAGAAATGATCGTTCAAGGTCGCGACCCAACGCTTGGCGGCGTCGAGGAAGCGCGCTTCGCCGGTCACTTCCCACAGGATCAGCGCGGCGCGCGCCATGTGCGTGTAGTCGTCGGCAAAGCCGGGCGCGCCCACCTTGCCGTCATTGGCAGAGTGATAGAGGCGGTCGCCATCGCCCAGACGCTTGACCACGGAATCGAATGCGGAGATCGCGGCGCTGACCCAATCGGCGCGGTCGAGCGCGGCGCCGGCTTGCGCCAGGGACGCGATGGCGATGCCGTTCCAGTCGGCGAGCAGCGTTTCGTCGCGGTTCGGGGCAACGCGCTTGTCGCGCGCGGCCAACAGCATGCCGCGTTGCTTGAGGAGCAAGGCTTCGTCGGCTTCGGTCAGCGCGGGCTGGGGATGACCCATGCGGCGCAGGATGTTGCGGCCGCCGCCATGATTGCCGTCGCGCGTGACGCCATAAACGGTCTTGAAACGCTGGGCGAAAGTGCCGGTGAGCGCGGCGTCGATTTCCGCCTCGCTCCACATATAATATTTGCCTTCCTCATTTTCGGACTCGCCTTCCAGTCCGGCGGCGAAACCGTCCTTCATTTTCAGATCGCGCAGCATCCAGCCCACGGTCTCTTCCAGCCGCTGGCGGCAAAGGCCGTTGCGGTTGAACTGCCAGACGCCGGTGAGGAATTCGACGATCAGGGCATTATCGACCAGCATCTTTTCGAAATGCGGGACCAGCCAGCGTTCGTCCACGGTGTAACGGAAGAAGCCACCGCCGACATGATCGTACAGGCCGCCCAGCACCATCGCATCGACGGTGGAGGTGACGAGTTGTAGGAACTGCGCGATGCCCGAGCGCAGATAGGCGCGCCAGAGAATGTCGAGGAAAATGGTCTGGGGGAATTTCATTCCGCCATTGCTGAGATAACCCAACTGGCCGCCCAGGAAGATGTCGAAGCGCTGGCCCATGCGCAGCGCGGCGACGTCGAGCTGAATGGCTTCGGCGGGGCCGGCCATGTTGCGGTCATGCAGATTCAGCATCTGCTGATAGACGCCGTCGGCGTTGAAATCGACTTCTTCGCGCTTGTCGCGATAAAGCGCGATCACGTCATTGAGAACGCGCGTGAAGGCGGGCTGACCCAGCTTTTCCACATCCGGCAGATAGCCGCCGACGAAGAAGGGATGGCCTTTGGCGTTAAGGAAGATGGTCAGCGGCCAGCCGCCATTGAAGCCCATGATGTTGCCGCCCGCCTGATAGATCTGGTCCAGGTCGGGGCGTTGCACCCGGTCGACGATCACGGGAATGAAATTGTCGTTGATCAGCTGGGCCGTCTCTGCGTTGGAGAAGCTTTCGCGGTTCATCACATGGCACCAGTGACAGGCGGCGTATCCGATGGAGAGCAGGATGGGCTTGCCGGCCTTTTCGGCTTCCGCAAGGACGTCGCTGCTCCAGACGCGCCATTGCACGGGATTGTCCTTGTGCGCCAGAAGATAGGGGCTGGTGGCGGTGTCGAGAGCGGTCATCGCTGGTTCCATTGCAGGCGGCGATGAGAGACAATCGCCGGACGTTTGAAGGCCGCGCTTCTTAGCCGAAACCGCCTGCTCGGGCAAAGAGCAGTCAAGGACGGGGACCACGCATATGAAAGTGCATATCGAACTGGACATGACCCCGGAAGAGGCCCGCAGCATGATGGGTCTGCCGGATATCGCGCCGCTGCAGAAGCAGATGATGGAAGACATGCGGGCCCGCATGTCGCGGGCGATGGAGACCGGCGACATGGAGGGGCTGATGCGGGCCTGGACGCCTCTGGGGGGGACGGAAACCTTCACCCAATTCCAGAAATTTCTTTGGGACAGCGCCAGCATGGTCGCCCGGGGCGGCAAGGCGAAGGAAAAGCCCTGATTTTGGCTGCCGATACGATTTTTGCCCTGGCTAGCGCGCCCGGCCGTGCCGGCGTGGCGGTGGTGCGGGTTTCGGGTCCGGAGGCCGGCAGGGTGCTGACCCTATTGGCGGGCCCGTTGCCATTGCCCCGCCGGGCCGCGCTGCGTGATCTTGCCTTTGAGGGCGCGGCTATCGACCGGGCCTTGGTGCTGTGGTTTGCCGCCCCCGGCAGCTTCACCGGCGAGGATGTTGCTGAACTTCATATCCATGGCGGGCGGGCGGTGCGCGAAAGCCTGTTCGAAGCGCTGACCCGGATGGGTGTTCGCCCCGCCGGGCCAGGCGAATTTTCCCGCCGGGCGGTCGAGCATGGGCAGCTGGATCTGACCCAGGCCGAAGCCATCGCCGATCTGGTGGATGCGGAGACACCCGCCCAATTGCGCCAGGCGCTGCGCCAATATGATGGGGCGCTGGCCGATCTTTATGAAGGCTGGCGGGCGGCTTTGATCGGAGCCCTTAGCCGTGCGGAAGCGGCAATCGATTTTTCCGATGATGGTGTGGGCGAGACGGAATTTCTGGGCGCGCGTGACAAGGCGCAGGAAATTCTCACAGCCATCGAAGCCCATCTGGACGATGCCGGGCGCGGCGAGGCGCTGCGCGAAGGCTTGAAGCTTGCCATCGTCGGTGCGCCCAATGCCGGGAAAAGCTCGCTTATAAATGCGTTGGCGAAACGCGATGCTGCCATTGTTTCGGCGATACCCGGCACCACGCGTGATGTGATCGAGCTTCGGCTCAATCTCGGCGGGTATCTTGTGCAGGTGGCCGACACGGCGGGTTTGCGCGAAGCAAGCGATGCCATTGAAGCGGAAGGTGTGCGGCGCGCGCTGGCCCGCGCGGCAGAAAGCGACCTGATCATCTTGCTGCGCGACGGCACTGATCCGTACACGGAGCATCACGGTATCATGCCGGATTTGTCGGTGTGGAATAAGAGTGATCTGCCGGGCTTTCAGGCGGGGGATGGGATCGCGTTGTCGCTGAAGAGCGGCGATGGGCTGGCCGATCTGATCGCGGCATTGACCGCGATGGTCGCTGAGAAGTTGGAGGCGAAGGATCAGGCCCCTGCCCTGACGCGGCCGCGCCATCGCCAGGCGTTGAGCGAAGCGGTTGGCGCGCTCCGCCACGGCCTGAACGCGCCTGCCGATCAGCCCGAACTCTTTGCCGAGGATTTGCGCCTGGCCTTGCGCGCCGTGGGCCGCATCACCGGGCGGGTCGATGTCGAGGAATTGCTCGACAGCGTGTTTCGCGATTTCTGCATCGGGAAATAGTCGCCCGTTGCTCCGCTGAGCCGATGCGCGTATTTCACCGCGCATGAAAGCCTATGACGTCATCGTGATCGGCGGCGGCCATGCCGGCTGTGAAGCGGCGGCGGCATCGGCGCGCGTTGGCGCAATCACGCTTCTTCTTACCCACAAATTCGAGACCCTGGGCGAAATGTCCTGCAATCCCGCCATTGGCGGGGTGGGCAAGGGGCATCTGGTCCGCGAGATCGACGCCCTGGATGGGCTGATGGGCCGG
>DASYDX010000199.1:0-6260 GCA_036499345.1 Rhizomicrobium sp.
TCATGGCTGCTGGATTGGGCGCCCCCGGTAAATTGCGGCATGTGGGGATCGCCCATGAGAAACAGAATTCTCATGATGGGATGTCCAGCGGGCGCAAACCGAGCGTCCGATTTTTATAGGTGTGCGACATATGTCTGAATCTGAAGACGAAATGAAATTGCATAAAAGCCCCCGCTGAAAGGCACGATCACCGGAATGCACCCCTGAACTTTGCCTTCAGCGTGTGACCAATTTGCAGCGGGCAGTGGCGTTTTGAAACCACATTTTGGCGGGATGATTAATTGCGAAAGTCTCGAATCCGGGCCGGATTGCAGGAATTACAACCTGTTCTCGCGACAGAGTCGCAAGGCATGGGCGGAAGTTCGCTTTCGACGTGACACGCGCGGGCGTAGGCTGACGCAAATGGGGGCCGCATGAATTCCGCCCGGATTTTCGCGCTTGCCGCTTTTGCAGCCATGGCCTTGCCCGTCTGGGCGGCGGAGCCGATTGCGCTGCCTTTCTCGAAACTGCCTGCTTTTCCCGCGCCCGCGCTGCAACTGCATGGGCTGGCCCCGCCGGTCGCGGCGAATGTGAAGACTGCACTATCCGACGCGGCCGGGGGCAATGATGCCGCCCATCGCGCCGAGACGGTGATGCGCGCCGCAGAAGAGGCAGCCGCCAAGGGCCGTGCGTCGGCGCAGGCGGCCGAACCGCTGACGATCACGTTTGGCGGTGCTTCCTGCCGCTATCGGGGCGAGAGCAAGATGCGCCACGCCGAAGGCCTGGGCGTGATGACCTGTGGCGTGACCACATATGCGGGCATGTTCCGCGACGATCAGCCGGACGGTCCAACCGTGATGGAGACACCTGAGAAGATTTTTTCCGGCGAGTTCCGGATGGGAAAGCCCAACGGGCTGGGCGGCGACACCCAGCGCCATCAAGGCGATGCTTATCAGGGCGAATATCGCGACGGTGCCCGCATGGGCTTCGGGGTGGAACGCGACAAGGACGGCGTCTATCCCGCGCTCTTCGGTTTCTATAGCGATCCCAAAGACGCGGCGCATCGCATCGCCATGGCGCTGTCGGGCCGCCAGGATTTCGCCACCGCGCATTGGGCGGGCCGTTTTGGCGCGTATCTGGGCCCCAAGATCGCCTGCACCACAATCAAAGGCGCGTATCTGGAAGGCAGCGTGCTGGACGGGTATGGCGCGAAATTCGATGCGGGCGGAAAGCCGGTCGAACAAGGGCTTTATGCGACCGGACTGCTGAAGGACGCCAAGGCGCCGCCTTGCTGAACGGAACTTAAGTTCCGCAAGCCCGTTCTCTCGCCAACGTGGGAGACACCGTATGAAACCGATGAGCATTCTGGGCCTCGTTCTGATCGTGGCCGGTATCGCCGGTCTGTTCGTCAGCCGGATCAGTTGGACCGAGACCAAGCCCCTGGTGAAAGCGGGCCCGATCGAGATCAATCATCAAGAAGACCATTCGCTCTGGATCCCCACGGCCGCAGGCGTGGTGTCGGTGATCGCGGGTCTGGGTCTGGTGATGGTCAGCCGCAGAAACGCGTAATCGTATTGGGTCGCACGTCCGGACGGAAAACCGGCTCCCGCCAATACCCTGCCGCTATTGGCTCCTGGCCGATGCTCCCTAGTTTTTAAGCTTGGCGAGCGCGTCCTGATCGGCCTTGATGGCGCGGGCCGCGCGCCGCTCGGCGTTGCGATAGTGCTTTACGATGTCACGGCCACGATTGGTCAGCGCGGCGCCACCGCCCGATTTGCCGCCGGTGCGCCGTTCCAGGACCGAGCCGCCGAAGATCTTTTCGATATCCTGCAACAGCAGCCAGGCGCGGCGATAGCTGAGCTTCATCTTGGACGCGGCAGCGCGGATCGAGCCGGTTTCTTCGATCGTTTCGAGCAGGCGCGCCTTGCCGGGGCCCATATTGCCCGCCTCGCCCACCGGTATCCGTAAGAAAAGCCCCGCCATGCACGCATCCTTACGCGCAGCGCGGATGCGGGCAAGCATTTTGCGGAACCTTTGGAACGTGATATTCAGCCGGTAATCACGAAAAACGGGGTCTTCCATGACGAAATTCCTGCGCGCTCTGGCCGCAACATTCCTTCTGATGCTGGCGCCGCTGCCGGCTTTCGCTGCCGACGTAACGGTCTTCGGCGCGGCCTCGCTTGCCGATGCGTTGAAAGAGATCGCCGCCAATTACGAAAAGCAGGACCACAAGCAGGTGGCGGTGTCGCTGGCCGCGTCTTCGGCGCTGGCACGCCAGATCGAAGCGTCGGGCGGCGCGGATGTTTTCATCTCGGCCGACCTCGACTGGATGGACTATCTCGACAACAAGGGCCTGATCCAGCACGACACCCGCGCCAATCTTCTGGGCAACAAGCTGGTGCTGGTGGCAGGTAAGGATGTCAGCACCAACATTAATATCGCGCCACATTTCGATCTGCTGGGCGCGCTGAAAGGCGGGCGTTTGGCCATCGCCGATCCGGATTCGGTGCCCGCGGGCAAATATGGCCGCACCGCACTGACCTCGCTGGGTGTGTGGAACAGCGTCGTCAATCGTCTAGTGAATGCAGAGAATGTGCGTGTGGCGTTGGCCTATGTCGCGCGCGGCGAAGCGCCGTTGGGAATTGTCTATGAGACCGATGCCAAGGCCGACAAGAATGTCCGCATCGCCGGCACCTTCCCCGAGAACACGCATCAGCCAATCCTTTATCCTGCCGCGCTGGTCAAGGACGCCAAACCCGAAGCCCGCGCCTTTCTTACATATCTTTCATCACCCGCAGCACGTGCGGTGTTCGAAAAGAACGGCTTCACTTTCCTGGCGAAGTGAGTCCGGCTAATAACAGCGCCGCCCTGTAAAAACAGGCCTATTTCCAAATCTCTATCAAATTGCTAGAGATTTGGAACGTAGCACACACGATGACTTGAGGGGACTTTATGAAACGTATTCTTCTGCTTGGCGCAGCCGCCACGATTTTGGCCGCCGCCGCACCTTCCGCTTTCGCGCAAGACAATGATGCCGTGATGAAGCGGCTCGATCAGATGCAAAAGCAAATCGAGGCACAGCAGAAACAAATTGAATCGCAGAAGAAGGAAATCGGCGGGTTGAACCGCGCGCTGGGGCGGAAGGGCGCGAACGTGCCCATGCCTGCGCCGGAACCGGTTGCGGCGCCCGCGCCTGCCCCCGCCGCGCCATCGCCGCTGGTGGAGACGCGCCTGCAGCAGCAGGATCAGAAGATCGACGATGTGATCGCGAAATTCGCTGCCGAACAGGATCAGCGCCGCATCGCGATGCAGGAACAGCCCCAGGCCAGCGTCAATAACGGCCGCTTGCAGATCGCATCCGCCGATGGCCGCTTCAGCGCGGCGCTGCGTCTGACCGCGCAATATGATCTTGGCTATTACATGCAGGGCGAGCGCGCCCGCACGCTTCCGCTTGGCGCGGATCTTTCCAGCGGCGGCAATTTCCGCCGCGCCCAGATCGGTCTGCAAGGCAAGGTGTTCGGCGACTGGTCCTATTATGTGAATATCGATTACGGCTCGGGCGGATCGACCGGCACCGAAACGCCGGGCCATATCCAGCAGGCCTATGTGGAATATGACGGGTTTGGCCCCTTCATCTTCCGCGTCGGCGCCCATCCGCCGTCCACGGGCATGGATGATTCCTATGCCGCCAGCGATCAGCTTTTCATGGAACGCTCGGCGCCCGGCGATCTGGCGCGCAACATGGCGGGCGGCGACGGCCGCGACTCCATCGAAGCGGTCTATCAAGGCGACCGCCTGTACGGCAGCCTGGCCTATACCGGCGACAAGGCGCAGGCCACCGGCGCATTCGACGAACAGCAGGCGGTTGTGGCACGCGTCGCCTATTCGCCCGTCGTCAATTCGGACTGGCGCTGGGTGGTGAGCGCGGCGGGCACCGATGTGTTCAAGCCGACCGATGGCGGTTCGGCGTCGAGCGCGGCGCGCGCTTTTGCTTTGTCCAATCCGCCCGAACTGATCGTGGACGACAACAGCACCAAATTCGTCTCGGTGTCGGACGCCAACGTGACCGATGCCTGGAACTGGAATCTGGAAAGCGCCGTCACCTATCAGAATGTCCTGGCCCAGGCCGGTTACTTCAAATACGGCATCGACCAGCGCGGCGTCACCACCCATCGCGGCCAAGGCTTCGACGGCTGGTATGCGGAAGGAAGCTGGGTCTTGACCGGCGAAAGCCGCGGCTGGTCCGCCGCCAATGCCGCCTTCACCAATCCCAAGCCGCGGGTCAATTTCTCGTCGGATGGCGGATCGGGTGCCTGGGAAGTGGCGGCGCGCTACAGCACGCTCGACCTCAACGACAATGCCGGCGTGGTCGGCGCGGCGCTTCCGGTGGGCGGCGTGCGGGGCGGCGAGCAGCGCATCACAACCCTGGGCCTGAACTGGTATCCCAATCAGGTGCTGAAATTCACCCTGCAACTGCAGAACACCCAGGTCGGGCACATCGGCACCAACACCGTCGTGACACCCAATATCCCCAACGCCAATATCGGTCAGAATTTCCAGACCGTGGGCTTCCGCTCGCAGATCGCGTTCTAAGCCGGAAAGTCTCGTATCCGGGGGCGGTGCATTGCGCCGCCCCCTTTTTTTTGCCTAGCATCCCGGCGGATCGTGAACAGGGGACGGGCATGCGCTTTTCCGCACTTCTGATCGGCGCCGCGGCGCTGGGCTTCGGATTTGTCCCCGCCCTGGCGCAGGATGCGCCCAAGCCCGATCCGTCGCACATCACCTTCACCCTGCCCAAAGACATCAAGTGGAAGCGGGGCGAAGGCATGGATCAAGCCGTGATCTTCGGCGATCCCGACAAGCCCGGCCTTTACGGGCTTCTGATCCGCTGGAAGGCCGGGCATTTCAGCCGCCCGCATTTTCACAACACCGACCGCTATGTCCATGTGCTGGAAGGCACCTGGTGGGTGAGTTCGTCCGACATCTATGACCCCGCCAAGACCTATCCCATGCCCGCAGGCAGTGTGGTCACCGACCTGGCGAACCAGGTGCATTATGATGGCGCCAAGGACACCGATGCCGTATTGGAATTGGTGGGCATGGGGCCGGTGAAAACCACCCCGGCCGAGAAGAAATAGACAAAGGACGCGTGGGGGCATGATGCAGGGACTGGCGGCCGATCCCGTCACCGTGACGGTGTTCCTGCTGTTGTTCGTGGGCGTGGCCGCTGTCGGGCTTCTCGCTTCGCGCTGGCGCAAGGCCGATCTTTCGCAATTGACCGAATGGGGCCTGGGCGGGCGGCGCTTCGGTACGCTGATCACCTGGTTCCTGCTCGGCGGCGACCTTTATACCGCTTACACGTTCATCGCTGTGCCTGCTTTGATGTTCGGCGCGGGCGCGACCGGCTATTTCGCGATCCCCTATGGCATGCTGGCGTATCCGCTGCTGTTCGTAGGCTTTTCGCGGCTATGGTCGGTGGCGCATCGCCATGGCTATGTCACGGCCGCGGATTTCGTGCGCGGGCGTTTCGGGTCCAAAGGCCTGGCGCTGGCCATTGCACTGACCGGCATCGCCGCCACCATTCCTTATATCGCGCTGCAATTGCTGGGATTGCAGGTGGTGATCGCGGCGCTGGGCATTCAGAATCTGCCGGGCTTGTCGGCTATTCCCAATCTGCCGCTCTTGATCGCGTTCGTGTTTCTGGCTTTCTACACCTACTCCAGCGGCTTGCGCGGCACGGCGGTCATCGCCGTTGCCAAGGACATTATGATTTACGCCACGGTTTTGGCGGCGATCATCATCATTCCCATCGAGCTGGGCGGCTATGGTAAAATCTTCGCCAGCATCGATCCCAAGCTTTTGATCCTGGGCAAAGGCACGGCGGACAATCTGGGACCAGGCTTCGCCTATTCTTCGCTGGCGCTGGGCTCCGTGTTGGCATTGTTTCTGTATCCTCACGCCACCACGGGCATGTTGTCTTCGGCCAGCCGCGATGTGGTGGAGCGCAATTCCATCATCCTGCCGATCTATTCCTTCGCCCTGGCGCTGATTGCCTTGCTGGGCTTCATGGCGGTGGCGGCGGGCGTCAAAGCGATGCCGGAATTCGCCAACGGGTTCGACCGCTTCGGCAACAATTTCGCCGTGCCCGCGCTGTTCCTGCATATGTTCCCGGATTGGTTTGCGGGGATCGCCTTCGCCGCCATCGGCGTGGGCGCGCTGGTGCCCGCCGCGATCATGTCCATCGCTTGCGGCAATCTCTTCAGCCGCAATATCTATCGCGA
>DASYDX010000200.1:0-4620 GCA_036499345.1 Rhizomicrobium sp.
CAGGAAGGCAGCCGAAGCCGCGCCCAGCTGATGGCTGGCGGAAATCCAGCCGAACATCACCGGCGCTCTTTGCGACCCAAAGGCGCGATTGGTCAGCGCCAGGGTCGGGGGCACGGTGGCGATCCAGTCCAGGCCGTAAAAAACCGCGAACAGCGACAGGCCGCGGAAACTGAAATCGGCGAAGGGCAGATAGATCAGCGAAAGCCCACGCAGGCCGTAATAGACGAACAGAAGCTTGCGCGGATCGTAGCGGTCGGTGAGCCAGCCCGATGCGGTGGTGCCGACCAGATCGAACACGCCCATCACCGCCAGCAATCCGCCCGCCACCACGGCGTTCAAGCCATGATCGCCGCACAAGGCGATCATATGCGTGCCGACCAGCCCGTTGGTGGTGAAGCCGCAGACAAAAAAGGTGCCGGCCAGAAGCCAGAAGTCGCGGTTCTGCAAACCGTCCTTCAATCCCGAAAAGGCAGTTTTCAAAGGGTTTCCCGTCATACGGGCGGGCAGGGGATGATCGGTGTCGGCGCCGAAAGGCTGACGCCCGACATCGGCGGGCCATTCCGGCAAAAGCCAGAACACCACAGGAATCAAAAGTGCCAGCGCAATGGCGACCGTGATCACCACCGGCTTCCAGCCGCCCCATTCCTGAATTGCCGACAGCGCGGGGAAAAAGATCAAGGTGCCGGTCGACGTCGAGGCCGCCAGCAAGCCCATCACCAGCCCACGATTGGTGACGAACCAGCGATTGACGATGGTGGCCGACAGACATTGGCGACGCAGCCCGAGCCGATACCCGACACCACGCCCCAGGACAGGATCAGTTGCCAGGACGCCGTCATCCAAAGGCTAGCAATGGCGGAGGCGCTCATCAGCGCCAGCGCGAAAATCACCACTTTGCGAATGCCGAAGCGCTGCATGGCCGCGGCGGCGAAAGGTCCGGTCAGGCCGAACAGGAAAATTCCCGTCGCGGCGGCAAAGGAAATCACGCCGCGCGACCAATGGAAGGCGTCGCCCCAGGGAACCAGCAGCACGCCTGGCGTGGAACGCACGCCCGCCGCCGCCAGCAGGGCGAAAAACACCACCGCCACGACCACCAATGCGTAATGACGGCGCATGCCCAACTCCCTTCAGCCCGTGAAATGTGCGTGATTTTGGGTTGGAAACCAGCCATCGGCCTGCATGGCGCGCCCGTCTTTACTGCATGGACAGCGCGGCATGGACAGGGGGGAGCGGGATTCCTATGTTCGGCCCGTCACCGCATAGGAGTGTTTATGTCCGCGCCGCGTCCCGCTTTGCTTTGCATCCTTGACGGTTGGGGATGGCGTACCGATGCGGCGGACAATGCCATCGCCCAGGGCAGCACGCCCAACTATTCCCGCATGCTGCAGGATTGCCCGCATGCGTTGCTCCAGACCTCGGGCAACGCCGTGGGTTTGCCGCAAGGCCAGATGGGCAATTCCGAAGTCGGCCATATGAATATCGGTTCGGGCCGCGTCGTGTCCCAGGATCTGCCGCGCATCGATGTGGCGATTGAAGATGGCTCGCTGGCATTGCGCCCGGCTCTGCGCGAGCTCATCGCCAAGGTCGAAGCCACCAAGGGCGCGGTGCATCTGATGGGGCTGTTGTCGCCGGGTGGTGTGCATTCGCATCAGGATCATATGGCGGCGCTGGTGCGGATTCTGGCGCAGTCGGGTGTGCCGGTCTTTGTGCATGCTTTTCTGGACGGCCGTGACACGCCGCCGAAAAGCGCGCGGGGTTTTCTGGAGAAATTCACTAAGGACATTGACGGCATTGCCGGGGTGCGGATGGCGACCCTGTCGGGCCGTTATTACGCCATGGACCGCGACAAGCGCTGGGACCGGGTACAGAAAGCCTATGACGCGATGGTGGACGCCAGCGGCCCACGCCAGACCGATGTCTTCGCGGCATTGGAGGCGTCTTATGCTGATGGCGTCACCGATGAATTCGTAATCCCTGCTGCCTTGGGCGATTATGCCGGTATGGGCGATGGCGATGCTTTGCTGTTCGCCAATTTCCGCGCCGACCGCGCGCGCGAAATCTCGCTGGCGCTGCTCGATCCCGGGTTTGACGGCTTTGAGCGGGGCCGCGTGGTGCGTTTCAGCGCGGCGTCGGGCCTCACTGAATATTCCGACGAGCTCGCCAAATTGATGACGGCGGTTTTTCCGCCCGAAGATGTGCGCGAGACCCTGGGTGAAGTGATGGCCGAGCATGGCCTCAAGCAATTGCGCATCGCCGAGACCGAGAAATACGCCCATGTCACCTTCTTCCTGAATGGCGGGCGCGAAGACCCTTTCGAAGGCGAGGACCGCATCCTGGTGCCCAGTCCCAAAGTCGCGACCTACGATCACAAGCCGGAGATGAGCGCCTTTCAGGTGACGGAAAAGCTGGAAGAGGCCATCGCCAGCGGCAAATACGATCTCATCGTCGCCAATTACGCCAATCCCGACATGGTCGGTCACACTGGCATCATGAAAGCGGCGGTGGAAGCGGTGGATACGATTGATGTGTGCCTGGGCCGGTTGCGCATCGCCATTGAAAAGGCGGGCGGCGTGATGTTGCTCACCGCCGATCATGGTAATGTGGAAATGATGAAAGACCCGGTGACCGGCGAGCCCCACACCGCGCATACGTTGTTCGATGTTCCGGTGGTGGCCATCAACGGGCCCGCGGGCATGGCGTTGGAAAATGGCCGTCTGGCCGATATCGCCCCCACCATGCTGGCCTTGATGGGCCTTCCCCAACCCAGGCCGATGACCGGCCATTCGCTTCTCGGGAAAGGTTAGGATTGCGCGGCGGCTTTCTCTTTCTGCTGGGCGTTGCGGCGTTGATGGCGCCGCCTGCGCTGGCCGCCGACCCGCCCTATAAGAAGGTGACCGCGCCGGTCGCGCCGCGCGCGCGGCCGCAGATGAAAAGCGACGCCGGGAAGGAAGCCGCCAAGCCTGCGCCGGATATCCCGCTCGACATGTCCAAGGCGGTAAAGCCGGAAGCATTGAGCAAGCTTCCCTCCACCGCGTCGCAATTGGACACGCTGAAAGCCGAAGTCGCGCGCGACAAGCCTGCCGTCGATACCGCCCGTCAGAAAAGCGAGCAGCTTTCCACCGAAGCCAAAAGCCTGCGCCAGAAGCTGATCGCCACGGCGGCCAAGATCGAAAGCCTGGAACAGGAAACCGTTTATCTGGGCGAAGAGATCGATCACCTGGAACATCAGAATGCGGAATTGACCGAAGGATTCCGGCGCGACCGCATCTCGGTGACCAGGCTGTTGGCGATCCTGGAACGGCTCCAACACGACATGCCGCCCGCGCTGGCGGTGCGTCCCGACGATGCGTTGGCGGCAGCGCGCGGCGCCATGCTGGTGGGTGCCAGCCTGCCGCCGGTCTATGCGGAAGCCGCAAGGTTGGCCCGCCGGATCGAGACCCTGAAGAAGACCCGCATCTCGCTTCTCGCGCGCCGGGTCGAAGCGACCAAAACGGCTTCGGAACTCACCGCCGCGCGCACGGATCTGGAAGTCCTCACCACCCAGAAGGAATCCGAAGCCCAGACCGCAGGCGATGAATACGACACCTTGAAATCCCGGCTGGCCGAGATCGCGTCCAAGGCGGCGGATTTCCAGACCCTGGCGAACCGGATCGCCGCCCTCAGACGCGGGGGCAATGGCGACGACGGAATCACCATCGTCACCGCCTCCAATTCCGGTGCGCTCGGCCCCCTGTCCAAAGGTTCATTGTTGCGCCCCGTCGTGGGAACCGCCGCGCCGCCGGGAACCGATCCTGAGGAAAACCGGCGAAATCCGGGGATCACCTATGTAACGGCCGACAACGCTCAGGTGATCGCGCCCATCGACGGGCGGGTGCTGTTCGCGGGCCCTTACCATAAGTCGGGTCAGGTCTTGATCCTGGAGATAACGACTGGCTACGATCTGGTGCTGGCCGGGCTCGGGCGCATAAATGTGCGGCTGAACGACGAGGTGCTGGCGGGCGAACCCGTCGGCAACATGCCAGTACAAAGCGGTGCACCGAAAGAGCGGCTTTATTTCGAATTGCGGCAGAACGGTCATGGGCTCGATCCGAAGCCCTGGCTCGCACTGGACCCGCGGAAGGCAAAGGGATCATGAAGAAAGTTGCTTTGGTGGCATTGGGTGGCGTTGCGGGTTTCGCGCTGGCCCTGGGCCTTCTGCCGCAGGCGCAAGGCGCCAGCGAAGCCACCGCCTATCGCCAGCTTGATCTTTTCTCGGATGCGTTCGAGCGCGTGCGCGCCAATTATGTGCGCCCGGTTCAAGACAGCGAACTGGTCAGCGCCGCCATTCAGGGCATGGTGTCCAATCTCGATCCGCATTCCAGCTATATGGACGCCAAGTCCTATAACGACATGCAGATCACGACCAAAGGTCAGTTCGGCGGCGTCGGCATCGAGGTGACGCAGGAAGACGGGCTGATCAAAGTGATCTCGCCCATCGACGGTACGCCCGCCGCGAAAGCCGGCATCAAGTCCGGCGACCGCATTGCCGGTATCGATGGTGTTTCCATCGCGGGCCAGCCGCTCAACGAAGCCATCGACAAGATGCGCGGGCCCGAAGGCTCGAAAGTCACCCTCACCATC
>DASYDX010000201.1:0-2828 GCA_036499345.1 Rhizomicrobium sp.
AGCCGGTCTTTCCTAGATTACGCCCCATGGACGGGATCGCTCCTGTCCGGACGATTTAGAGGAGATGACAATGTTGAATAGCAAAATTCTTCTGGCAGCGGCGGCCCTGGCAGTGTCGGGCCTGGCGGCGCCCGCGAGCGCTGCGCCCTGGGACCATGGCCATGATCGTTTCGATCATCGCCCGGTGGTCCGCCACGAAGTCCACCGCCCGTATGTCGAGCGCGTCCGCGTCTATGACACGCTCCGCTTCCGCCATTATCGCGGCATCGGCGATCCCTATTTCGTCCGCGGTCACTATGTGGTGCGCACCGTCAATCCTTTCGGCCGCACCGTGTTCGTGGAAGTGAACCCGTATAGCGGTGCTTTCGTCGGCGAATTCCGCCTCTGAAAACCTGCCACAGGCTTGGGCATAGAACCCGTGGTATGCCCCTCCCCATAGGGTTCTAGGCTGTCAAGGAAAGACCCGCGCTTCTCCCGAGGCGCGGGCCTTTCATTTTTCTCTCCCCCAACTGTCTTCCTCAGGCAAGCCCTCGGAAGACATCTTCCCCCGCCAGTCGCTTCGCGACGCGGGGAAAGAAAGTCTCGGCCTAGGCGATAGGTGCCTGTTGCAGCCCGCCCAGCCCGCCTCCCCCGTGCGCGCGGTAGCGCGCTGGTGAGGGAGGTGGTCGTAACAACCTCTCGAGGTTGCGTAGAGCGGAGGGGGGTCTTAAAACCGCCGTAAATTTCAGCGCTTTATCCCACCATGCCGTCTCGCAAGAACACCACGCCGCTTCAACACATGATGCGCGACGTTTTGCGGGTCGCCGATCGCATGGTGCCCACCGCCACCATCGTCCTGACCGTGCTGGTCGTGCCCGCGGCCCTACTCTATCTGCTGCCGTCTTTCCTGGGCCTGTTCGCGCCGCCGCTCGATCCCTCCGTCGATCTCTACAGCGTCAACCGTCCGATGGCGTTCACCTTCCTCGATGCGGACGGCAACGATGTCGGCCATCGTGGCGCAGTGGTGGGTCAGCGGCTGAAGCTGGAAGAGATGCCCGCCTATCTTCCCGCCGCCTTCATCGCCATGGAAGATCGCCGCTTCTATGCGCACAAAGGCATCGACCCCAAAGGCCTGCTGCGCGCGCTGCTTCTGGATTTGCGCGCCGGTCATTGGGTCGCGGGCGGTTCGACCATTTCCCAGCAGACCGCCAAGATCGTCTACACCCAGCAAGAACGCACCATGTCACGCAAGCTCACCGAGCTGATCGACGCGGCAGGGTTGGAAAAGACGCTCAGCAAGAAACAGATTCTCGAACTCTATCTCAACCGCATCTATCTAGGTTCAGCCGCTTATGGCGTGGACGGCGCCGCCCGGGTTTATTTCGGCACCTCCGCCAGCAAACTCACACTCGCACAAGCCGCGATGCTGGCAACGCTTACCCGTGCGCCCTCGGTCTTCTCGCCGCGCCGCGATCTTCTGAAAGCGCAACAGCGCGCCAGCCTGGTTCTGGACGCGATGGAAGCGACCGGCGCAGTCAGCGACGAAGCGGCCAGCGATGCGCGCGCCCACCCCGCCGTGATTGTGGACCGCACCCAGCTCAATGCGCGCAATTATTTTCTCGACACCGCCGCCGACCAGGCCAAGGACCTCGCCGCCAAAGCGGGTGCCAAGCCCAATGCCGATCTGATCGTGCACACCACCTTGGAGCCGAAGCTTCAGGAAGGCGCGCGGGAAGCCGCCGCGCGGGTGCTGGCGAAATCCGGCAAGCGCGCAAAAACCTCTGAAGCCGCAGTGGTGATGATGAAGCCCGATGGCGCGGTCTCCGCACTTCTGGGCGGCGTCGATTATCAGAATTCGGTCTTCAACCGCGCGGTGCAGGCGCGCCGCCAGCCCGGCTCCGCCTTCAAACCCTTTGTCTATCTCGCTGCTCTGGAAGACGGCCTGACACCTTGGGATGTGCGCGACGACGTGGCCGTCGACATCAACGGCTATCAGCCCAAGAATTTCGGCGACCATTATTACGGCCCGCTGACCCTGGCCGATGCGCTGGCCCATTCGGTCAACACCATCACCGTCAATCTGGCGCAGGAAGTCGGCGTGGCGAAAGTCGTCGCGGCCGCCAAGCGTGTGGGCATCACCTCGCCGCTGGAGCCGAATGCCTCACTGGCGCTGGGCACCAGTGAAGTCACACCGCTGGAATTGACCGCCGCCTATGCCGCCTTCGCCAATGGCGGCCTGCGCGCCGAACCTTATTTCATCACCGAAGTGGACGATGTGAGCGGCAAGACACTGTACCACCGGGCGCCGCCCACGCCGCAGCGTGTGATCAATCACGATATCGACCGTGATCTGGTGGCGATGCTGTGGAATGTGGTCGCGACCGGCACCGGCGGCGGCGCCTCGCTCAGCGGGCGCGAGACGGCGGGCAAGACCGGCACCACCCAGAATTCCCAAGATGCCTGGTTCGTGGGCTTCACCACCGATTATGTCGCCGCCGTCTGGGTCGGCAATGATGACAATTCGCCCACGCGCGGCGTTACCGGTGGCACCTTGCCCGCCCAAATCTGGAAAGCCGCGATGCTGACGGCGGAAAAGGGCCATCCCTTCAAGCCGCTCGACCGTTCGCCGCCCGAACCGCCGCATGTTGACGACGTGCAGATATCCGGCCTGCCTTCCGGACAGGTCACGATGGGCGACGACGAAGCGACTTCGGCCTTGGCCCAAAGAGAGCAGCCGCCGCTTCCTCCCGAGGACCGGCATCGCCGCAACGGCTTTGACCGTGTGTTCGGCTGGTTGTTCGGAAATGAAGACGAAGATAAGCGGCCACGCGAGCAAGACCGGGATCGTT
>DASYDX010000202.1:0-2447 GCA_036499345.1 Rhizomicrobium sp.
GTCCGAATTGTTCGTGGACATGAACACCATGCCCAAGGAGGCCATCGAGCCGCGCGAAGGGCTGCGCAGTCTGCCGCCGTTGCTGAAAGGTTATGTGCGCGCGGGCTGCTGCATCGGCGACGGCGCGGTGATCGACCGGCAATTCGGCACCACCGACGTGTTCATCTACTTCCCGCTGTCGGGCATCGACGCGCGTTACAAGAACCGTTTTGGCCTCGTAAAATAAAGCGAAAGAACCGGCTTTCTTCCCCCGCATGGCGGAGCCATTGGCGGGGGAAGATGTCTGCTAGCGGGCTTGCCCGCGTGGCAGACAGATGGGGGCTATAATAATCAAGCGAGATCGAAAAGCAGCACTTCACTCGCGACGCGCGAGCGGATTGCGATCTGGTCTTGGTCTGTCACGGCTGCGGCATCGCCTGCGCGCAGGATTTCGTCGCCCAAGCTGATCTCGCCCTTCGCCACCTGAATCCAGGCGCGGCGGCCTGGTGTGAGCGGATGGATCGCTTCCATATCCTCGTCCAATCGCGTCGCCCAGATTTCCGCATCCTGTACCAGACGCACCTCATTGGGCTGCGGATCGGGACCGGCGATGCGGGCGAATTTGTTGGTGACCGCTTTGATGTCGATCGCCTTCTGCTCGTAAGACGGCTCGATGCCACGGCGCGAGGGCATAATCCAAATTTGTAAAAGATGGCAGTCGCGGTCGCGGTTGGCGTTGAATTCGGCATGCACCACACCCGAACCGGCGCTCATGCGCTGGATTTCGCCAGGACGGATCACGCCGCCGCCGCCCGTGGAATCCTTGTGCTGCAACGCGCCGTCGAGAATGTACGTGACGATCTCCATGTCGCGATGCGGATGGGGCGGAAAGCCCGCGCCGCCCCGGACCCAGTCTTCGTTGATCACGCGCAGCGCGCCGAAGCTTTCGAACGCCGGATCGTAATAATCGCCGAACGAAAATGTGTGCTTGGAATCCAACCAATCGATCTTGGTTGTGCCGCGTTCCGCGGATTTCCGGACAGTGATCATTTGCGCACCTTCGCTTCCACTGAATCCCAGACCAGCTTGGCGATATCGGCGCCGCCGAACCGCTTGACCTCATGAATACCGGTCGGAGATGTCACGTTGATCTCGGTCATATAGTCACCGATCACGTCTATTCCAGTGAAGATCAGACCGCGGCGTTTCAGCTCCGGCCCGATGGCGGCACAGATATCGCGTTCACGCGGCGTCAATTCTGTTTTTTCCGGCCTGCCGCCGACATGCATATTGGAGCGCGCTTCCCCTGCGGCGGGAATGCGATTGATCGCACCAGCGAATTCGCCATCGACGAGGATGATGCGCTTGTCGCCCTTGCGCACTTCGGGAAGGTAGCGCTGCACGATGACGGGCTCGCGATAGAATTGCGTGAACATCTCGAGCAACGATCCGAGATTCTCGTCGCCCGGACCGATGCGGAAAACACCCGCGCCGCCATTGCCGTAAAGCGGCTTCAGAATGATTTCCTTGTGACGCTCGCGGAAATCGCGGATCTCGCGCCCATCGCAAGTGATTAAAGTCGGCGGAATGAAATCTTGAAACTCGGTGACGAAGAGCTTTTCCGGCGCATTGCGCACTTCGCGCGGATCATTGACCACCAGGGTCTTGGGATGGATGCGCTCCAGAATATGGGTGGCCGAGATATAGGACATGTCGAAGGGTGGGTCTTGGCGCATCAAGACCACATCGACCGTGGACAGATCGCGGACGGCGGATTCGCCCAAAGTGAAATGATCGCCCTTCACGGCGCGAACACTGAGAGGGCGCACCCGCGCGGTGACCTTGCCTTCGCCGAAGGAAAGTTCGCGCGGCCCGTAATAGACAAGGCTGTGCCCGCGCGCCTGTGCTTCCAGCGCCAGAGCAAATGTGGAATCGCCGCCGATATCGATCTTCTCGATCGGGTCCATCTGGATCGCGACGGTCAAACTCATGTTCATCCATCCATTCGCCAGGCGTCCGGCAGATGCCGGGGCAGCCCTGTTACGGTGACAATATCAAAGCGGGCGCCACGCCGGGCGAGCGCAGGCCGGGACGCCAGATATAGGGAGGCGGCGCGGGCAATGCGAGCCCGCTGCTCCGGGGTGACGGCTTCGGCGGCGTCGCGCGCCTGTCCGCGCGCCTTGACTTCGACAAAGCAGACCGGACCGAAGGGACATAACGTCACCAGATCGATTTCGCCGGCGCGAGTCTTGATACGCCGACCCAGGATGCGATGGCCTTTGAGGCGCAGCAGCCAGGCCGCCCAGGCTTCGCCGCGATGACCGCGCGCCTCGGCTTGCCTGCGGTCAGCCATTCTTTTTCTCGAGGCCGCGGGCATAGACCGCCTTGCGCGAAACGCCGGTCAGGTCGGCGATCATCTCCGATGCGGGTTTGAGCGGCATGAAAGGCAGCGCCGCCGTCAGCGCCGC
>DASYDX010000203.1:0-5126 GCA_036499345.1 Rhizomicrobium sp.
CAGAGAAAATCCGGCACCGTGCGGGTGGCGTCTTCCGCCGACCATTGCACATCGGATGTGAAGTTGCGGGCGCGCGTGACCGACGCACCAATCGCTTCCAGCACAGCATTTTCGCCCATATTCAGCTTGTGCTTCATATGAACGGGGCTGGTGGAAATGAAGGTGTGAATGCGGGGGCGGTACGCGCCTTTCAGCGCTTCACCGGCACGGTCGATATCCTTGAAGCCCGCGCGCGCCAGGCCGCATACGGAAGCGCGCTTGACGATCTTGGTGATCTCGCTCACCGCCTTGAAATCGCCCGGCGAGGAAATCGGAAACCCTGCTTCGATGATGTCAACGCCCATCTCGTCCAGCAGTTCGGCGATGCGCAGCTTCTCTTCATGCGTCATCGCAGCGCCGGGCGATTGCTCGCCATCGCGCAATGTGGTGTCGAAAATCTTGATCTTTTTCAGCTCGGTATTGGTCATGGCGTAAGTCCTTCTGTTCGCCGTATGGCGTTTCTGTTTCTCCTTGAGCCGTGATCCCCTAAACACCCGCGCGCGAAACGATCGCGCGCCATCAGGCGCCTAGGGGCAACTAAGAAGAAGCAGAAGCGCGTACGAAGAACCACGGGAAGGACGGGCCTTTGAAGGTGAACGCACGGCGACGCGGGCGGAAATTTCCACCCCTGTCTTCCTGCCGTGAGCAGCCTTCGTCATGAACCAGTCGCCGTTCCGTCCGCTGAATTGCAGTTTTAACCAAGAAGGCTTAAGCGGCGGTAAAATCACCGTTTTTTCCTTCCTGGACGCGGTTTTACGCCAAATTTGCGCGAAAGAGCAAGGGCGCGCAGGATGGGCCTTCCCAAAAAGCGCACCCCCTTCTTGATCGAAATTCTCAATCTTTCCAAAGCTTATCCCGGGTCCGGAACCCAAGCCGTGCATGGCCTTAACCTTTCGGTTCCCCAGGGGGAGTTCCTGGTCCTGATCGGGCCATCGGGCTCGGGCAAGACCACTACCTTGAACATGGTCAACCGGCTGGTGGAACCGGATGGCGGTGAAATCCGGATCGAAGGGCGCAACGTCCTCGACATGGACCCCGTCATGTTGCGTCGCAGCATAGGTTATGTCTTTCAGGAGGCTGGGCTTTTTCCCCATATGACGGTGGCGGAAAACGTCGCCGTCACCCCGCAATTGCTGGATTGGGATCGGCCGCGGATCCGGGCGCGGGTCGAGGAACTTCTGGACATGGTGCAGCTGGGCGGCTTCGGGGCCCGCTTTCCGCAGGAACTTTCCGGCGGCCAGCGCCAGCGGGTCGCGCTGGCCCGGGCGCTGGCGGCCCGCCCGCCCGTGCTTCTGCTCGATGAGCCGTTCGGGGCGCTCGATCCGGTTACACGCGAAGCGGTCGCCGCCGATGTCCGCGCCATCCATCAAAAGCTCAGTCTCACCACCCTGATGGTCACCCATGACATGACCGAAGCCCTGCTGATGGCCGACCGCATCGCGGTGATGGGAGACGGTCATCTGGTTCAGGTCGGCAGTCCGCGTGAACTGGTCGACCACCCCGCCAATGCCTTTGTGGCCCAATTGATCGAGACGCCGCGCCGCCGCGCCCGCGCCCTGGCGGAGACTTTGCGGGCATGAACGCCAATTTCCGCGAGGCCTGGGCCCTTCTGCCCGACTATCTGGGCCAGCATGTCATTCTCAGCATTTCCGCGCTGCTTTTGGGCGTGGCGGTCAGCGTGCCGCTCGGCATCGTCGCGGCGCGCAGCAAGCGGCTCGGCACACCCGTGCTCGCAGTCGTCAGCGTGGTGCAGACCATCCCGGGCCTGGCGCTGCTGGCCCTGTTCTATCCGCTGCTGCTGGCGGTTTCGACGCTGACCCAGGATTTGTTCGGCTTTTCGTTCCGCGCGCTGGGCTTTTTGCCCGCGCTTTTGGCGCTGACCCTGTACGCCATGCTGCCGATCCTCAGGAATACGGTGACCGCGCTGGACGGGCTCGATCCCGCCATTCTGATGGCCGCGAAAGGCGTGGGCATGACCCCGCGCCAGTCGCTGTTCCGGGTCGAGCTGCCTTTGGCAGCACCACAGGTCCTGGCGGGCATTCGCACCGCCACGGTGTGGGTGGTGGGCATCACCACGCTTTCCACGCCCATCGGCCAGACCAGTCTGGGCAATTACATCTTCACCGGCCTTCAGATCGAGAACTGGGTTTTCGTGCTGTTCGGCTGTGTGGCGGCGGCGGCGCTGGCGCTGGTGCTGGATCTTTTGCTGGCGCTGGCAGGCTCGGGGCTCAGCATGCGCTCCCGTACCCGGCTGGTTGCCGCCGGGTTGGGATTGATCGCCGTGATCGCCGCGGCCCTCCTGCCCGAACTGATGCAGGCCCATTCGTCCACCGCCCGTCCGGCGGTCGCGATCGGCGCCAAGAATTTCGCCGAGCAATATATTCTGGCCGATCTGATGACCAAGCGGCTGCGCGGTGCAGGCTTCTCAGTCACGACCAAAAGCGATCTGGGTTCGACCATCGCGTTTCGCGCTTTGGGATCGGGCGATATCGACGCCTATGTCGATTATTCCGGCACCTTGTGGGGCAATATTCTGCATCGCACCGACATGCCCGGTCGTCAGGCGATGCTGAATGAGATCGAGGCGCGGCTTCAGAAAGATTACCGCATCACGTCCTTGGGCTCCCTGGGCTTCGAGAATGCCTATGTCTTCGCCATGCGCGCCGACCGTGCCCAGGCGCTCAACATCAAAAGCCTGGCCGATCTGGCGCAACATCCTGAACTTCGGATCGGGGGCGATTTCGAAATTTTCTCGCGGCCCGAATGGCGCGCCGTTGCTGCGGCCTATGGTCTTGGTTCGATGAAGCGGCGGCAATATCAGCCGGAATTTCTGTATCGCGCCGTGGTCAGCGGTGACGCCGATGTGGTCTCGGCCTTTTCCAGCGACGGGCGTATCGCGCGCTATGGCCTCCTCATTCTCAGCGACCCCCAAGCGGCGTTGCCGCCCTATGACGCCATGCTGTTGGTCGGACCGGCCCACGCCCATGACCCAGCCTTTCTCGCCGCGCTGAAGCCCTTGGCCGGAGAGATCTCCTTAACCCTCATGCAGCGGGCCAACTTGATGGTGGACCGCGATCAGGACAAGCAGACCCCGGCGGGCGCCGCGGCCTGGCTCGATAAACAAATCCCGCATTGACTTGCGGCGCTGGCGCGACAATAGAACGCTTACATATGTCACATGGCCTTCACGTCGGCGCGTGAAGTGCGTGTATGTCGGCCCTCACCCCTGATTCAAAGGCTCGCCGGACATGAAAATCCTGCCGCCCGTTTCGATCGAAGCGCGTCGCCTGCTGCCCAGCCGCTGGGACCTGCTGGCGGCAGTGCTGGTGCTGGGCTTCATCGTGGCCTTTGCCGATGCCAGCCGCTTCCTGGTGCACCCGCTCAGCTCCATCACCGGCCACGACCTGTATCTGAACCTGTCAGACCTGCCCGGCTATGCCCTGCGCACCGCCCTGCGCATGCTGATCGCGATGGGCGTGTCGCTGTGCTTCACCTTTACCTACGCCACCTGGGCGGCGAAGAATCCGCGTGCAGGCCTGTTGCTCGTGCCCCTGCTGGACATCCTGCAATCGGTCCCGATCCTCAGCTTCCTGTCGGTCACCATCGTCTGGTTCCTGTCGCTGTCGCCAGGCCGGGTGTTCGGCGCGGAACTGGCCTGTGTCTTCACCATCTTCACCGGCCAGGCTTGGAACATGGCCTTCAGCTTCTATCAAAGCCTGCGCACGGTTCCGGAAGAGCTGACCGAAGCGGGGCGGATGTTCGGCCTGTCGTCCTGGGCGCGCTTCTGGCGCATCGAGGCGCCCTTTGCCATGCCGCCCCTGATCTGGAACATGATGATGAGCATGTCCGGCGGCTGGTTCTTCGTCACCATTTCCGAAGCCATCAGCGTGGGCAAAACCAACATCGCTTTGCCCGGCATTGGCTCGTGGATTGCGGTCGCCATCGCGCAAAAGAACCTGCCCGCCATCTTCGAAGCCATCGGCGCGATGCTGGTGGTGATCCTGGTCTATGACCAATTGCTGTTCCGCCCGCTGGTGGCCTGGGCCGACCGTTTCCGCATCAGCAGCGAACCGTCCGACGACGTGCCGGAATCCTGGGCGCTGCAGGTCTATCGCCGCTCCAAGCTGCTGGATCTTCTGACCGCACCTTTCGAGCAGATGATGCGTTGGAGCTATCAGCTTCGCCCCGCCTCCTTCGGCATACGTGCCGCCACGCGCGAAGTGGACAGTCGCGTCGCCAACGTCACATGGTATGCCATCCTGTGCCTGCTGGGCGGTTATGGTGCGTACCGCATCTATGAATTCGGTCATGCGAACCTGACTTGGGGCGATGCCGCCACCGCCGTCGGATTGGGCTTCATTACTTTGATCCGCGTGCTGGTGCTGATCGCCATCGCCAGCGTGATCTGGACGCCCATCGGTATTTATGTCGGCCTGCGGCCCAAGCTGACTGCCATCGTGCAGCCGGTGGCACAATTCCTGGCCGCCTTTCCCGCCAATATCCTGTTCCCGCTGGTGGTGTCGCTGATCGTGTTCTGGGATCTCAATCCAGACGTCTGGCTGTCGCCGCTGATGGTGCTGGGCACCCAATGGTACATCCTGTTCAACGTCATCGCGGGCGCCAGCACCATGCCGAAGGAATTGCGCGACGCCTCCGACAATTTCGGCGTGCGCGGCTGGCTCTGGTGGAAGAGGGTCGCCCTGCCCGCCGTGTTTCCCTATTACGTCACGGGCGCCATCACCGCCTCGGGCGGCTCCTGGAACGCCAGCATCGTGGCGGAAGTAGCCAGCTGGGGCACGCGCACACTGCGCGCCCATGGTCTGGGTGCTTATATCGCCGACGCCGTGACAAACGGCGATTTCCGCAAAGTGGTGCTGGGCACCGCGATAATGAGCTTCTTTGTGGTGGTGGTGAACCGCATTCTGTGGCGTCCGCTCTACTGGTACGCCGAACGCAAATTCCGGATGACGTGAGGTCGCGATGGCAAACACCAATCTTCTCGAAGTCACCCATGTCCGCCGCGCATTTCCCAGAAGCGCCGGTGAAGAATTGCTGGTGCTGGATGATGTCAATCTCACCCTGAAACA
>DASYDX010000204.1:0-3151 GCA_036499345.1 Rhizomicrobium sp.
CATGAGCACAAGCCGCGTGAGTCCGACACGCGTGGACACAAATCGCGCGACCAGGAACGCCGCTCCAATCCGCCGCGCGAACGCGGACCCGCGCCGGGCGGCATGACCGACGGTGTCTGGTTCCGGCTGAATGTGGGGCGCGAACGCAACGCCGATCCCAAATGGCTGCTGCCGGAAATCTGCCGTCAGGGCGAACTGACCAAAAAGGATATCGGCGCAATCAAGGTGTTCGACACCGAGACCCTGTTCCAGGTCGACGCCAAGATCGCGGAGAAATTCGCGACGATGGTGAGCGAACGCAAGAAAGGCGGCGTGCGCATCATGCAGGCCCAGGACCAGAGCGGCCTATCCCGCGCCCGTCCGCGCGAACATGTCCCGGCCACAGAGGACGCCCCCGCCGCCGCGCCGGAGGCCCCGCGCAAGGACGGCTTCCATCAGCGCAAATTCGACAACCGCAAAGCCGGCGACCAGAAATCTGACGGCCAGAAGCCCGATGACCGCAAGTCTGACGACCGGAAATCCGGCGACCGCAAATTTGGCGGCCCAAAATTCGGCGACAAGAAAAATTTCGGCGGCAAGAAATTCGGCAAAAAGCGCTTCGACAAAAGTAAACCCGGCAGCCACCCGCCCAAACGGCAAAAGCCATCCGCCTGACGCGGCGGCGGATTATTCCGCAGATCGCTCATACATCCGCTGCATCTCAACGAAGGTCTTGTCCAACCGGCGGCCTTCGCGATAGGCGGAAAGATTGTCCGGCCGCGCTACGCCGGGCGCCAGGCGCGGGCATGGCTCTTCCGCACCGATCATTTGCGTCACCGGAATTACGCCCGCCCAGATCGGCAAGCCGTAATCATCTTCGTCATCCGCGACATTCTTGGCGCGCACCTTGGCCGAAGCGTCTTCGATCCGCATCTTGATCACCATTGTGGCTTTGAATTCCTGCGCGTTGATGGGACGCAACATGTCCGTGCGGCCGGGATAGAAGCGGTCCACCACGCCTTTCAGCGCCTGCATCTTCTCGTCCGCATCTTCGATGAACTGCGCGGTGCCAAAACACATGGCCGAGCGGTAATTGGCGGAATGGTGAAAGCCGGACCGCGCCATCACCAGGCCATCGAGATGCGACACCGTAAGACAGGCGGGCGTGCCCAGCTTCAGATGCTTCAACATCCGGCTGGCGGAAGAGCCGTGCCAGTACAGTATTTCGCCTTCGCGCCAGAACAAGGTCGGCGTGCAGAAAGGCTGGCCGTCGATCACATAAGAGACATGGCAGAGCAGCGCCGAATCCAAAATCGCGAACACCGCCGCCTTGTCATAGCTGCCGCGCTCATGGGCGCGCTTCACCTTGTTGCGGGCGGTGACGGGAAAGCTGGCGGAAACAGGATCGATCACATCACTCACAGCACTTGCATCCTTGTCTGAGGGATGCAGGATGCGCCATGCGATTGGCTCGAAAAAGAACCAATTCTGTATCGAATTTACCGACCAATTCGTCCGATTGGTCGGCTCTGGTGCCGGTTTTGCCCGGCGCGGGGCCCCGGTCCCAGGCGCTGTACCGTGCCATCCGCAGCCTGATTGAAAGCGGGGCGGTCCCGGCCGGAGCCAAGCTGCCCACCACCCGCGACCTTGCCCGCCGTTTCGGCCTGTCGCGGGCCGCCGCCATCGCCGCCTTTGAGACTTTGGTGTCGGAGGGCTTTGCCGAGGCGCGGGTGGGTGCAGGCACCTTTGTCGCGCAGCAAGTCCCCCGCCTGCGTCCCGCGACCGCCGAACCGCAGCCGCCCGACCGCGCCGCACTTCCTGCGCTGCCGCTCACCGTCGGCGTGACCGCGCCCGACCCGCGCACCGCGCGTATCTTCCGCCGTCTGATGACGCAGCATCTGGCGCGGCCTTCGGCGGAGCTGTTCCGTTATGGCGATCCGCGCGGCGGCCTGGCGCTGCGTCAGGCCATCGCCGCCTATATCCGTGTCGCGCGCGGCGTGCGCTGCCAGCCGCATCAGATCGTGATCACCGCAGGCGCGCAGCAGGGCCTGGACCTTCTCATCCGCGCCATCATCCGCCCGGGCGACGCGGTGTGGGCGGAAGATCCTTGTTATCCGATGGCACTTGCGGCCTTGCGCGGCGCGGGCGCGCGCGTGACCGGCGTGCCGGTGGATGACGAAGGCCTCGATCCCGCAAAAGGCGAAGCGCTCTGTCCGCAGGCGAAAGCGGTTTACGTCACGCCCTCCCATCAATTTCCGCTGGGCGTGACCATGACCATGCGCCGCCGTCTCGCGTTGCTTGATTGGGCCCGGCGCAAGAACGCCTGGATCATCGAAGACGATTACGACAGCGAATTCCGTTATGGCGGCCCGCCCTTGACCGCGCTGCAAGGTATGGATGGCGAAAATCGTGTCGCCTATATCGGCACCTTCTCCAAGATTCTGTTTCCGGGTTTGCGCACCGGCTATCTGGTGGCGCCCGAACCTTTGCTGGACGCGGTGCTGGAAGCACGCGCCCGCAGCGACCGTTTCCCGCCCGTGCTGACCGAAGCGCCGCTGGCCGATCTGATAACCCAGGGCCATTTCGCGGCCCATCTGCGCCGGGTGCGCCGCCGGGTGCAGGCCAATCGCGATGTGCTGGCGGCCACTTTGCACGAACATGCGGGCCATCGGCTCGATGTCACCGTGCCCGAACAGGGTCTGCACATGGTCGCAACACTGAAAGATAAAAGACCGGATGTGCCGATCGCCGCCGCCGCGAAAGCGGCCGGCATCGGTGCACGCGCGCTCTCACCCATGTTCGTTGATCGGCCGCCGCAGCAAGGCCTGGTGCTGGGCTTTTCCAGTTTCACGCCGGATGGAATTCGCACGAGTGCGATACGACTCTGCGAAGTGCTGTGAACATTGCACCATCGTAATCAGACGCCGACAGTTTGCGACAGAGTACGCTGGAACGATTGCCAAAGATTGGGCATTTCCTTGGTCCCGGTGAAAGTCCCAAAAAGGGGACAGCCGAAGACAAGGAAAAAGACAATGAACCTCAAAATCGCAGCCGCCCTGGCTGCTCTGACGGGCGCAACCCTGCTGGGCGGCGCCGCGCATGCTGCGGTGGGCGTCACGTTCGATTTCGGCAATGTCGCGATGGGCTATAGCGACGGCTATTATGATCGCAG
>DASYDX010000205.1:0-4419 GCA_036499345.1 Rhizomicrobium sp.
GGCCGTGGGCGCGCATGTCAAAAGCCTCAAGGTTGGTGACCATGCCGGCGTGGGCTGCATGGTGGATTCCTGCCGCCAATGCTCGGCCTGCAACGATGACCTGGAGCAATATTGCGAGAAGGGCGGCCCGACCCTGACCTATAACGATCACGAGCGCGGCAAGGAGCAGCTGACATTCGGCGGCTATTCCGAGCAGATCGTGGTCGAAGAGCGGTTTGTGGTGAAGGTTCCTTCGAACATGGATTTGAAGGGCGTGGCGCCGCTGCTGTGCGCGGGCATCACCACCTATTCGCCGCTGAAGCATTGGAAAATCGGGCCCGGCCAGAAAGTCGGCGTCATCGGATTGGGCGGGCTTGGCCATATGGGCGTGAAATTCGCGCACGCGATGGGCGCGCATGTGGTGATGATCACCACCTCGCCGGAAAAGGGTGCGGATGCGAAGCGGCTGGGCGCGGACGAGGTTCTGGTGTCGCGCGATCCGGCGGCGATGAAGGCGCATCGGGCCAGTTTCGATTTCCTGCTCGACACTATTCCTGTGGGACATGACCTCAATCCCTATCTGGCGCTGCTCAAGCGCAACCGCACTTTGGCGCTGGTGGGCGTGCTCACCGGCCTGGAACCGCCGGTCAGCGGCGGCAGCCTGATCGGCGGGCGCAAGAGCGTCACCGGTTCCGCCATCGGCGGCATGAAAGAGACGCAGGAGATGATCGATTTCTGCGCCGAAAAGAATATCGTCAGCGATGTCGAGATGATCGGCATCCAGGACGTGAACAAGGCCTATGAGCGGTTGCTCAAGAATGACGTGAAATATCGCTTCGTCATCGACATCGCGTCGTTGCGCGCCGCCGCCTGAAGGAGGATCGCATGTTGTCCAAGCGCAAATTGGGAACGCTGGAGGTTTCCGCCATCGGGTTGGGCTGCATGGGCATGAGCCATGCCTATGGAACGCCGGATGATGCGGAATCCATCGCCACCATCCATCGCGCCATCGATCTGGGCTGCACCTTTCTCGACACGGCGGAAGTGTATGGCCCCTTCACCAATGAAGAGCTGTTGGGTCGCGCGCTGAAAGGCCGGCGCGATCAGGTCACCCTGGCGACCAAGTTCGGCTTCGTCATCGGCAAGGATCTGTCCGGCACCGACAGCCGACCTGCACATATCCGCGCGGTGGTGGATGCGTCGTTGAAGCGGCTTCAGACCGACCGTATCGATCTTCTCTATCAGCACCGGGTCGACCCCAATGTGCCGATCGAAGACGTCGCCGGGACGGTGAAAGAGCTGATCGCCGAGGGCAAGGTTCTGTATTTCGGCCTGTCGGAAGCGGGCGAGCAGACCATCCGCCGGGCGCATGCGGTGCAGCCCGTCACCGCGCTGCAGAGTGAGTATTCGATCTGGGAACGCAATCTGGAAGACGGAATCATTCCGGCTTTGGACGCGCTGGGCATCGGGCTGGTGCCGTTCAGTCCTTTGGGCCGCGGTTTTCTCACCGGCCAGAGCAAGCGGGCGGAGGAATTTGCATCGAACGATTTCCGCGCCAAGAATGACCCGCGCCTGCAAGGCGGCAATTACGACGCCAATCTGCACATCGCCGCCCTGGTGCGCGAAGTGGCGGAAGCGCGGGGCGCAACCCCGGCGCAGGTGGCGCTGGTCTGGGTGCTGCAGCGGGGCGCCCATTTCGTGCCCATTCCCGGCACCAAGCGGCGCAAATATCTCGAGGACAATCTGGGCGCGGCAGCGTTGACCTTGTCGGCTGAGGATATGGCCAAGCTGGACAGCGTGCGCGTGGTGGGACCGCGTTATCCCGACAAGGTGATGGCGATGGTGGATCGCTGACGGCGAATTTGGACTGAATGTCCATCTGGACAATATGTCTAATTGGGCATAACCTCTGCCCATGCGCGTCTCCAAAAGCCTGTCGCCTTATGTTCCCGTCGCGGCCTCCATTTCCGCCCTGTTGTATCCGCATGGCGAAGTGGTGCTGCACGATCTGACATCCGGGATCATCGCCGGAATCTGGAATGCGATGTCGGGCCGGCGTGCGGGCGATCCATCTCTGCTGGACGATGAACCCGCGGATTATGCGGCGTCCCCTGTACTTGGCCCTTATGACAAGACCGGGCCGAGCGGCGCGCGCCTGAAATCGGTCACCGCCGTGCTTCCGGGGGCGCAACCGGGCGCGGCGCCAGTTGGTCTTCTCTGCATCAATCTGGATGTCTCGCAATTGGATCAGGCGGCGCAATTGCTGGCAGCCTTTGTCGCGCCGCGTCAGGAGCCGCCCGCAGCCTTGTTCCGGCGGGATTGGCGCGAGACGGCGCAAGCCAAGCTGCATGCCTGGCTGAAGGCGCGCGGCTTGAGCGCCAAGGCGCTGACGCGCGAGGAGCGGATCGAACTGATCGCGACCTTGGATGCCGACGGGCTGTTCGAAGCCCGGCGCGCGGTGGAGCATGTCGCTGAGATGATCGGAATTTCCCGCGCTGCTGCGTATGGCTATCTCGGCGAAGCGCGCGGTACCGCCAAGCGGGGGCGGGGATGACGGCGCTTCCCGACTTTTTGCTGGAACGGCATTTCTCGCAATGGGAATTTGCCGCGCGCTTTCATATCACCGCTTCGGATGCGCAAACTCTGACATTGCCGGAATTGCTGGCGCTGGCCTCGCCCGAAGACCGGCATGGTTTTGAGAATATGGCGCTCAGCTACACCCAGACTTTCGGTGCGCCCGATCTGCGCGCCGCGATTGCCGAAACTTACGACCGGCGCGCGGCGGACGACGTTCTGTGTTTCGCGGGTGCAGAGGAAGGCCTGTATGTCGCCATGCAGGTGCTGCTTGAGCCGGACGATCACGCCATCGTGGTGACGCCGAATTACCAAGCCGCCGAAACTGTGCCGCTTTCGATCTGTGCTGTCAGCGGCGTGCCGTTGGAGCCCGATCAAAACTGGACTCTGGATATCGACCGGGTCGCCGCCGCGATCACGCCGCGCACCAAACTCATTTCGATCAATTTTCCGCACAACCCCACCGGCAAGATTCTGGAGCGCGACCGCTTCGACCGTTTGGTGGAATTGTGCCGCCATCACGGGCTGTGGCTTTTCAGCGACGAAGTCTATCGCCCGCTGGGCCCGACCGGCGCCGTGCATCTGCCGCAAGCCGCGGATGCCTATGAACGTGGCATCTCGCTGGGCGTCTTGTCCAAGGCGTATGGCCTGCCCGGCCTGCGCATCGGCTGGCTCGCGTCCGCCGACCGCGATTTTCTTTCGCGTTGCGAGCGGTTCAAACATTATCTCTCGATCTGCAATTCCGGGCCGTCGGAACGGCTGGCGCTGATCGCGCTGAAGGCGCGCGCGCGCATTCTGGAGCGCAACCGGCGGATCATCGACGGCAATCTCGGCTTGCTGGACGCTTTCTTCACCACGCGGCCCGATCTGTTCGCCTGGTCGCGGCCCGATGGCGGCTGCGTCGCCTATCCGCGCTATTGGGGTGCGGATGGTGTCGAGACATTCACGCGTCGTCTGGTGGAAGAGGCGGGCGTGCTGGTGCTCCCCGCCGGTATCTATCGCTCCGCTCTGGGGCCGACGCCGCCCGGCCATTTCCGCATCGGTTTTGGCCGTGCCGGAATGGAGCCGGGCCTTGCCGCGTTTCGCGAATATCTGGAGGCCGCATGATGCGCCATTTTTGGATTGCTCCCGCACTCTTGCTCGCTGCTGCTCTGCCCGTATCGGCGGCGGCGCCCGCCATCGTCTTCACCCAGGCGGATGCGCGAGCCGCGCTCGCCGGCAATCATGCCAAAGGCTTTGCGATGCAGAACCTTCATGCCGCCGATCAACCCGGCGCGCATGTCAGCACGGCGACCTTGCGCCGCGATCAGAGCGAGAAGACGGGGCTGTCGCACGATCATGTCACCGAGATTTATCAGATCCTGGATGGCGAGGCCGTGCTCACCACCGGGGGCAGTTTTCCCGATGGCGGCAAAGCCATGACCTCGGACGCCGATCCCGCCATTGGTCCCAGCCATCAAGGCGTTATCCAGGGCGGAAAACCTGCACCTTTGAAGGTGGGGGATATCGTCATCATGCCGCCCGGCACGCCGCACCAGTTCAGCCGCATCGACGATCACGTCACTTATATGGTGATCCGCTTCAGCACGAAAAAATACTGACGGTATTCGCGGTGCCGTGATGGCTCGCGATTTTATCGGAACTGCACAAAGAGGCAGCAGCCGCATAATTTCTAGTCAATCTGGTGTGGCGCGCGGATGACACACACCTTTTGACCACAGATTCCAGACCGAATGCCGCATAGCGGTGCCGGATTCTGCGTTGTTTTCGCCCAACATTCCCCGGAACGTAAATCGTGCGGCCATGTCGCCGCCGATCAGGAATGTGCATGTTGAAACCGGACAATTGCAGAAAAGTCGCGGCCGT
>DASYDX010000206.1:0-18236 GCA_036499345.1 Rhizomicrobium sp.
ACCGTCAAGATCGGCGATCTGGCGCTGTTCGGCGCGCTGGTCGATGCGCTGGATGTGCCCGCGCAATGGCGCGCGCGTCTGAAGCGGCATTTCTGGCGGGTGGGTTATTTCGAAGCGCTGTTGGGCCGCATGACGCAAGGCGCGGCGAGCGATGCGCAGCGTTTGCTGGGATCGCTGGGCGGATTGTCCGAAACCGAATCCCGTGCTGCCATCGAAGGCTTGATGGATCTGGTCGCCGACGCACCGCAAGGCGCACGGACGCGCGAAGAGATTGTCGAACGGCTGATGGAGCAAGCGGCCGATGCCGCGGCGCTCCGGCTCGATCCCAAGATCGCGGGCGTCATCACGCGTCTTCTGGCCGTGTCGGGCACTGCCGAGGAAGCGTTGGCGGAAATTCGTGCCCTGACCAAGGATGCAGGCATCGCGTTGGATGCGCCGCTGGCAGCCATGCAGGCGCGGCTTGCCGCGTTGAAAGCGCTGGGCATCGCATCGGACAAGATCAGCTTTGCGGCCCGCTTTGGACGCAACATGGAATATTACACCGGCTTTGTTTTCGAATTCTGGGCGCGTGACAAGGAAGGCCCGGTACAGCTCGCCGGTGGGGGCCGTTACGACACGTTGCTGGAAATGCTCGGCGCCGATCGCGCCGTCACCGCCATCGGCTGCGCCATTCGCACCGAGCGTGTGCTTGGCGCCCGCCGCCAACAAGGAGGCGTGTGATGGCAGCTCTAACGCTGGCCATTCCCTCCAAGGGGCGGCTCAAGGACGATTGCAACGCGTATTTCGCCGATGCCGGCGCGGTCCTGAAACAGGCCGCGGGCGGGCGTGGTTATCGCGCCACCTTGAGCGGTTTTCCCGAGATCGAAGTTCTGCTGTTGTCGGCGGGTGAGATCGCGACGTCACTGCTGGCGGGCGATGTGCATCTGGGCATCACGGGCGAGGACTTGCTGCGCGAGGCTGCGCCGGAACTGGGCGGGCGGATTCACTTGATACGGCCGCTGGGTTTCGGCTTCGCCAATGTCGTGGTCGCGGTGCCGCAATATTGGATCGATGTTTCGACCATGGCGGACCTGGACGATGTCTGCGCCGCCTTCGCGCATCGCCATCGCCGCCGCTTGCGGGTCGCAACCAAATACACACAGCTGACGCGTAGCTATTTCGCCCAAGTCGGGATCAGTGATTATCGCATCGTGGAAAGCGCGGGCGCGACCGAAGGGGCTCCGTCAGCCGGAACTGCGGAAGCCATTGTGGATATCACCACCACGGGTGCGACTTTGGCCGCCAACGGCCTGAAGATATTGGAAGACGGGACCATTCTGGAAAGTCAGGCGCAGCTTGCTGCGTCTTTGACGGCCGACTGGACGCCGGGCGCATGTATAGCCTGCGAGGAATTGTTGGCGCGTCTGAACGCGCGGGCGCGGGCCAAGACGTCGCAAATTCTCCGTGTACGTCTTAATGGCCAGGCGGAAAAGCTGTTGGAAACCTTGTCCCGAACGGCGAGCGCCACGGTTCTGTCGCGCCCGACCGATACGGGCGGCGAATATTCGATCCTGGTGCCGCGCGGAAAGTTGATGGACGCCGTCAGCACCTTGCGCGCCGAAGGCTGTGACGCCCCAGCGACAACGCAGGATGCGGATTATGTCTTTGACACGGCCAACCCGCTCTACGCCGCCCTGGCAGGACTATTGCCCAAATAATTATTGCGGGCTGATCGTGTCGCGAATGTCCACGTCGCGAATATGCTCCTTCTTCCAAGCCATCGCGTCCATCACCCGGGTGCGGCCGGAGGGATGGTCGAAGAAAATAATCTCCTCCCATTTGCCGGGATCCAATTTGCGATAGGTGGAAAGTTTGAGCATCGCCGTGGCGAAGGCATCGGGTTTGCGCACCGCATCGAGGCCGAAAATATCGGCCTGATGTTCGGCGCTGCGCACAATGCTGTTGGTGAGCGGTGTGACGAGCAGAAAGAACAGACTGGCCAGCGCCGCCAGCAGTGGCAGGCCCGCAATGTCATCCAGTTGCTTCACGCGCCATTGATCCCCGAACCAACGGATGGTGAAACGAAAACTCCAATGCAGGAACGCGAACGTCAGCAGGATCACCAGGCCCGATAGCAGTAAGTTTCGAAGCGTATGGCCCATGACATAATGGCCCATCTCGTGACCCATTACGGCCAACACTTCGTCCGGCGTTCCCTGTTTCAAGAGATTGTCGTTCAAGGTGATGCGGGTGGTGCCGAGAAATCCGGAAACATTGGCGGAAATCCGGTTCGATTGCCGCGAAGCATCCATCACCCAGACATTTTCCGCCGGGATATCATTGGCGCGCGCCAGCGACAGGATTTGAATATTCAGCGGACCATCGGGCAACGGCGTGTAATGGTTGAAGAGGGGGGCGATATAAACCGGATAGATCACCGCGGCGAGGATTTGGAATGCGATGATGAGGCCTGCGCCCCAAAGCCACCAGCTGTTCCGCGCGCGCCGGATCGCGGCATAGAGCAAGGGGATCAGAATGATCGCCGCCACCAGCCCCAGCGCCAGCGCAATACTGTAATCGCCGAGCCATGCCATGAATGTTTGATTGGACAGCCCGTAACGATGCTCGCGGACAAAGTCTTCATAGAGTGTGAGGGGGAACTGGGCGGCGGAGGCAATCAAGACATATGCGCCTGCGAAGAGCGCGGTTTGATATAAGCGGTTCGGTACGCGGTGGGTGATGGCGTCGCGCAGTCCCGCCGAAAGCCCAAGCCACAAAAGCGCCCCCGAAACCGCCAGGGTCCAGAGCGTATCCGCCAGGGCGAGCCAATAACCGCCTTCGAAATAGGCGTCGGATTTGGCGCGCGCTGCCCCGCCAACCTGCGCCAGATAGGCCGTGGTGGCGCGGGCGGCGTCGAATTTGGGCGTGGTATCGACAATGCCGAGCTGCTGCACATCGACATGGGCCGTTGGGGCCGCGCGCGGCGGAAGCCCCAACATCTGTTCCTGCGCCAGCGTGGGCACCGCCAGGAAGATCAACGCCAGAAACGCCAATGCCAATCGCATGAAATATTCTCCCGCTACGAGCCTAACAGAAGACGGGCAGGGCGCCATTCTAAACTCGCCCGGTCCACCGGATCGCGCTATAGACGGTCCCATGACCTGTTTTTGCGTTCACTTGCGTTACATTTTTTTTGGGAGCGCGTTTCTTCTGGCGTCCGTGTTGTCGGCAAACGCGGCAGCGCCATCGCAGAATGCCGCCGAGCGGGCGCGCTATCAGAATTGTCTCAGTCTCGCCAATCTCGACCCTACTGCCGCGCTGCGCGTGGCCGATGTGTGGATCAAGGCGAAGGGCGGCGGCCCGGCGGAGCATTGCATGGCGCTCGCGTTGACCGAACTGAAGCGTTATCCGGAGGCCGGGGCACGGCTCGATCGCCTTGGCCGCGCACCCGACATGGGCGATCTGCGTGCCACGATATTCGATCAGGCCGGAAATGCTTGGATGTTGGCGGGGGATGCGCCCAAGGCGGTGGCGAGCTTTTCCGCGGCGCTCGCGCTCTCCGCCAATGATGCGGATCTTTATGCGGACCTTGCACGCGCTCAAGCCATGCTGAAGCAATGGAGTGCGGTGGAATCTGATCTCAATGCCGCTTTGGCGCTCCAGCCCCGGCGCTTCGATCTTTTGGTGTTGCGCGCCAGCGCACTCGCCGCGCAGGGAAAATTGCGCGAGGCGCGCGACGATGCCGATGCCGCATTGAAGCTCAAACCCAATTCAGCAGATGCGCTGGTGCAGCGGGGTGAGATCGCGCGCCGGGCCGGCGATCTGGGCAATGCCAGGCGCGATTTTCAGGCCGCGCTGAAATTTGCGGGCGGTGGCGAGGCGGCGGATGCGGCCCGCAATGGCCTCTCATTGATCGAAGAGACCGACGTCAAGCCGTAGCCAGCCATTCTGTGCAAACGGAAGCGTCGCTCTCATTCGGCAAGCGATCTTGCATGAGGGCGGAAAAATCCGCGGCGGGAAGAAGCTGTTCCAGCGCCCATATCGCGGCGCCGCGCACCAGCGGCGAGGTGTCTTCCAGACAATTGCGGGCCTGCGCCGCCAGATTGGCATCGCCGCTATTACCGATCGCGATCAGAACATTGCGCAGAAAGCGGTCGCGCCCGATGCGCTTGACCGGGGATTTGCGGAAAAGCGAACGGAAACCCGCATCGTCCAATTGTGCCAACATGGCCAGGTCGGGCGCGCGCAATTCCTCCCGCGCCATGAGTTTCATCTCTTGTCCCGCTTGCGCGAATTTGTTCCAGGGGCAGGCGGCCAGGCAGTCGTCGCAGCCATAGATGCGATTGCCCATCGCGGCGCGGAATTCGCGCGGGATCGGGCCTTTGTTCTCGATGGTGAGATAAGAGATGCAGCGGCGCGCATCCAATTGATAGGGGGCAGGAAAGGCGGCGGTGGGGCATATATCCAGGCATGCTCGGCAGCGGCCGCAATGATCATGCTCGGCGGCATCCGGCGGCAATTCGATGGCAGTGAAGATCGAACCCAGGAAAAGCCAGGAGCCGAATTCGCGGCTCACCAGATTGGTATGCTTGCCTTGCCAGCCCAGCCCGGCTTTCTGCGCGAGCGGCTTTTCCATTACCGGCGCGGTATCGACAAAGACTTTTACCGGCGCGCGGGATTTTTCGAAAATGAATCCCGCCAGCGCTTTGAGCTTCTTCTTGACCACATCGTGATAATCGTCGCCCTGCGCATAGACCGAGATCGCGGCTTTGTCTTTTCGCGCCAGGATGGCGAGCGGATCGCTGTCGGGCCCGTAATTCATGCCCAACACAACGACCGAACGGGCTTCGGACCAGAGCGTGCCGGGGTCTGCGCGCTCGTCCTTGCGCGTCTCCATCCAATCCATCGCGCCATGATGACCGGCGGCAAGATAGGTTTGCAGGCCTTCATGGTTGCGCGGCGCGGCCTGCGCATCGGTAACCCGCATGACATCGAAGCCTTCAAGCAGGGCTCGCGCTTTAATCTCTTCTTTAAATTGGGTCGCACGGCCGGACGCGGAACCGTTTTCCACGTCCCCTGGCCTAGAAGTCGAGCTCTGCATAATGAAGCGCAGGTGGTTGTCCTGGCACGCGATCGGCCAGGATGGAGCGGAAGCTGGGGCGCGATTTCATCCGCACATACCATTCATTGGCGGCGGGAAAATCGGCCCATGGCACTTCGCCAAAATAATCCAAGCCGGACAATTGCGCGGCGACAGCCAGATCGCCCAATGCCGGGGCGCGGCCCGACAAATTGCCGCCTGTTTCCAAAGCCCGGCCGATTCCGGCGAGGGCGAGTTTGAGCTCGTCCCGGCCGGTGCGGATGATATTCATGTCGGGCGCACGCCGCCCGGGGGAACCGGTGAAACGTTGCGCGGCTTTTTCGTAAAGGATGCGCTGGGTCACCTGTTCGTGAAACGGACCCAGCGCCCAATCGAGCCAACGCAGGCTGGCGCGGCGTTCGCCGGGATCTTCGGGCGCGAGCGGCCGCTCCGGGAAATTGGTTTCCAGATGATCGATGATCGCCCAGATGCCTTCCGCGCGGGTGCCGTCCGCGTCGATGAAAATAGGCATGGGATTGCGGGCGTCCTCGGCATGGGCCGGATCGCAGGTCACACGTTTCTCCGCCACGACCAGGCGGGCGAGGCGGCAACCGGGCGATAACATCAGATGGATCAGGCGGCGCATCGAGATTCTTTACCCGGGTCGCGAAGGAAACCGGTTCCTTCTAAGCGAGCGCTCTATTTAACGCAAAAATCCAGATTGTCCCGCGTCACAACGCCGGCTTGGCCGATCAATATCTGTTCGCGCCGGGCGACATAGGGGCCGGGCCTGGAGGCGTTCCATTTGTCCGGGTCGGGCAGGATCGCCGCCAGCCGGGCCGCCTGGGCGCGGCTTAAGTGTGATGCGTCGATACCGAAATAGGCGCGCGAAGCGGCCTGGGCGCCGAAATTGCCATGACCCCAATCCACCAGATTGAGATAGGCCTCCAGAATTCTCTTTTTGGGCCACAGAGCTTCCAGCAGGACGGTGAGATAGGCCTCCATGCCCTTGCGCACCCAACTGCGCACGGGCACCAGGAACAAAGTCCGCGCGGTCTGCTGAGACAGGGTGGATGCGCCGCGCAACCGGCGGGCGGGGTTGCGTTGATGCGCCGACATCGCCTGGTCGATGGATTTCCAGTCGAAGCCGCTATGGTTGCAGAAATTCTGATCTTCGGCGCCGATCACGGCCCGGCCGAGAATAGGTGGAATCCGGTCTGACCAACTGTAATGCGCGCCTTTGCCTTGCGCCATGCTCCACAGCATCTGCGGCGTGCCGGGCAGGGGCACGAAACGGAAGATCAGAAGCAGCGCGACCGGCAAACCGACCAGCAAGATCAGCGCGCCCAGGAATATCCTGCCTATCACGCCGCCGCTCCGATTCTCAGCCCCACCATGGCTCCAGCATAGCAAAAGTTACGGCGGCAACGATGGTGCGCGCGATCCCGCGATGCTACCTGTGGCCGGCTTCAGGGAATCTCCACATGCACGATATTTTCATCTCGGTCTGGCTCGGCATCGTGGAAGGCCTGACGGAATTTCTGCCGATCTCCTCGACCGCCCATCTTCTGGTCGCCGAGCGGCTGCTGGGGCTTTCCGAAGATTGGGAAGCCTTCACGGTGGTGATCCAGTTGGGCGCTATCCTGGCCGTGGTGGCGATCTATTTTCAGACCTTCTGGCGGGCGCTTGTCACGCTGCCGACATCTGCGGATTCGCGCCGTTTCGCACTGGGGATCATTGTGGCGCTGCTGCCTTCGGTCGTGGCCGGGCTGGCCTTAAAGAAATTCCTCGATCAGGTTCTTCTCAATCCTGCGCTTGCCATGCCGTTCATCGCGGCGTGTTGGATCGCGGGTGGCCTTGTCATCCTGGTGCTGGAGCGCGTCGCGCCCAAGCCCCGCTGGTTCGAAGGCGACAAGCTGCCGATCCTCAAAGCCTTTCAAATCGGCTGCTGCCAGATCATTTCCATCATTCCCGGCATATCGCGCTCCGGCGCCACCATCCTGGGTGGTGAAATGCTGGGTGTGGAACGCAAGGCGGCCACGCTTTTCACATTCTACCTCGCCGTGCCCACCATGCTGGGCGCAACGATCCTGGAATTGCACCATGTCGGCAGTTCGCTCACCAGCGCACAGACGACCAATATCGCTGTGGGTTTCGTGGTGTCGTTCGTGGTCGCGTATGTCGTGATCCGCCAGTTCCTGGTGATCGTCGGACGCTATGGCCTCTCGCCCTTCGGTTGGTACCGGATCGCGGCAGGATTGGCGCTGGCGGCGTATCTCTGGGTCTAGCGGAAAATTCCGACGCTTTTCTGCGGCGCCAGATCTGCATATTCGCCGGGTCGCATATCTCTCAGAAAATGCGACCCGAAAAATCAGCCGTTTTTCTGGGGCACGAGATCCGCATACTCGCCTTTCGCGCGGAAACGCCAAAGATAGGCAGGCACTTCCGCTTCCACCGTGGTCGGGTGAATGCCGAGATCGGCAAGCGAGAAGGCGGTTGGCGACACGATATTGTCCTGGCGCAGCAACGCGACCTGGTCGGGCGTCAATAGGGGTTTGGGCGCCAGTTGCAGGAAGAACGCCTTGAAGGTTGCCAGCCAGAAGGGCAGCGGTACCAGCACACGCTTGCGTCCCGTTTCGCGCAGGATGATCTGCAGCAATTCGCGGAAGCTGTAGACCGTCGGGCCGCCTAGTTCGTAAGTCCGGCCCGCAGCCTGAGGATCGGTCAGCACCGCACCAATAGCGCAAGCCACATCGCCGACAAAAACCGGCTGGAATCGGGTGCGCCCACCGCCGATCAGGGGCAGGGCTGGGGAAAAGCGCGCCAGGCCGGCGAATTTGTTGAAGAATTGGTCTTCCGGTCCGAACACGATGGAGGGCCGCAAGATGGTCGCGGCCGGGAAGGCGGCGCGAACCCGGACTTCGCCCGTGGCCTTTGTTTGGGCGTAGTGGGATTTCGATTCTAAATCCGCCCCAAGGGCGGAAACATGGACCAACGCGCCGATTCCCAGGCGGGTGGCGGCTTCCGCGACATTGGCGGCGCCTGTGACATGGACGTCTTCAAAGCTTTGCCCGCGCGCATAAAGAAGGCCGGGAAGGTTGATCGCCGCATCCGAACCGTGCAGCGCGGCTTCGATCTGTTCGGGGTCGGTAATGTCGCATTTGATCAAGGCAATCTGCCCCACCTGGCCCAGCGGGCGCAGGAAAAAGGCCTGATTGGGGTAGCGGCAGGCCACTTTGATGCGCCAGCCGGTTTTGGCGAGCGCCCGTACTGTGTGCCGGCCGAGGAAGCCCGAGCCGCCAAAGATTGTGATCTGCTTTGCTTGCATGGAGGGATTCCGGTTGAACGCGATGGTGTTTAGCCAGAAGAAGATACCGCGAAAAGGGGTTTCGCTGTTGACGTCGCCAAACGCCGACCCTAAACATCCGGCCCTTCGACATCTGCCCAGATGGCGGAATTGGTAGACGCACTAGTTTCAGGTACTAGCGCTGCAAGGCGTGGAGGTTCGAGTCCTCTTCTGGGCACCATTGTCGGCGGCATCCCATTGTTCCCAATGGGATACGTGACCGCCCCCTAGGCATTCTGCCTAGAAATTGGACAGCCATCGCGCTGGACATTCCGGACAAGTTAAACAAAAGTATTACCCACTCCGGGGGGAGCAGTCATGCGCGGAACCGCTACCGTATTCGTAATCGATGATGACGCTGCCGTAAGGGACGTCATTCGGGAATTGTTGCTGTCGGTCGGCCATCTGGTCGAATCCTTTCCTTCTGCCGAAGAATTCCTGGCGCGCCGCGATCCGCTGACCTGCGGTTGCCTCGTCTCGGATGTCCGGCTGCCGGGCACCAGCGGCTTGGAGCTGCAAAAGCGCCTTATCGCGCAACGGGATCGAATCCCGATCATTTTCATCTCCGGCTATGGCGACGTTCCCATGGCGGTGCAGGTGATGAAGGCTGGTGCGGTCGATTTTCTGCAGAAGCCTTTCCGTGAACAAGAACTTCTGGAATGCGTGCAGTCGGCGTTGCGCCGCGACGAGGCGCAGCGCGTCATCGAAGAACAAGTGTCGGGCGTCCTGACCGGTTACCACTCGCTCACCAAGCGGGAGCGCGAAATCATGAAGCTGGTTGTTACCGGGCAGATCAACAAACAGATCGCGGCCCATGTCGGTCTGAGCGAAGTGACCGTCAAGATTCACCGGGCTCAGGTGATGCACAAAATGGGTACGCCATCGCTTGCGGATCTGGTGCGGGCGGCAGACAAAATCGAGGCGTATCTGTCCTGAAATTCATGATTTCGTGACAGAAAATCACGGCTGTGTGTCGCGGCGCTGCCCATTTTCCGGGCTGGCGCGCCCCATGACGTTGCGTTAGAAATTGTCCGGGCCGGGACGATTCAAGCATCGCGTCGCCCTCAGAAAATTGCCGCCGGTGGATTGCCGCGAAGGCATAAGAGGATTGCCGCGCGGCTCCCGGCCAGCGAAGGGGACTAAGGAAGCAAAATGTCTGATCAAGCTATGGCGCCGATGAGTCGGCGTTCTCTGTTCCGTATGATTGGTATGGCCGCGGGTAGTGCCGCCATGTACCAGGCGATGACCGATCTCGGTTACGCGGGCGAGTCCGGTTATACCGGTCCCGTCAAACTTTCGGGCGACGTCAAAGGCGCCTCGGTTCTGGTGCTCGGTGCCGGTCTTGCCGGTCTGACCGCAGCGCTGGAACTCAGCCGCGCGGGCTACAAAGTCCAGGTGCTGGAATATCAGCACAAGGCAGGTGGCCGTAATATCTCGATCCGCGGCGGCGATACCGTCAACGAATTGGGCGGCTTCACGCAGCATTGCCAGTTCGACGAAGGCTTCTATGTCAATCCCGGCCCGATGCGCATTCCGTATCACCACGTCGCGCTGCTGGATTATTGCAAGAGCCTGAACGTGCCGCTCGAGGCGTTCTCGATCATCAACTACAATGCGATGATCCATAACAGCAAAGCGTTCGGCGGCAAGCCGCGTCGTTATCGCGAAGTCGAAAGCGACTTCCGCGGCCATGTTTCCGAACTGCTCGCCAAGACCACGGCGCAGGGCAAGCTCGATCAGTCCGTCACCAAGGAAGATGCCGAGATCCTGTTGCAGGCTCTGCGTTCCTGGGGCGCGCTGGATCGCAATTACGAATACAAGAAAGGCCCGTTGGCCTCGAACCATCGCGGTTACGATGTGGACCCGGGCGGCGGGCTCAGCTGGCAGTCGACCGATTCCGACCCGATGGCGCTCAGCGAGTTGCTGCAGTCGCGTCTCTGGTCGGGGCTCCTCACCGGGCACGAGTACGAATACCAGATGACCATGTTCCAGCCGGTCGGCGGCATGGACAGGATCAGCGCCGGCTTCGTGCGCGCGCTGCCCAAGGACATGATCAAGTACAATTGCAAGGTGACGGAAGTGAAGCAGGACGCCAATGGCGTCACGGTTTCCTACATCGATGCAAAGACGGGCGGGTCGGTGCAGACCGCGACGGCCAATTGGTGCGTCAACACCATTCCCGCCACGATCCTCAGCCAGGTGCCGATGCAGATCGGTGGGCCGCTGCGCAATGCGATCAACTCGCTCGCCTATAGCGCCGGCTTCAAGGCCGGCGTGCAGATGAAGCGTCGTTGGTGGGAAGATGATGAGCGCATCTATGGCGGCATCACCTACACCGACCAGCCGGTGGCACTGATCTCCTATCCGTCGACCCAGTATATGCAGACCCAGAAGGGTGTTGTTCTGGGCGCCTATACCTTCGGTCCGCATGCTTTCGAACTCACCTCGTTGAGCCCGGAAGAGCGCATGAAGGTGGTGGTCGATTGCGGTGCGGCGATCCATCCGCAATACCGGACCGAATTCGAAAACGGCGTTTCGGTCGGCTGGCACCGCATGCCCTGGACCTTGGGCTGCTTCGCCCAATGGACCGAGGCCAATCGTGCCAAGAATTATGACGCGCTGTGCGCCATCGATGGGCACATGGTCCTGGCGGGCGAACACGCCTCGCATCTGGGCGCTTGGCAGGAAGGCGCTATCGTGTCGGCACTGGACGCCATCCGGCGTCTGCATCAACGTGTCGTCGCGGCTTGACCAATCAGGAGGGGAACATGAAGCCTGTATTTATCGGACGCGCTGTCGGCGTAGCTCTTATCGTGGGAATGTCGCTTTCGTCCGCTGCGTTTGCTCAGGGCGCGGGGGCCGGCGGCGGTCGCGGCGGGTTCACCGAGCAGGGTGGCGAAGCGATCTTCAAGAATGTCTGCCAGGGCTGCCACATGCCGAACGCGCAGGGCGCTGTCGGTGCGGGCATGTATCCGGCGCTTGCCAAGAACCCCAAGCTGGAAGTCGCCGGCTACCCCATTTCGGTGGTGGTGAACGGCCAGAAGGCGATGCCGGCGCTGGGCGGAATGTTCTCCGACCAGCAGGTGGCCGATGTGGTGAACTACATCCGCACCCATTTCGGCAACAACTATAAGGACAAGGCAACCGCGGCCGACGTCAAAGCGGCGCGCTGAGCCACTCCAGGAGGAAAGACCAATGAACAAGGCTTTGAAATACGCGTCGTTCGCCGTGCTCGGTGCCGGGCTTTTCGTTTCCGGCGCGGTGGCGGCCGACATGGTCGTCCACAACCAGGACAATGCGAAGGCGCCTTATGCCACGTCGGTGAAGGTGCCGGCCGGCTACGACACCTATTTCGTCAGCGGGGCGACCGGGGAGGGCGCGGATACTGCGGCGCAGACGGCCGCCACTTTGGCGTCCCTCAAGGCTGAGCTGGCCAAGCAAGGCCTGACCTTCGGTGACGTGGTTCAGGCCCACGTCTTTCTGGTAGCCGATCCGGCCAAGGGAAAGATGGATTTCGCCGGGATGAATTCTTCCTGGTTCAAGGAATTCGGAACCGCCACCCAGCCCAACAAGCCCGCCCGCGCCGCGTTCCAGGTTGCGGCGTTGGCCGGCTCCAAGGATCTGGTCGAGATCGAGTTTATCGCGGTCAAGAAAGCGCACTGACAGCCTTCACAGAGGCTGGAGTCTGTACGAACGGAAGAGAGCGGGTGCCTTTGGCATCCGCTTTTTTTTTGCTGTCGCTGTTCTGCAACACCAAATTTGTTCCAATGCAGACGACAGGCTGTCATTCTATAAGTGCATGATCTTATTATGGTATCGTCCAAATTTTGCGTAACTTTTCCCGGTCCGGAGCACGCTTTTGAGCTTCGGAGGGCCTCCAAACTTGGACAAAGAGGGGGGAGGCGTCGTTTTTGGGCATCAACGTGACCCTAAGGCGGTAGACACCTATCCGTTGGTGCAATATCACCCACCCAACAGGCCGAATCCATAGGCCGTTATGTGATGATTGTAACCCTTTCGTATTATTTCGTGGGGTTATGGTCCGAAACGCAGCTTAGAAAACAGCAAACAGGGGACTGAACCACGTGCTTAATCTGAAAAACTCCTTGCTTATCGGCGCATCCGTGACGGCGTTCGCCGTGATCGCGGCGCCCGCAATGGCGCAGAGCGCCAACGGTTCCGGCGACGAAACCGTGATCGTGACCGGCACGCGCGTGCAGGGCATGTCGGCTGCCGACAGCGCCGCTCCCATCACCGTGCTCGGCGGCGACGCCCTGACGCGCGGCGCGGGTTCTGCCGATCTTCGCCAGGCGCTGGGCCAGTCCGTGCCGTCCTTCAACGTGGAATCGGTCGGCGGCGACCTTGCCAACCTCTCGCTCTCGGCAGCCCTTCGCGGCCTGTCGCCCAACGCCACCCTGGTGATGGTGAACGGCAAGCGCCGTCACGGCACCGGCAACCTGCACGTCCTCGGCGGCGCCTTCGGCGGCAGCGCGGCTCCCGACATTTCCATGATCCCGACCGCGGCGATCGACCATATCGAAGTGCTGACGGACGGCGCGGCCGCCCAGTACGGCACCGACGCCATCGCCGGCGTGGTCAACATTATCCTCAAGAAGAAGTCTTCGGGCGGCAAGGTGGAGTTCACCAGCGGCCAGAATTACAGCAATGAAGGCCAGTCCTATGACCTGGGCTTCAACATGGGCATGCCGCTCTTCGACAAGGGCTTCGTGAACATCACCCTCGACAAGAAGTTTCACAACTTCACCCAGAATGGCGGCCCCGACAACCGTCTGATCGACGCCAACGGCAACACCGTTCCGGAAGGCACGATCGGCACCAGCGCCAATGCGGCGGGCGTGGTTCCTTGCTCCGGTGGCGTTTGCATTCCCTTGTCGATGCGTCAGGGCATTCCGGGCTATCCGCGCACCAATCACATTTCGGGCGACGCGATGTACAACCTGACCACCGCGGTGGTGAATGCGGGGTACGACGTCACGGACAATGTCCAGCTCTACACCTTCGGCAGCTTCGGCCATCGCGTGGCCAAGGCTTACGAAAACGACCGCCTGCCGACCCAGGTCATCGCGGCGCCGGGCTCCAATCAGCCTTGCTCGGCGACCAATCCGCAGGGCTACAACACCGCCTTGGCGTCTGACGGCGTTACGCCGGCTTGCGCCGTCGGTTTTGCGCAGACTGGCCGCTTTGTCGGTGAGGCGTCCACCGTTCCGACTCATGACATCACTGGGCAGGCCGTGCTGGGCAATAACGGCCTGAATTCCAACGGTATCGTGATCTCCTCTGGCCAGGCCGGCACGCTCTATACCCCGGGCGAGTTGGTGTTCGCCCCGAAGGGCTTCAACCCGCAAGAAGCGATGAAGGAAGACGACTACCAGTACAACACCGGCGTGAAGTTCGACGTCGCTGGCTGGGATGTCGACGCCAATATCGGTTACGGCAAGGACATGAACGAGATTTATGTCTACAACACGGGCAACCGTTCGCTGTTCATCGACACGCACACTTCGCCCACGAATTTCTACGCCGGTGGCTTTACCGCAGCGGAATTCATCGGCACCGTCGATGCCACGCACGGCTTCAATGTCGGCATGGCGTCTCCGTTGACCGTTGCTCTCGGTCTCGAAGCGCGTGAAGATCTTTACCAGATCCGTCAGGGCGACGCGGCGTCTACCTACAAGGAAGGCTCGCAGTCCTATCCGGGCTTCCAGGCGACCGACGCTGGCACGCACAGCCGTAAAAACTATGCGGGTTATGTCGACTTCGCGCTGGCTCCGATCCCGGAGCTGCAGCTCGACGTCGCCGGCCGGTTCGAGCATTACACCGATTTCGGCGATGCCAAGATCGGCAAGATCACGGCCCGTTACGACATCACGCCGCAAATCGCCGTCCGTGGAACCCTGTCGACCGGCTTCCGCGCGCCGACCCTGGCGGAAGAGTTCTACTCGGCCACCAACGTCACGCCGACCGCTGCCACCGTGCAGCTGCCGGCTGACTCCAACGCTGCCAAGATTCTGGGCATCAACGATCTGAAGCCTGAAACGTCGACGCAGTACAGCGTGGGCATCGTCGCCCATCCGCTGGACGATCTGAGTGTTACGATCGATGCCTACAGCATCGCGATGGGCAACCGCATCGTGCTGACCAGCACCCTCAACAATGTCGGCGGTGGTATCAATTCGCCGAGGGTCACGCAGGCGATTCTGGCGCATGGCAATCTGCTGGATCCGACCGTGACACAGTCGGGCGTCACCGCCTTCATCAATGGCCTGAGCACGCTGACTCAGGGCGTCGATCTGACGGTCAATTATCCGACCGATTTCGGTCAATATGGTCTGGTCGACTGGACCCTGGCCGGCAACTACACCCAGACCGCGATCTCGGGCGTGGCTCCGGTGCCGGCGGCGCTGGGCGTCACGGGAGCGTCCTTGTTCAACTTCTCGACTTTGTATGCGTTCGCGCATCATGCGCCGCAGGAGAAGATCAACCTGGCGGCCAACTGGTCGCTGGACCAGTTCGGTATCACCTTGCGTGAAACCTTCTACGGTCCGGTTCATGGCTTCGGTACGCCGAACAATGCCGCGCCGTTCTACACGGAGAATCAGGCTGCCGTCGGCATCACCGATCTGGAAGCCCGGTACGATGTCACCGACCAACTCCAGCTGGCGATCGGCGGAAACAACCTGTTCGGTATCCGCCCGAACACGGCGCCGTTCGTGACCCGCACGCCCAACGCCAGCACCGGCGCAGCGCAGCTGGTCAACACCGGCTCCAACATCGACAACAACTATCTGGGCGGTTCGCCCTTCAATCCGAACGGCGGCTACTACTACGGTCGCATCACGTTCAACTTCTAAGCCGGGTTTTGATTTAAAAACCTGACTTGTTATCAGCCCGCCTATTCCAACATCTGGAATAGGCGGGCTTTTCTTTGGCTATTGCCGAAGCCGGACCGGAGAGGTAGCTTTGCCGGAACAGGTCCGAAGCGGCCTGGCACGCTCGGGGCATAAAAACGGCGGCAAACGACATCTTGGGAGGATGTGCAGGCCATGAATCGCAGCAATGCGAAGATGGCCGCGAGCGCGAAGGGCGCATAGATTTTATCAGACTATGATCTGAATTCTGCGATGGCGGAAAGCGCTATTGCGTGTCGGTCTGCGCAGTTGCGCATGACCACTGATGATTTTCTCGATTTTCAAATTCACTGAGAAGGTTGAACAACGATGACGATGAAGAAGATGCTTTTGGCGGGCGCCGGACTGAGCGCGATGCTTTTGACCGGCTCGGTGGCGTTCGCGCAGACCGGCCAGAATGTGGACTGGACGAATTATGCTGGCGACATCACCGGCAGCCGTTTCAAGTCGCTGGATCAGATCAACGCCTCCAACTTCTCCAAGCTGGAAGTGGCCTGGCGCTTCAAGACCGACAATCTGGGCAACCGCCCCGAATTCAAGCTGGAAGGTACGCCGCTGGAAATCGGTGGCGTGATCTATACCACCGCCGGTTCGCGGCGCGCCGTGGTCGCGCTGGATGCGGTGACGGGCGAGCTGATCTGGGTTCATGGCGAGAAGGAAGGCGCGCGCGGCGCTGCTGCTCCGCGCCAGTTGTCGGGCCGTGGCGTTTCTTATTGGACGGACGGCAAGGAAGCCCGCATTCTTTACGTCACCCCGGGCTACCAGCTGATCGCGCTTGACGCCAAAACCGGCCAGCGCATCACCAGCTTCGGCACGAATGGCGCGGTGGATTTGAAGGCGGACGACGATCAGAAGATTGAGCCCGATCTGACCACGGGTGAAATCGGTTTGCATGCGGCGCCGACGGTTGTGGGCGATCGCGTGCTGGTGGGTTCGGCCTTCCGCGAAGGCTTCACGCCTTCCAGCTTCAAGAACAACAAAGGCTCGGCGCGCGCGTTCGACGTGCGCACCGGCAAGCGCCTCTGGCAGTTCCGTACCATTCCGCAAAAGGGCGAACCCGGCGCGGAAACCTGGTTGAACGGTTCTAACGAATATACCGGCAACACCGGCGTGTGGGCACAGATCACCGCCGATCCGGTCGCCAACCTGGCTTATCTGCCGGTTGAATCTCCGACGTCTGACTTCTATGGCGGCAAGCGTCCGGGCAATGGCCTTTACGCCAACAGCCTGGTGGCGGTCGATCTGGATACCGGCAAGCCCAAATGGCATTTCCAGTTCATCCATCACGAGATCTGGGACTATGACATGTCCTCGGCTCCGCTGCTGATGGACGTGAATATCGATGGCAAGGCGCGCAAGGTCGTGGCGAACCCGTCGAAGATGGGAATGCTCTATGTGTTCGACCGCGAGACCGGCAAGCCGGTGTGGCCGATGCCGGAGACGAAGGTGACGAAGGGCAATGTGCCGGGCGAATGGTATTCGCCGACCCAGCCCATTCCCTCCAAGCCCAAGCCCTATACTCGCACGGGTACCTCGGTGAGCGAGCTGATCGATTTTACCCCGGCGCTGCGCGCTGAAGCGGTGGAGTTCGTGAAGAAGGTCAAGCTCGGTCCGATTTACACCCCGCCGGTGTTGTCCACCCCCGAGCAGATCGGGACCTTCCTTCCGGGCACCGCTTCGGGCGGCACCAACTGGCCGGGCGGTTCGTTCAACCCGGAAAACCACACCGTCTTCACCTATGGCTGTGATGGCTGCCAGAACCTCACGGGTCTGGTGCCGCCGCCGCCGGGCTTCACCGATCTGCCGTATGTCGTCGGTCAGGCGGGCGTGCCTGTGACGATGGTCGATGCCGCCGGCACCAACGAAGGTGCCGACGCTTCGCCCAAGCCGAAGCGTCCGGCGCAAGCGCCTGCCAGGAGCAACGCGGTGCGTGCCTCCATCCAGGGCTTGCCGCTGATGCGTCCGCCTTACGGCACCATCAGCGCCATCAATGTCGACAAGGGCGAGATCATCTGGCAGACGCCGCATGGCGACACGCCGGACAATATCCGCAACAACCCGGCGCTGAAGGGGCTCAACATTCCCCGCACCGGCCAGGCCAGCCTCAGCATCGGCAATATGCTGACCAAGACTTTGGTGGTTGCGGGCGATCCTCAGCTCACCACGACGCCTGAGCATCCGCGTGGCGCCATGCTGCGCGCCTATGATCAGGCAACCGGCAAGGAAGTGGGCAATATTCTGATGCCTGCGCCGCAGTCGGGCTCGCCCATGACCTATATGGTCAATGGCAAGCAGTACATCGTCGTGGCGATTTCGGGCGGCAACTATTCGGGTGAATATGTCGCCTACACGCTCCCGGATAACAGCTAATCATCTGGATGCGGACAGGAAGACATATGCGTAACAAGATCGGTTTGGTCGCGAGCGTGATTGCGCTCGCGACCGTGGGCGGCGTGGCATGGGGGCAGGGCACGGCATCGGTGCTTGACGGCGCCTATACGGAAGCCCAGGCCCAACAGGGCATGGCGCAATATTCCCAGAATTGCGCCGCCTGCCATGGCTCGGGTCTCACCGGCAACGGCGAAGCGCCCGCGCTGGTGGGCGGTGAGTTCATTTCCAACTGGGCCGGGTTGACCTTGGGCGATCTGTTCGAGCGCATGCGCACGACCATGCCCCAGGACAATCCGGGCAAGCTCAGCCGTACGCAATATGCGCAGATCCTTTCTTTCGTTCTCAAATCCAACGGTTATCCCGCTGGGCAGAAGGACATGGATCAGCGTACGGAATTCCTGAAGGCGGTTTCCTTCGTGCCGCCGCCGCAGGGTGGTCACGCCAGCGCCGCTCCGGCAGCCGCTCCCGTGCAAACGGCGCAGGCTGGCGGCGCGATGCCGGCGGCTGGTGG
>DASYDX010000207.1:0-23996 GCA_036499345.1 Rhizomicrobium sp.
TCGCCGCAATGGTTCAACACCGGCCTGCATTGGGCCTATGGCATCGATGGTCCCGGCCAGGGCCATTACTATGTCGATCACAAGACCGGCCGGCTGACCAAATCCAACTCGGCCTATGAGCACCCCCAGCCGCATGCCTGCTTCATCCAGAGCGTCAAGGACGATCTGGTCAACGAAGGCGGCATCATGGACCTTTGGACGCGCGAAGCCCGCCTGTTCAAATATGGCTCGGGCACCGGCACCAATTTCTCCAATGTGCGCGGCGCCAGCGAGAAACTTTCAGGCGGCGGTAAATCATCGGGCCTGATGAGCTTCCTCAAGATCGGCGACCGGGCCGCCGGTGCGATCAAATCAGGCGGCACCACACGGCGCGCGGCCAAGATGGTGATCGTCGATATCGATCACCCCGATGTGGAAGATTTCATCGATTGGAAAGTGATCGAAGAACAGAAAGTCGCCTCCCTCGTCGCCGGCTCCAAGCTGGCGGCCAAGCATCTGCGCGCCGTGCTGAAAGCCTGCGTCAATTGCGAAGGCTCGGGCAATGATTGCTTCGATCCGCAAAAAAACCCGGCGCTGCGCCGCGAGATCCGCGCCGCCCGCAACGCGATGATCCCGGACAATTATATCGAGCGCGTCGTGAGCTTCGCGCGCCAGGGTTATAAGGATATCGAGTTCCCGACTTACGACACCGACTGGGATTCGGACGCCTACAGCTCCGTGTCGGGCCAAAATTCCAACAACAGCGTGCGGGTCACCGACGAGTTCCTCAACGCCGTTATGGAGGATGACGACTGGCACCTCACCTATCGCGGCAGCGAGCGTATCGCCAAAACGGTTCGGGCCCGCGATTTGTGGGACAAGGTTTCCTACGCCGCCTGGGCTTGCGCCGATCCCGGCATCCAGTTCCACACCTCGATCAATGACTGGCACACCTGCCCGGCTGGCGGCGACATTCGCGCTTCCAATCCATGCAGCGAATACATGTTCCTGGACGACACGGCCTGCAATCTGGCGTCGCTGAACCTGATGCAGTTCCGCAAGGTGGAGACTGGCGCCAAGATTTTCGATGTGCCGTCCTTTGAGCATGCGGTACGGCTCTGGACCATCGTGCTGGAAATTTCGGTGATGATGGCGCAATTCCCATCCAAGGAAATCGCGCAACTCTCCTACGATTATCGGACCTTGGGCCTGGGCTTCGCCAATATCGGCGGCTTGTTGATGTCGGCTGGCATCCCGTATGACAGCCGCGAGGGCCGCGCCATCGCGGGCGCCATCTCCGCCGTCATGACCGGCACATCTTATGCCACCAGCGCGGAACTCGCAGGTGAGCTGGGGCCCTTCCCGGAATTTGCCGCCAACCGGGACGCGATGCTGCGCGTGGTCCGCAACCATGCCCGTGCGGCACGCGGTGACGCCGCCGGTTATGAGCGGCTGGCGATTGCGCCGGTTCCGCTGGATATTGCCGCTATCGCGCAGGCCGATTTGGCCAAGGCGGCGGAACGCGCCTGGGACGACGCGCTCGCATTGGGCAATGATTTCGGCTTCCGCAACGCGCAAGCCAGCGTGATCGCCCCCACCGGCACCATCGGCCTGGTGATGGATTGCGACACCACCGGCGTCGAGCCGGACTTTGCGCTGGTGAAATTCAAGACCCTGGCAGGCGGCGGCTATTTCAAAATCATCAACCGCTGCGTCCCCGAAGGCTTGGCGAGCCTGGGCTATAGCGAAAGCGAAGCCGACGCCATTGTCGCCTATGCCGTAGGCTATGGCTCGCTGGAGAGCTTCACCGGCCGGCTCAATTTCGACGCCTTGCGCGCCAAAGGGTTCGGCGACGCGCAGATCGGCGAGATCGAAGACGCGCTGGAATCGGCCTTCGATATCCGCTTCGTCTTCAACAAATGGACCCTGGGCGAAGAGTTCTGCCGCGATGTGTTGAAGCTTTCGGTTGCCGAGCTGGACGCGCCCGACTTCGACATGCTGAAGGCCCTGGGCTTCACCCGCTCCGACATCGATGCCGCCAATCTCTATGTCTGCGGCGCGATGACCTTGGAAGGTGCGCCGCACCTGAAAGCCGAGCATCTGCCGGTGTTCGATTGCGCCAATCCCTGCGGCCGCGTCGGCAAGCGGGCGCTGAGTGTGGAATCCCATATCCGGATGATGGCGGCGGTGCAGCCTTTCATCTCCGGCGCTATCTCCAAAACCATCAACATGCCCAATGCCGCTTCGGTCAAGGAATGCGGCGAAGCCTATATGCTTTCCTGGAAGCTGGGCTTGAAAGCCAATGCCCTTTACCGCGATGGTTCCAAGCTGTCGCAACCGCTCGCCACCACCGTTTTCAATTTCGAGGATGACATGGAAGACCAAGCCGCGGACCTGCCGCACAACAATCAGCCCCAAGTGCAGACCGTCGTGACGGAGCGCATTGTCGAGCGCGTCGTGGAAAAGGTGCGCGCGCGGGAACGCGAAAGGCTTCCGCATCGCCGCAAGAGCTATACCCAGAAGGCTATCGTGGGCGGCCACAAGGTCTATCTGCACACCGGCGAATATGAAGACGGCCGGTTGGGCGAAATCTTCATCGACATGCACAAGGAAGGCGCCGCCTTCCGCAGTTTGATGAACAATTTCGCCATCGCCATCTCGGTCGGCTTGCAATATGGCGTGCCGCTGGAAGAATTCGTCGAAGCGTTCACCTTCACCCGCTTCGAGCCCGCGGGCCTGGTCATCGGCAACGACTCCATCAAGAACGCGACCAGCGTGCTGGACTATATCTTCCGGGAACTGGGCGTGTCCTATCTGGGCCGCACCGACCTCGCCCATGTCGTGCCGTCCTCCGACGAAGATATCGGCCAAGGCTCGGGCGGCGGTTCCGGCGCGGAAGTCGCCATCGCCAAAGTGGCCTCGTCCGGCTATCTGCGCGGTCACCTCAAGCAACTCTCCGTCGTCAAAGGCGGTGCGCAGCCCCAGATGTTCGCGCAGGAAGAGCTGATCGAAATCCAGGAAGGTCATTTCGAGGAAGAAGACAGCGCCATGGTGGATCTGTCCGATATCCGCGCCAGTGTCGAAGCCCAGATCGCGCCCAACCCGGTCGGCGCCCGGGTTGCCTCTCTGGAAGCCGCGCTCATTTCCAAACAGGCGGCGAAGGACGCACATGCGCGGCGCATCGCGGAAGCCCGGATGAAGGGCTTTGAAGGCGACAGCTGCGGCGCTTGCGGCAACTTCACTCTGGTGCGCAACGGCACCTGCATGAAGTGCAACACCTGCGGTTCGACCAGCGGTTGCTCCTAGGTGGACGGCGGCACGGCTTCAGCAGCCGTGCCGTTTATCCCATGATGGAGCAAAATGGCTTTTCCGGCGTTTCCAAAACATGCCGTATCTGCAATCCCTTGCCCTGGAAGCCGTAAGTTATGATGAAGACGCGCATGTCCTGCGCGCCAGGTTCCGCGCCGACGGCAAGGTCGTCGCGTATGAAAATGTTCCCGTGCATGTCTACGATTCTTTGATCTTCGCGAATTCCGTCGGCGATTTTTTCGAAGAAAATATCGAAGGCGCCTATCCGGCGCGGGAACTTCGTGTCGGCAAGGGCTGAGCGCGGCGTTCCGCTTCGCGTTCCAGATCGCGAGCCACTTCCAGCAATCTGGCGCGATAATCCGGCCAGCTGGTTTCGGCCGCTGCATGGCGCAGATTGGTCGCCATGGCGTGAAGTTCGTCGCAGTGAGAACGAATTGCACCCATAGATTGGTAATGCCGCCGCCGCCGCCTTGTTCCCGCGCGGCTGGCATACGGATTGCGACGATCAGGGCAGACGTCCCTAATCGAGACAGAAATGACGCGTATCCTGCCCCTGATCTGCCTGTTTCTGGCGCTCCCGGCCTTGGCCGAGGCCGGCCCAGCTCTAAAAGCCGACCCCCAGGCGGTCGCCCGGTTAGAAGGCGGGATTGTGGATTGCCCCAGTTGCCAGCTTCAGGGCGCCAATCTGTTTAACACCTGCGTCAGGGCCAAGAATTTGCGCGGCGCCAATTTCGAAGGCGCCAACGCCACCTTGATGTGCATGTCCTTCGCCGATTTTCGCGGCGCCAATTTCCGCGGCACCATCCTGGATGCCGCCAACATGGCCAGTGCCAAGCTAGACGGCGCGGACATGACCGGCGCGCGCACCCGCATCACATCTTTCCTGGGCACGGACCTCACCCGCGTAAAGGGCCTCACCCAGTCGCAATTGGACGCCGCTTGCGGCGACACCAAGACAAAGGTTCCCGCAGGAATGAAGGTTCATTTCTGCAGCTGATTTGCCGTATATCTCCCTAGTGACTTGACCCCGCCCCTAAAAGGCGGGGTTTTTCTTTGTCACATTGCGGAAGAGATTATTCGGCAGCCTGCGGCAACGGATCGGGCTTCCAGCGCAGCACGGGCTTTCTGGCCGCTGCCGTCTCGTCCAGACGGCGGCGCGGCGCGTAACGCGGTGCGCCCTCGAACCGCTGACGCTTGCCGGCTTTGGCCTCCTCCGCCAATCCCCGCAGGACTGCGATAAAACGGTCCAGCGACTCCTTGGATTCGGACTCCGTCGGCTCGATCAGCATCGCGCCATGCACCACCAGTGGGAAATACATGGTCATGGGATGATAACCCTCGTCGATCATCGCTTTGGCGAAATCGAGCGTGGTGACGCCGGTGCCTTCCAGGAAGGTGTCGTCGAACAGTGCCTCGTGCATGCAGGGGCCATCGCCGAACGGCGCGCTCATAATATCTTTGAGCGAGGCCAGAATGTAATTGGCCGACAGCACCGCATCTTCGCTGGCCTGGCGCACACCGTCGCGGCCATGGGAGAGCATATAGCTCAGGGCGCGCACGAACATGCCCATCTGGCCATGGAAGGCGCACATGCGGCCGAACGGCTTGGCGCCATCCGGCAATTGCTCGCGATCTTCGACCAGACGGAAACCGTCCGTGTCCGCGACCAGCAACGGCAACGGGGCGTAAGCGGCCAAGCGTTCCGACAACACCACCGGGCCCGCGCCCGGACCGCCGCCGCCATGCGGCGTGGAGAAAGTCTTGTGCAGATTGATGTGCATGGCGTCGATGCCCAGATCGCCCGGACGCACGCGGCCCGCGATGGCGTTGAAATTGGCGCCGTCGCAATAGAAATAGGCACCCGCCTCGTGCACCGCTTTGGCGATGCCGATGATCTCGTCTTCGAACAACCCGCAGGTGTTGGGGTTGGTGAGCATGATCGCGGCCACGTCCGGACCAAGCTTGGCCTTCAGCGCCGCAGCATCGACCCGGCCATTGGGCTTGGCCGGAACTTCATCGACAATGAAGCCCGCAAAGGCAGCCGTGGCGGGATTGGTGCCGTGTGCCGATTCCGGAACCAGAATACGCAGGCGCTTTTCGCCCCGTGCCTCGACCGCGGCACGAATCGCCAAGAGGCCGCAAAGCTCGCCATGCGCGCCCGCCTTGGGCGACATCGCGACCGCCGGCATGCCGGTGAGCGTGGTCAACCACGTCATCAGGTCGGAGATCAGCGCCAGCGCCCCTTGCGTCGCCGCGCGCGGTGCGAGCGGATGCAGATCGCCGAAACCGGGAAGCCGCGCCATCTTCTCGTTCAAGCGCGGATTGTGTTTCATGGTGCAGGAGCCGAGCGGATAGAGGCCCGCATCAATGGCATAATTCTGCCGCGACAGCCGCACATAATGTCGGATCACTTCCGGCTCGCTGAGACCGGGAAGACCGACCTTGGCTTTGCGGCGAAGACCACCGAGCCGCGCGTCGCTCACCGCGATATCGGGAAAATCGACCCCAGTCACGCCGTCGCGGCCGATCTCGAAAATCAGCCGCGCTTCCAGATCCAACCCGCGATCACCGGAGATGGTGGGAATGTCATTGTCCTGCGCCACGCCCGGCTGCGAGGGACGGCCCTGATTGTTCATGCTCATGCCAGCACCTCTTTCAGCGCCGCTTCGAACGCCGCGAAATCTTCGTCCGTGTTGATCTCGGTCGCCGCCACGATCAGAAGATCGCGAGCAGCGGGCTCGTGCGGCAACAGCCGCGACGCCGGAACGCCGCCAAGAATGCCCTTGGCCGCCAGCGCATCCACCACGGGGGCAGCGGCCTTGGGCAGCTTCAAGGTGAACTCATTGAAGAAAGCAGGCGTAATCAGTTCGACACCCGGAACGCGCGCCAGACGGTCGGCCAAAGTGCTGGCCCTGTCATGGTTCTGACGGGCCACGCGGGCCAATCCTTCCTCGCCCAACAGCGAGAGATGGATGGTGAAAGCCAGCGCACACAGGCCGGAATTGGTGCAGATGTTGCTGGTCGCCTTTTCGCGGCGGATATGCTGCTCGCGGGTGGAAAGCGTCAGTACAAAGCCGCGCTTGCCGCTGGCATCCACCGTCTCACCGCACAACCGCCCCGGCATCTGGCGCAGGAATTTCTCGCGCGCCGCGAACAAACCGACATAGGGGCCGCCGAAATTGAGGCCATTACCAATCGACTGGCCTTCACAGGCAACGATATCGGCACCCTGTTCTCCGGGCGATTCCAGCAGGCCCAGCGACATGGCTTCCGTCACCACGGCGATCAGAAGCGCGCCCTTGGCATGCGCCGCTTCGGCGATGGGGCGAAGATTGCGGATCAGCCCGAACACGTCCGGGCTCTGCACCACCACGCAGGCAGTGTCGTTATCGATCAAAGCGGCGATATCTTCCGCCTTGCCAGGCGTCACGGGTGAGCGCGTCACCACACCGGAGAGGTTCGCCACCGTCTCCACCGTCTCGGCATAATGGGGATGAAGGCCGCCGGACAGGATCGCCTTGGGCCGGCGCGTCAGGCGCTGCGCCATCAGCACCGCTTCGGCGGTCGCGGTCGAGCCGTCATAGAGCGAGGCATTCGCCACTTCCATCCCGGTCAGAAGCGCGACCTGGGTCTGGAACTCGAACAACACCTGCAACGTGCCCTGCGCGATTTCCGGCTGATAGGGCGTATAGGCGGTGAGGAATTCCGACCGCTGGATCAGATGATCCACCGCGCTCGGCACATGATGCTTGTAGGCGCCCGCGCCACAGAAAGACGGCACCGATCCCGCCGCCACATTGCGCGAAGCCAGCCGCGACAAAATCCGTTCGACTTCGATTTCGCCCTTCGTCTCCGAAAGGTCGAAAGCCGAAACCGGCACCACGGCTTCGCCCGGTACATCGCGGAACAAGGCATCGATGTCGGGTGCACCGATCTTGGCCAGCATGGCGCGGCGGTCGTCGGGTGTGAGCGGCAGGTAACGCATTCTCTTAAAGACCTTTCACGAATTCCTGGTACGCGGCGGCATCCATCAGCTTGGCGAACTCGGCTTTGTCGGCGAGCTTGAGCTTGAAGAACCAGCCCGCACCTTCGGGATCTTCATTCACTTTGGCGGGCTCGGCTTCCAGCGCGCTGTTCGCGGCGGTGACTTCGCCGCCAACCGGAGCATAGACTTCGCTTGCCGCCTTAACGCTTTCGACCACCGCGGCTTCGGCGCCGGCGCCGACCTTGCGCCCGGCCTGGGGCAATTCCACGAACACCACATCGCCCAACTGTTCGGCGGCATGGCGGGTGATGCCGATGGTGGCCTCGTCGCCTTCCAGGCGTACCCATTCATGCTGATCGGTAAAGCGCACTTCACTCATGACCCAACTCCCAATTGATTTCCGGTTTATTTCTTGGCCCGCTTGTAGCGGTTCGGAACGAACGGCATCGCCACCACTTCGGCGCCGAGCGCCTTGCCGCGCACCAACAGATCGAGCTTGGTACCGTTGGCAGCGAACGCGCTTTCCACATACCCCATCGCCAGCGGCGCATTCAGGCTGGGCCCAAAGCCGCCGGACGTGACGCGGCCGATGACGCGGCCGGTCTTGTCGGTGATCTCGGTGCCTTCGCGCGCCGGCGCCCGGCCCTCGGGCCGCAGCCCCACGCGCTTCTTGCCCGCGCCATCCGCCAGATGGCGGGAGATGCGATCCGCGCCGGGATAGTCGCGCGCGTCCTTGCGGCGCTTGCCCAGTGCCCAGACCAGATTGGCTTCCACCGGATCGGTGCTTTCGTCCATGTCATGGCCGTAGAGGCAAAGCCCCGCTTCCAGCCGCAGACTGTCGCGCGCACCCAAGCCAATCGGCAGAACTTCCGGTTCGGCCAGAAGCGCGCGGGCGACGCGCTCGGCATCCTTGCCGTCGATGGAAATTTCGAACCCGTCCTCGCCGGTATAGCCGGTGCGGCTGACAATGGCGGGAACGCCCGCAACGGCGATGCGCCGCGCCTGCATGAAGGTCATCTGCGAAACGCCCGGCGCATGCCGCTCCAACGCCTCGGCGGCGAGCGGCCCTTGCAGCGCCAGAAGCGCGCGCTCCGGCGCGGGCTTCAGATCCGCCTGCCCGCGCAGCTTCGCGCCGATATAGGCGAAGTCCGCGTCCTTCATCGCCGCATTGACCACCAGATACAGCGCGGCCTCACCGGCCAGTCGCGTGGTCATGAAATCGTCCTTGATCCCGCCTTCGTCGCTCAGCAGCAGACCATAGCGCTGCATGCCTTCCGCGATGCCTTGGATATCGGCAGGCGTGACTTGCTCCAGCGCGCGCGCCGGATCGGCGCCGCTCAAAAACGCCTGCCCCATATGGGAGACGTCGAACAGGCCCGCCTTCTCGCGGGTGTGCAGATGTTCTTTCAGAACGCCGGCGGGATATTGCACCGGCATGGCATAGCCCGCGAACGGCACCATCTTGCCGCCCAGCTCCAGATGGAGCGCGTGCAGCGGCGTCTGTTTCAATGTTTCGTTCGTGTCTGTCATCAGGTCCCGAGAATGGATGCCGCATCCGCCCATCACGGCGGTACAGACCCCTCTGTCATGGGACCTGAGAGATTTCCCCCGCCGCAGAAATTGGCGGGATTACCCCTTCGGTGGGCGCGAGACTTCCCGCGCCGCTTTCCAGAATTTCATCGCCTGCGCGGTCCTTCTGCCTGAGAGTTTCCGGGGTGGTTGCTCCTTCGGCGCCCCGTTTCAGAGGTCTCTCCCGCGCGGGATCATGTGTTGGCCGGGAACGCAACGCCTCACGGCGGGCCTTCCCGTCAAAAGCCATCATAGAGGGGGCGGGGTGCCAGTCAAACCAAAGTCAAAACAAAGCGCCAAGCCCCCGAAGTTACTCACATTCTTTCGGGAACCGCGATGCCCAAAAGGCCCAGGGTGGCCGTCATAACCTCCAGCACCCGGGCGCAAAGACCCAGCCGGCTGGCGCGCAGGCCCGCATCCGATTCGGAGAGGATGTGGTGGGCGGCGTAAAAGCGGCTGAAATTCTGGGCCAGGGTGAAGGCATAATCGCACAGGATATTGGGCGCGCGCTTCTGCTCGGCCGACGCCATGGCATCCCCCAGCGACAGGAGCTGTAAAGCCAGCACCCGCTCTTCCGGCGAATGGACCCCAGGCGTGCCGGGGACATGCCCTTCGCCCTGCGCTTTGCGCAAAATCGACTGAATGCGCACCGCCGCATATTGCAGATAGTGGCCGGTCTTGCCCTCGAATTTCGAGAAGCGCTCCAGATCGAAAATGTAATCGGTGGTGCGATGGTTGGAGAGATCGGCAAATTTGATCGTGGCAATGGCGATCTGCTTGGCGATGGCCTCGCGTTCTTCGGCGGAATAGTCGCTGCCCAACCCCTGCTCTGCCAGACGTGACTTGGCTTCGACCTCCGCCATGGCGATCAGGTCGTAAAGCTTCATCACGCCGCCGGCGCGGGTCTTGAACGGCTTGCCGTCGGCGCCATTCATCGTGCCATAGCCGACATGTTCCAACTCGGCTTTGCCGTTCAGCCCGGCCTTCTCGGCGGCCCGAAAGACCTGCTCGAAATGGCCGTGCTGGCGATGATCCACCACATACAGCACCAGGTCGGGATTCTGTTCGCGCGTCCGTTCCACCACCGTCGCCATGTCGGTGGTACCGTACAACACACCGCCATCCGACTTGACCAGCAGCAAGGGCGGCACGGGCTTTTTGTCGTCTTCCCGCGCCACCGGCACGATCAGCGCGCCATCATTCATTTCAGCCAGGCCACGCGCCTTCAAATCTTCCAGCATGGGCGCGATCAGGTCATGAACGCTGGACTCGCCTTTCCACAGGTCAAAATGGATCCCGAGCGAAGTAAATTCCCGGTCCAGTCCTGTTTCCGACACCGCCACGAAATGGTGCCACAAAGCGCGATAGCCGGGCCGTCCGTCCTGCAATTCCACAGTGGCGCGCCGCGCCGCTTCCAGCCGCGCGGGATCGGCTTTGCAAGCGGCGGAGGCTGCCGGATACATCTCTTCCAGGTCTTCCATCGTGACTGGGGATTGCTCCGGGTACGGACCTTTGAAATCTACATCGAAATAAACCGGCGCGATTCCACGGGCGCCGATTTCCGAGATCAGCTGCCCCATCTGCAGGCCCCAATCGCCCAGATGAATGTCGCTCACCACGTGCCAGCCATTGGCGCGGAACAGGCGTTGCAGACAATCGCCGATCACCGAAGAGCGCAGATGGCCCACATGCATGGGCTTGGCGACATTGGGCCCGCCGAAATCGATCAGCACGGTTTTGCCATTGGCGGCGACAGCGCCTTCCCGCTCGGCCACCCGGCCGTTCAAGGCTTCATCCGTCAGATCGAGATTGATGAATCCGGGGCCCGCGATCTCGACTTTGGCGAAGCGTGCATCTTCCTTCAGCCGGGCCGCGATCTTCTCTGCGATTGCACGCGGATTGGCCTTCGCGGCTTTGGCGGCGGCGAGCGCCCCATTGCATTGAAACTGCGCCAGGTCGGGGCGGTCGGAAACCTGCACCACGCCAAAAGAACGATCCAGATTTTCCGCCGCAAAGGCATCGCCCGCGACACGCGACAAATCCTGCGCCAGAGACGTCATGGCGCGAAACGGCCCACGCGCTTGTTGTAATCGACCTGTGCCGGCGTCATCTGGAAGCCCGCCATCAATTGATATTCGTAGGGCTGATGGCCGCTTTCGAGTTTGATGTTGAAATCGTCGGGTGACACCTGGAACGACGCGACGGCAGCGCCCGGAGCGAAATCGAAGCTGATGCTCAAAATGCGCTTTTCCAGCAGCTGGTCGCCACGCGTGACCGCGACAAAATAGGGAACCGTGTAATGCGCGCCATCGGCAAGCGGTGCACGGGTGGCGCGGAATGTCAGCGTCAGAGACGAATCCGTCTCGCCCGTCTTCTTGTCGATCTGACAATCGGTGTTCGTCCCAACCAACGAGACCCGATAAGCCTCGCCGGACAGGTCCTGTGTCGCGCCCTGGCGGAATACCGCGAGCTGCGATGCATCGGCCAAAATCACCGGGACCGGGCAGAAATTGACCTTGGCCGAGTTACAACCGGCGAGCGGCAAAAGCGCCAGGCCGAGAGCGGCGAATCGATAAAGCGTCATGCGTGTTGAATCCGGCTCAGGCTTGACTTTTTGAGGGCTGCGGCCGACTTCTCGGCCTGGTTTTCCCTTTGGGTGGCGGACTTTAACCAGCCGTGCCCCATAAGGGAAGCAGGCGGAACACGGGGCGTCATGGCGGTCTATACGGAGGTCGGTTTCGAGGAGCTGGAAGCGCTGCTTTCCGGCTACGATATCGGCACGCCGCAGGTCTTTAAGGGCATCGCCGAAGGGGTGGAGAATTCCAATTTCTATCTCCAGACCGACCGGGGCGCCTTCATTCTCACCTTGTATGAAAAACGCGTAAGGACCGACGATCTGCCCTTTTTTCTGGGGCTCATGGAACATCTGGCGACGCACGGCCTTTCCTGCCCCCAACCGCTTCGCGACCGCTCCGGTGCGCAGTCCTTCACGCTCAAGGGCCGATCCGGGGCGATCTTCACCTTTCTGAACGGCGTGTCCTTGCGCAAGCCTGAAGCCGCGCATTGCGCCGCCACCGGCCGGGCGTTGGCCCAGCTTCACGAGGCCGGCCGCGATTTCACTCGCACCCGCGCCAATGCACTGGGTCCCGCCGGATGGCGCGAGCTGGCGGCGGCGACACGGCCCCGCGCCGATGCCGTGGAGCGCAATCTAGGCGCCCTGATCGAGAATGCGCTGACCGATCTGGAGCGCGATTGGCCTATCCTGCCATCTGGCGTCATCCATGCCGATCTGTTTCCGGACAATGTTCTTTTCACGCAGGCGAATGTTTCCGGCCTGATCGACTTCTATTTTGCCTGCAACGACATGTATGCCTATGACCTGGCGATCACGCTCAATAGCTGGTGCTTCGAAGCCGATGGCGCCTACAACGTCACCAAGGGCCGTGCGCTGATCGCGGGATATCGTGCGGTCAGAGCCATGGGGCCCGAGGAAGAAGCCGCCCTGCCGGTTTTGATGCGGGGCGCTGCGATCCGCTTCCTGCTGACGCGCCTTTTCGACTGGCTCAATCCCGATCCCAATGCCCTGGTCCGCCCCAAGGACCCCCGCGAATATGCCAAACGGCTGCGTTTTCACATGACGGTGAAGCAGCCTGGAGAATATGGCCTTTGAGCTCGAAGCGGCGACCAGAAAAAGTGGGAGCGGCGGAGCCGCGAGCGGTTTTTCGTCCGGGCGCGCGACAATGACAAATATTGAATTGTTCACCGATGGCGCCTGTTCGGGCAATCCGGGTCCGGGCGGCTGGGCCGCGATCCTGCGCAGCGGTCCCAATGAGCGGGAATTGAGCGGGGCCGAAACCCTGACCACCAACAATCGGATGGAGATGATGGCGGTGATCGAGGGCCTGCGGGCGATAAAAGCGCCGGCCCATGTCTCAATCCACACGGACTCCAAATATGTGATGGATGGCGCCCGCAGTTGGCTGGCGGGCTGGAAGAAACGCGGCTGGAAAACTGCCGACAAGAAGCCGGTCAAGAATGAAGATCTGTGGCGGGCGCTGGACGAACAGCAGACCCGCCATCTCTCCGTCGGCTGGACCTGGGTGCGAGGCCATTCCGGACATATCGAAAATGAGCGCGCGGATCAGCTCGCGCGCGACGCCATCACGGCCTTGAGAAGCGTTTAGAGCTGCCCGAGCATATGATCGGCGCTGGACACTTCGAACGCGCCCGGCGCTTCGACATTCAGCACCTTGACCACACCATTATCGACCACCATCGAATAGCGCTGGCTGCGCTTGCCCATGCCGAATTTGGTCGCGTCCATTTCCAGACCGATCGCGCGGGTGAAATCGCCATTGCCGTCGGCCAGCATCATCACCGTGTCGCCGGCGCCCTGGGCCTGGCCCCATGCGCCCATCACAAAGGCATCGTTGACCGAAAGGCAGGCGATGATATCGATCCCTTTCGCCTTCAAAGCATCTGCATTCTTGATGAAGCCCGGCAGATGCTTGGCCGAGCAGGTCGGCGTGAAGGCGCCGGGCAACGCGAACAGCGCGACCTTTTTGCCTTTGAAAATCTCATCCGTCGTTACCGGCTTGGGGCCGCCATCCTTCATCTGCATGAATGTGGCGGAAGGAATGGTGTCGCCGGTCTTGATGGTCATGACAGTCTCCGTAAGGGGAAAGTTTAAACGCGTGGATCAGGACGTGGTTGCCGACGCGGCTTCGTAATGCCGGGCAATGAAGGTCAAGGTGTCGGACGGCGCCAAGGGCGGCGAGAAGTAGAAGCCCTGGCCGAACTCGCAGCCGAGCGAGGCCAGCCACGCGGCGTCTTCGGCAGTCTCCACACCTTCGACCACTACTGTCCGCTTCAGATTGTGCGCAAGCGCTATGATCGATTGCAGCAGGCGGGCGGAATCGTCGCTGATCTGCCCATCCGGCTGACGTCGCAAAAACGCCTTGTCGATCTTCACGGTATCGAACGGCAGATCGCGAAAGCGGCTGAGACTGGAAGCGCCCACGCCGAAATCGTCCATCGCCAGGCCCGCACCCAGATCGCGCAACCGGGTCAAAGTCGCGGCAAGATCGCCCTCTTCGGTGATGGCGCTTTCCGTCATTTCCAACGCAAGTGTGCCCTGGGCCAACGCATTCTTGTGAATGGCATCGCTCAGAAGCTCTTCAAAGCCGGGATCGCGCAACTGACGCGGCGAAAGATTGACGCTGACAAAGAGCGGCGGCGACAACGGGAAGTACCGTTGCCAATGCGACAGATCACTCGCGGCCCGATCCAGCGCGAAGCGGCCCAGAGGCACGATCAGGCCGGTCTCTTCGGAATGGGCGATGAAGCCGGAGGGCGATACCAAGCCTTTGGCAGGATGGCGCCAGCGCAACAACGCTTCGAACCCGGCCACGCGATGGTCGGAGAAACGCATGATAGGCTGATAGAAAATTTCGATCTGGTCGGTGTCGAGCGCCTGACGCAGATCCGCTTCCAACACCACCGCGTCGGTGCGCGCCTGCGCTTCCAATTCAGGCACATAGACAAGCGCACAGGCCCCGCCCCGCATTTTCGCGGCCGACAGCGCCAATTCGGCATTGCGCAGCAGGCGCGCGGGATCGGTTTCCGCTCCCGCCACGCCGACACTGGCAGGCGCGAAGATATTGCGCCCCGCATAGGGATGCGGCGGATTGCACAGCTCGACCAGCGCATCGCCCAATGCCTGCGGCTCAGCCTGGGGCGCGGGGAAGAGCACTGCGAAGCCGTCGCCGCCGACCCGGAAAAGCCGCGCCTCCGCACCGAAGCGATCATTGAGACGATGGGCGGTTTGCAACAGGATCGCGTCGCCGCCCTCGTCGCCCACACTGGCGTGAATGGCTTTGAAGCGGTCGAGATCGAGCAGCGCCAACTGCGCTTTTTTCAAGCCCGCGCCCTTTTTCGTCATTGCATCCATCAGGGCGCCGCGCGAGCCCAGCCCCGTGAGCGTATCGCCCGCGGCCGGTTCGACATCTTTGCGGTCAGTGACGTCGCTGATCAGACCCAGGCAATCCGATGGTTCGTCTTGGTCCGTGACGATGCTGGCGCGCAGTTCCAGCCAACGCCAACTTCCCGCTGGTCCCTGCACCCGAAACTCCAGCCGGAACGCTTGGCCGGGCTGGGTCCGGAACAGGTCCAGCGCTTCGCGATACGTCTCGAGATCGTCGGGATGAAGCCGCACCATCCATTCCGAATGCGCTAGAGTAGATTTGTGCGCCGGCAAATCCGCCATGGCCAGCGCATCCGCCGACAAGGTCAGAAGCTGCGCCCGAAAATCGAGATTGAAAACGCCCTGATGCGCAGCCCCGATCGCCGCCAGCGCCAGATGCGCGAAAGGCAAGGACGGATCGAGGGCGGTTTCGGTTTCAGACACCGGCTGCGCTTCCAGAAGGCGCGCAGTTTTCGAGCCATGAAGAAAGGGGAGCACTGCAATTTCCTCGCTGGCGATCACCGCCAGCGCCAGAAGCACCGCGCCCGCCGCCGCGAAACCGCCGGTGGTGACGGGTGCGGTCAAGGTTTCGCCCAAACCGCCCAGGCTGGTGATGGCGGCGGCCAGAGCCACCAAGGCAAACGCGGCCGCGCCGGGCGCGATCACCTGGGCCGCGCGCATACCGCGCCGCCCGCACAGAAAAAGATAAGCAGCAACCGCGGCGCTGCCCGGCACAATCAGCGTATCGGTGACAAGCGTCGCACCCGGCACGCCGAGATAGGCCGCGATGCCGAGGCCGCAAAGAACATACAGCGCGTTGCGAAACTGCCGGACGCGTTTGGGAAAGACTTCACGCAAAGGCACGATGGCATCCGCAAGCTTGGCCCCCGCTGCCAATGCCAGCGCCGTCAGCAGCGCGGTCAATCCGTATGGCCCGCCGATATGGGTTGCCAGGCTGGCGTCGAACATGCCCGTGCCGGCCAGCCAGCTCCACAACAGCATGAACAGAGTGATCGCGACCCAACGCGGCGCGGTATGACCGATCAGGATCGCAAGCCCGCCTGTGATCAAAGCAGCAGCTGCGATCAGCGAACCGACGGCGGTGATGAAGATGGCAAGCTGGCGATTGTGCGAAGCCAGCGCAGGCTCGGTCCAGGCTTGCAGCGAAGGCGGGGTATTGGCATTGCCCACCCGCACGGCCAGACCCACCTGGGTCACCGGCGGAATGATGACGCGCCAGGCCCGCGCGCCATAAGCCTTGGCCGGTTCAACCACCACACCGGAATCCGAACTGGCCACAGCCAGGATCGCGGGCCGGGTCGGACGGGGCAACAATCTCAGCGCCATGCGCGGCGGCTGGCCCGCCAGAAGAACGCGAATGGCGGGCCGCACACTGTTGTTCGTCACTGCCAGCATATACCAGGCCGAGCCGTCGGCCTCCGGCCCGTTGGGCGCGCGATACGGCGTCAATTCAGGTTTCAGATTGATGACATTGTCGTCCGAACCGAAATTCACGGCATGCGGCGCATCGGCGGCAAAGCTGGCGCCCAGTCCAGCCAGCAGCAAACCGATCAACGCAAGGAATATGTGTTTTCGCATTCGACTCTTCACGCGTTACGGGACAGGAAGTGGCAGCGGCTAACCTAGCCGCGCAGGGCTCTTCAAGGAAGCTTCATCTTCCAAAAGTGCGAATTGGATATGGTCTTTCCATTCGCCATTGATCAGCAGATATTTTCGTGCCAGCCCCTCTTCGCGGAAACCGGCCTTGCCGAGCAGATTGCGCGAAGGCTGGTTCTCCGGCAGGCAGGCCGCTTCGATCCGGTGCAATCCCAGCGTTCCGAATACGAAAGGTATCAGGGTGCGTACGGCGTCGCTCATAAAGCCCTGCCGGGCATAGCGGGCGCCGATCCAATAGCCCAGGGCGCAGCACTGCGTGACACCACGTCTTACATTGGAAAGTGTGCAACCGCCGATCAGCGTATCGTCGCTGGCGCGGAAAACGAAGAAGACATAGGCCGAGTCCAGCCGCGTCTCTTTCTGATAGCGTTTGATCCGGCGGCGGAATGCGCCGCGGGTGAGTTCGTCCTCAGCCCAGACGGGTTCCCACTTGGTGAGAAACTCCCGGCTCTCGCCACGAAGGCGCGCCCAATTGGCGTAATCGGCCATGCGCGGGTAACGCAGATAAATTTCCTGCCCGCGCAACACGGGCTGCTGCCCACCGGGAAAGGTCAGTCCGCGCATAAAAGCCATGGGGCGCGAATGCATCATCGCGCTCATTTTGCCGGGCGGCGCCGCCGGCTTCATTCCGCCGCCTGGCGGCCGGACGCAAAGCGCGCGGCGAAGACGTCAAAGCGTTCCAGCTTCTTCACCGGCCCCATCGCGGCAATGGTCGGCGCGGCCATGATCTTGGCCGCATAGCGCGCAAGCATGGACGCATCAACAGCATCGATCTGGGCGACGATTTCGGCCGCGCTCTGCAAATGGCCGAGCGTGAATATCTGTCCTGCGATCTGCTCCGCACGCGTGCCGGGCCGCTCCAGCCCCATCAGAAGGCCGGATTTGAGTTGCGCCTTGGCGCGCGCCAGCTCCGCATCGCCGATACCGGACGTCATCGCTTCCATCTCGCCCGCGATCACCGCGGATAGCTCGCCCGCTTCCTTTTCCCCGGTGCCCGCATAGATACCGGTGAAGCCGGTATCCTGGAAATTGTTGGCGAAGGCATAGATCGAATAGCAAAGACCGCGCTTTTCGCGGACTTCCTGGAACAAGCGGGACGACATGCCGCCGCCCAGGATCGTGGCGTGAATTTGCGCAACATGAAAATCCGGATCGTTCGACGCCACACCGGGAAAGGCATAGACGATGTGCGCCTGCTCCAGATCTTCCTCGATGCGGATATCGCCGCCGACATAATGCCCTGGGGCCGTGGGCTCGAAACCGCCGGACGCGAGAGGCGCGAATTTCTCTTCCGCCATTGCCAATATCGCGCGATGCGAAACCGCGCCGGACGAGACCAGGGTCATGGCGTCGGCGCGATAACGCCGCCCGCTATAATCGCGCAGCGCCGCCGGTGTGAAAGCCGTCACCGTCGCCTCTTCACCCAGCACCGCCCAACCCAAAGGCTGATCGCGATAGATCACGCTTTGCAGATGATCGAAGATGATGTCGTCGGGCGTATCGCGGGCCTGCCCCAGTTCCTGCAACACGACCTGGCGCTCGCGTTCTAGCTCTTCCGCTGCGAAAGTCGGATTGACCAGAATGTCGGCGACAAGATCCAGCGCCAGCCCGACATCGTTTTTCAGAATGCGGGCGTGAAACGCGGTCTGCTCGCGGCTGGTATAGGCATTGAGATAACCACCGACCGCCTCGATCTCCTCGGCGATCTGGCGGGCGCTGCGCGTCGCGGTGCCCTTGAACGCCATATGCTCCAGCATATGGGAGAGGCCCATTTCCGGCGGGTGTTCGTTGCGGCTTCCGGTTGCGATCCAGACCCCGAGAGCGGCGCTTTCCAGGTTCGCCATCGGATCGGTGATGACGGTCAAGCCATTGGAAAGTTTCGAGATTTCTATGGTCATCCCGCCAGTCTAGAAGAGATGAAGTGTTGAATCAAAGACTGGTCGGCGGGCAGGACTTCCAGGGATTCCGGCAGGTCCATCACCCGCTGCAAGGCTTCCGGCATGGGCGGCTCGGCCCCTGTCGCGTGCCGCACGGCATCGGCGAATTTGGCGGGATGGGCGGTGGAAAGCACCACCATCGGCTCTTCGCGAAAGCCGAATTTGCGCAAGGCATTCACTGCCACGGCGGTGTGGGGATCGATGACCCGGCCCGAAGTGGTGGCGATGGCGTTGATGGTCGTCACCGTATCGGCATCGTCGCTGGAGCGGGCGTCATACCGGGCGCGCAAGGACGACAGCACCGCGTCCGGCAATTCCAACCGCTTGTCGCGGGCAAAGCGTTCCATGGCGTCGCGCACCCAGGCGGCATCGCGGCCGGACGCCTCGAACAGCGCGCGCTCGAAATTCGACGCGACCTGGATATCCATCGAAGGGCTGAGCGTGTGATGCGCCACACCCGCTTCGTAAACGCCTTCGTTCAATGCGCGCGCCATGATGTCGTTGGCGTTGGTGGCGATCACCAGACGCTTGACGTCAAGCCCCATGCGTTCAGCCGCTTCGCCTGCGAAAATGTCGCCGAAATTTCCAGTCGGCACGAAGAAGGTCGCCGCCTTGCCCAGTGCCGCCGTGGCGGTGAAATAATAGACGCTCTGCGCCGCGATGCGGACGAAGTTGATCGAATTGACCGCGGTCAGCCCGACTTCATGGGCAAACTCTGTTTCCGCGAACAAGCCTTTCACAATGCTCTGCGCATCGTCGAAACTGCCTTCCAGCGCGATATTGTGAACATTGGCATGACCGGATGTGGTCATCTGGCGGCGCTGCACCTCGCTCACCCGGCCCTTGGGGTGCATCACGAAGACGGTGATATTGGGCAGCCCGCCCAGAGCGGCAATCGCCGCCGAACCGGTGTCGCCGGACGTCGCCGCCACGATGGTGGCCTTGCCACCCCGCCGCTTCAGGGCGCGGGCGAACAGGCGCCCCAGGATCTGGAGAGCGATATCCTTGAAGGCAAAAGTCGGTCCGTGAAACAGCTCCAACAGATAGCGGTTGCCGCTCATCGCGGACAGCGGCGCGATCTCGGGCTTTTCGAAACCGGCATAGGCGGCTTCGATATCTTCGCGCAATTCGTCCGCGGTGAAACTGTCACCGGTAAAGCGGGAAAGAATTTCGAACGCCACATCCTGGTAGCGCTTGCCGGAAAAGCCGGCGATCTCGGCAGCGCTGAAATGCGGCCATTCCGCGGGCATGTAGAGCCCGCCATCGGGCGCCAGGCCCGCCAGCAAGACATCGGCAAACCCGGCCTCGGGCGCTTCACCCCGGGTGGAAACAAATCGGCTGGATCGCGACACGCTGCGTTTCCCTTCAGTCCCAGCGCAAACGGCCTTTGGACATGTGATAGGCGAAATAGACGCCGATGAGACCGGCTGCAAGCCCGAACCAGGTCACGGCATAGGAAAGATGCTGGTTGCGGAAACTCACCACCGTTTGCCCGCCCTTCGGCCAACCGCCGGGGTTGGGCGCAGGCCCCGCTTCGATCAATACCGATGCCGCCAAGTGTATGCGATCGGCCGCGGCGATACCGGCAAGATCGCGCGCGTACCAGGTGCGGTGTGCCGTATCCGGGGCCGGGGTGAAGGTGCCCGGTGCGTCCGGCACCCGCCATACGCCGACCAGGCTTGTTTCACCCTCCGGCGCCGTGCGCGTTGCGGGATCGCGCTTTTCTTTAGGCACGTAACCGCGATCCACCAGCATCACGCGGCCGTCAACGGTCGTGAACGGTGTCAGCACATGATAGACGGGCTCGCCTTCGGGGCCGGTGGTGAAAACATACGCCTCGGCGGCATTGTCGAAACGCCCGGTCAGCGCCACGCGGCGATACTGCGCCTCGTCTGGAGTCATTTTCAGGATTTCGTCCAGCGCGACCGGCGCCGCAGCCATATGGCCGTTCACTTCCGCGATCAGGCCCAGCTTCCATTGCAGACGCTCGAGCTGCCATACGCCCAACCCGATCAGGAAGGCGGTCATGAGCACGGCGGCGATGGTGAAGCCGGGATAGGGGCGGAAGTGGACAGCCATCAATGCCTGCGCCCTTCGCCCGCCTTGTGCTTGTATTGCAAGACCAGAAGCGTGGATTTGGAAAGCCGCAGGAAGCCGAGGCTAAGGCCGATGATCAGGGGGGCCCATAACACGGCATGAACCCAATAGGGCGGCGAGTAGGTGAATTCCACCCACAACGCCAGACCGGCAACGATGGCGCCCACGATCAGGATGCCGAATACGGCAGGTCCGTCTCCGGCGTCGAACATCGCGTAATCGAGATGACAGGAAGGGCAGGACGGCTTCAGTTTGATGTAACCGTCGAACAACGGCCCCTGCCCGCATTGCGGACAGAGGCCGATAATCGCGCAGCGTGCCGTGTTAGCCAGCCGTGACGGGGCCCTGGCCCCAGACATAGATGCAGGCGAACAGGAACAGCCAGACCACGTCAACGAAGTGCCAGTACCAGGCAGCAGCCTCGAAGCCGAAATGGCGGGTCGGTGTGAACTGACCGGCAATGGTGCGTGCCAGACAGACCGCCAGGAAGATGGTTCCGACCAGAACATGGAAGCCGTGGAAGCCGGTCGCCATGAAGAAGGTCGAGCCATAGATGGCGTCGAAATTGCCCGCACCTGCGGCCAGCGAAGCGTGCGCTGCGTCGGTGAAGGGCTGCAGCGCCAGATGGTTGAGGCCGAAGGTGAACGGCGCATGGGCATATTCATACGCCTGCACCGCCGAGAAGCTGGCGCCCAGCAGCACGGTGATGATCAAGCCCTGGATCGCGCCTTTGCGGTCGCCGGTCTGCAGCGCGTGATGCGCCCAGGTCACGGTCGTGCCGGAGGTCAACAGGATCAACGTGTTGAGGAGCGGGAAGTGCCAGGGATCGAGCGTGGTGATGCCCGCGGGCGGCCAGCTGCCGATGCTGACATCGTTGAAGAAAATCGCGGAATTGAAATAGGCCCAGAACCAGGCCACGAAGAACATCACTTCCGAGGCGATGAACAGGATCATGCCGTAGCGCAGATGCAGCTTCACCACCGGGGTGTGATTGCCCTGCACGACGGATTCCTTGATCACATCGCGCCACCAGCCGGCCATGGTATAAAGAACCAGACCCAGACCGACGATAAAGATCCAGGGCTGGCCATTCACCGGCAAGCCGAAGAAACCGGAATAATCCTTGTTCATCCAGAACACGGCGCCGGTCATCATGACGAAGGCGCCAGCCGACCCGACCACGGGCCAGGGGCTGGGGTCCACCAAATGATAATCGTGCTTTACGTCGCCGCTCATGAAACTAGCCCCTCTAGTGGCCAACATTTTCGTGCCATTGCACGATTGACATCAGATAAAACAAAATCACCAAGCCGCCCAACGCGAGCGCCAACGCGATATTCCGCTTGCGCCGTTCCCGCCCTGCCCGGTTGTTGCGATCGAAAGGATCCTCATCCATCGCCTCACGCCCAAAGCGGAGGAAGGTGAAGGATACGCTCGATAATCAGGGCGGCGAACGGAACAAAAACATACAGCAGCGAAACACCGAACAACCGCTTGGCGGCGGGTTCGCGAACCTCGTCGCGTTCGCGCAGGGTCGCGAAGGCTTCAAGCAGCATCCAGAAACCCATCGTCGCCGAAAGAATAAAATAAAGCATTCCGCCCAGGCCGACAAAGACCGGCGATACGCCGAGCGGCGCCAGTACCAAAGTATAGGCGAAGATCTGCCGCCGTGTGGCGGTCTTACCCTTTACCACCGGCAGCATCGGCACGCCGGCGCGGGCGTAATCTTCGCAGCGCCACAAGGACAGCGCCCAGAAATGCGGCGGCGTCCACATGAAGATGATCGCCACCAGCAGAATGGGCGGGAGGCTGAGCGAACCGGTCACGGCCGCCCAACCGATCGCAGGCGGCAGCGCGCCCGCCAGGCCACCGATCACGATGTTCTGCGTCGTGCGGCGCTTCAGCCCCAGCGTATAGACCACGACATAGAAGAAGACCGTGAAGGCCAAAAGACCCGCGGCAAGCGCATTCACGAACAGCCACATCGTGGCCACCGACATCGCCGAGATCGACCAGCCGAACGCCAAAGCGTCCGACCGTGCGACATGACCCATCGGAATGGGCCGGGTCGCGGTCCGTGTCATGATCCGGTCGATATCGGAATCGAAAGCCATGTTGAGGGCCCCGCTCGCCCCCGCCGCCAACGCGATGCAAAGCAGCGCGGTGAAGGCGGTGAGCAGGTGAACATGGCCGGGCGCGACGATGATCCCCGCCAGCCCCGTGAACACGACCAGCGACATCACGCGCGGCTTCAGCAGCGCGAAGAAGTCACCCACGGTCGTAACGCGGGAATAGTTAAGGGTGTCGATAACAGCCATGAACTTAAGCGGTCCTCAGTGGATGTGCGGCAGTTCGTTGAACTGATGGAACGGCGGCGGCGAAGACAGCGTCCATTCCAGAGTCGTGGCGCCCGAGCCCCAGGGATTGTTCGGAGCCTTGCGCTTGGCGGTGAAAGCTTCGACCAGCATCCCCAAGAACAACAGCACACCAAATCCGGCAATGAAGGCGCCGATCGACGAGACATAGTTCCAGCCCGCGAACGCATCCGGATAGTCGGCGTAACGGCGCGGCATGCCCTGCAGACCCAGGAAGTGCATGGGGAAGAAGGCCATGTTGACGCCCACGAACGTGACCCAGAAGTGCAGCTTGCCCAGGGTTTCGTTGTACATGTAGCCGGTGAATTTCGGGAACCAGAAATAGAAACCCGAGAAGATCGCGAACACCGCGCCCAGCGACAACACATAGTGGAAGTGCGCTACCACGTAATAAGTGTCCTGCATCACGACATCGACGCCGGCATTGGCCAGCACCACGCCGGTGACGCCACCGACGGTGAAGAGGAACACAAAGCCAATGGCCCACAGCATCGGAGTCTTGAACTCGATCGAACCGCCCCACATCGTCGCGATCCAGCTGAACACCTTGATGCCGGTGGGCACCGCGATGACCATGGTCGCGAAGACGAAGTAAGCCTTGGTGTCGACCGACAGGCCCACCGTATACATGTGGTGCGCCCAGACCAGGAAGCCGATGAAGCCAATCGCGACCATGGCGTAGGCCATGCCGAGATAACCGAACACCGGCCGCTTGGAGAAGGTGGCGATGACGTGGCTGATCATGCCGAAGCCGGGCAGGATCAGAATGTACACTTCGGGATGGCCGAAGAACCAGAAGAGATGCTGGAACAGAAGCGGATCGCCGCCACCCTGCGGATCGAAGAAGGTAGTGCCGAAGTTACGGTCGGTGAGCAACATCGTGATCGCGCCCGCGAGCACCGGGAGTGCGAGCAGCAGCAGGAACGCCGTCACGAGGATCGACCACACGAACAGCGGCATTTTGTGCAGCGTCATGCCGGGCGCGCGCATATTCAAAATCGTGGTGATGAAGTTGATCGCGCCAAGAATGGACGAGGCGCCCGCCAAATGGAGCGCGAAAATCACGCAATCCATCGCCGGACCAGGTTGCCCGGCTTTCGAGGATA
>DASYDX010000208.1:0-2966 GCA_036499345.1 Rhizomicrobium sp.
GCCAGATCCAGCTGCTCCAGCAGCGGTGCGGCCAGGACATGCGGCTTGTTGGTGAGAACCGCCATGGCCGCGCCCTGGTCCTTCAACCGGGTCAGGGTGTCTTCCACCCCGGGAAAGGGGCGGCTGAAATCGGCCAGATGGGCCCGGTAATGGTCCAGAAAGATGGCCTCCAGACCCGGCATTTCCTCGGCCCGCGCCTCGTCCCCGGTCAGGGCGAAGGCCTGGGCGATCAGGGAGCGGGCGCCAAAGCCGATCATATGGTGTAGTTCCGCCGGGTCGATGGGGGGCCTGTCCCGGGCCGCCAAGACGGCGTTTGCGGCTTCCAGCAGGTCCGGGGCGGTATCCACCAGGGTGCCGTCCAGGTCGAAGATCAGTGTTGGGGTCATGATGGTCATCTTGAGGGAGTAATAAGGTGTAAATTCCGGGCAATATAGTGTCGTAAAACGTCACTTCCTCTTTATCGGGCCGGGACTTACCGGAAATCATGACCAGAGCTGCCATCATCCTCGCCGCCGGACAAGGGACCCGGATGAAGTCCCAGACGGCCAAGGTCCTGCACCAGGTCGCGGGCCTTTCCATGCTGGGCCATGTCATAGCCGGACTGAAGTCGGCAGGCGTGTCGCGCATCGTTGTGGTGACCGCGCCCGGGGCTGACGATGTGCGCGCCTATGCGACCGGCCAGGGATGCCAGACCGCCGTCCAGAACAAGCAGCTTGGCACCGGCCATGCCGCCGCCGCAGCGGGCGAAGCGCTGAAGGATTTCGACGGCGAGCTGATGATCGCGTATGGCGACATGCCGCTGATGACCGCTTCCACTTTCGAGGCGTCGTTCCAGGCGCGCGGGCAGGGCCTTGCCATCGTCGCGTTCCGCGCCGCCGATCCGGGCGCCTATGGCCGCGTAATCCTGAAAGCGGATGGCAACTTGGATCGCATTGTCGAATTCAAGGACGCCAACGAAACAGAACGCAAAACCGATCTGTGCAATGCGGGTGTGCTGGCGGCGGACGCGAAGAAATTCTTCGCCTGGGCCGCCAAGCTCGACAACAAGAATGCGCAGGGCGAATTTTATCTCACTGACGTGCCGGGTTTGGCCGCCCGCGATGGCGCGGTCTGCGTCGTGGCCACCGTGGCCGAAGACGATGCCCTGGGCGTGAACAGCCGCGCCGAACTGGCGGAAGCCGAGCGCCGCATGCAGAACCGGCTGCGCGCCAAGGCGTTGGCGGCGGGCGTGGGCATGATCGCGCCGGAAACGGTTTATCTCTGCCACGACACGGTGCTGGGAGCCGATGTCGCCATCGAGCCCTTCGTGGTCTTCGGTCCCAAAGTCATGATCGCCTCGGGCGTGCAGATCAAAGCGCACAGCCATATCGAAGGCGCCAATGTTGCTGCGGGCGCCATCATCGGGCCTTTCGCGCGTCTGCGTCCGGGTGCGGTGATCGGCGAGGCCGCCCATATCGGCAATTTCGTGGAAGTGAAGAACAGCAATATCGGCGCCGGCGCCAAGGCCAATCATTTGACCTATCTGGGCGATGCCGATGTGGGCGCGAAAGCCAATATCGGCGCGGGCACCATCACTTGCAATTACAATGGCTATGACAAATCGCGGACCGAGATCGGCGACGGTGCTTTCATCGGTTCGGACACGGCGCTGGTGGCGCCCGTGAAGATCGGTGCGGGTGCGATCACCGGCGCGGGCTCCGTCATCACCAAAAACGTCTCCCCCGATGCGCTGGCCGTGGCGCGCGGACAGCAAACGGAAAAACCCGGCTGGGCGAAAGCCTTCCGGGACATGAAAAAGAAAGAGAAATCCTGATGTGTGGCATTGTCGGCATTGCGGGCACCGGTGAAGCCGCGCCCGTCATTCTGGAAGCGCTGAAGCGCCTGGAATATCGCGGTTATGATTCCGCGGGCATTGCGACTTTGGTCGGTGGCCATATCGAGCGCCGCCGTTCGCCCGGCAAGCTGTCGAAGCTGGAAGCGGTGCTGCGCGAGACCCCGCTCAGCGGCCGCACCGGCATCGGTCATACGCGTTGGGCGACCCATGGCGCGCCGACCGAATCCAATGCCCACCCGCACGCATCCGGCCGTGTCGCCATCGTGCATAACGGCATCATCGAGAATTTCCGCGAATTGCGGGAAGAGTTGATCGACCGTGGCCACAAATTCGAATCCCAGACCGACAGCGAAGTTGCGGCCCATCTGATCACCGACAATCTCGACAAGGGCATGGCGCCCGATGCCGCCGCCAAGGCTGCGGTGGCGCGGCTGACCGGCGCTTATTCCATCGCCATGATCTTCAAGGATCATGAGGGCCTTCTGATCGGCGCACGCAAAGGCGCGCCGATGGCGGTGGGCTATTCGGAAAAAGAATCCTATCTCGGCTCCGACGCCTTCGCGCTGGCGCCCTTCACCAACCGCGTTTCCTATCTGGAAGATGGCGATGTGGCGGTGATACGCGGCGCCGATGTCGCGATCTTCGACGCGGAAGGCCGCCCGACGAACCGCGAAATCAAAATCACCTCCGCCTCCGCCGCGCTGGTGGACAAGGGCGGTCACGATCATTTCATGGCCAAGGAAATCCACGAGCAGCCGGAAGTGGTGGGCCATACGCTCGCCCATTATCTCGATCCGGCGGGTCCGGTGGTGCGCCAGCGCGGCGTCGGTCTGCGCGCGGCATTGTCCAAGGCTTCGCGCCTCACCATTTCAGCCTGCGGTACCGCTTATTACGCGGGCATGGTGGGCAAATACTGGTTCGAGAAGCTGGCGGGTCTGGCGGTGGAATCCGATGTTGCCTCCGAACTGCGCTATCGCGATCCTATCTATCCCAAAGACGGCGCGGCGTTGTTCGTGTCTCAGTCGGGCGAGACCGCCGACACCTTGGCGGCGCTGCGCGATGCCAAAGCCAAAGGCCAGACCACCATCGCGGTGGTGAATGTCGCCGAAAGCTCCATCGCACGCGAAGCCGA
>DASYDX010000209.1:0-11134 GCA_036499345.1 Rhizomicrobium sp.
AGACATCGACCCTAGTGGATAGAAACTCCAAAAATCCTCGATTGTTTTAGCAACGAATGTTGTTTATTACAACATTCGTTGTTGTGCAAAACGATTATGATGGTACATTTCCAAGGAAGATTACGGGGTCGAGCCGTGAGACGGATAAAAATAGACATTAGCATCAAGCTTAGCGTAGCGGCTTGCTTGTTCGGATTAGCCGCAGTGATGAACGTCCTACTGCGTTAGGTCGAACGTTCGAAAAAAATTGTACCGCTGGCGCCCCTCGTTTTTTAATATAAGAGGCGGCTAACCCCCTGAGCTTGGCTGCAGACCTTTAGCGGGCGCAACAATTATTCATGGTGCAATTCGATAGCGGTCAATATTTATGAGTTCTTTGATCCAATCTCCTGGTGTCTTCGTGTCATCCCAAACCTCATTCAGAATCAGCGCGGCTTGGGCTGATTTCTCCTCGGGAAGAAATCTTCCGTAATGCCTCATAACTGTCTCAGCGGTATCCTGAATGGCGTAGCTAGCGAGATCAAAAGAGCCTGTTTGCTTGAGAATATGAGTCGCGAGAATGTCCCGCACACAATGCGGTCCGTGAGGAAGAAGACCTCTAATTGCGCCACGACCGGTGTACGGGTTGAAAATGCCGTACCGTTGAATAGCGAGCTTCCAAGCATCGTAGAACGTATGCATGGTGAATTCGCAACAATATAACGGGTATCGCCCACCTCGCACGAACACAGTTCCAGGATCGGCTCGCCCGTTGATTATCATTGGGCGGTCCGAAGTAATATAGCGGTCAATGATCGCATGAAGGTTTGCGAGATCTGGAAGATCCAGTTGGTAGGGGTGGCCTTTAAAGAATGATGATCGGTAGTTTTTGAAAGCTATTGCGGGAGCGAAAACGGTCCAACATTTCTTCTCCTCATTCCACCTCATTTCTCCGCGCTCTAATTCTTCAAGTTCTTTTACAGCGCGATGTTTCGAACCTTTGGGCGCCAAAAGTAATTGCCGTAGATTACGTTGCCGCAAGCCAAGGTGTGCACCAAGGCGGAGCATCAGGTAAGATCGAATTGCCTTAGCTCTCTCCAGCTCGTTATCCAGCTCCGAGACCCGACCGATAATTTCTTCAGTTATTTTGCGAAACTCAGACAACGGGCTGGAGGATTTTAAGATCGGCAAAATTGGCACAAAAAAATCGCGATGACATCGCATCAGCCTCGAAATTTCGCGCAGCCGGAATTTGGCAAACTCGAATGTATTATCGCAGACCTTATCCCAGTCGTTTTTGGCGGATTGAATGTCTCGCTCTGACAGCACCCCTGGGATGGGCTTTAATTGCTTAGCCAAGCCAGGATGTTGGCGAATCCACCCGGTATTTCTCCGCGTAAAACCTATTGCGACATAAAGCGTTGATCTTTCGGCGACAGTAAAAAAGCCTCGCCTACGCTCCCTCCATTGCAACAGCCAATCCCAAATCTGTGGAAACACAAATAGCCCGAAGGTCAGCTTCGGAAGCGGTATGCCTAAGCCACCAATGGGGGATGCAGGATTGGCGGACAGAGCGCCAAACATAATTCCAAAGTTCCTCACGTGCGCCACTACCGTCTGGGATTTCCAGCGCATGTAGCGCTTGAACCCCGCAGGCGAGAGTGTTGAAGTATGATACTCAAGGAGTTTTTCCATCTCGTCGGAAAGAGCTGGCGGTGCTCGTAAGTTTCCCGTTACGCTTGGAATTTTCGGCAAACTTATCGCCGGTGTATGTTTTCTAGTGCGCAGTATGTTTGGAAACAGAATCGCGTAACGCTCTTTAGAAACGCGGGAAAGAAATTTGCCGAAGTCTGTCGTTGACGAGAGCGTGTTTTCCTTCACCCAAATCGTGATTTGGTTTTGCTCATCAGTTGTGCGCTGGTCAAAATCCGAAGGCAGATGCCAGCGAGCGACATAGCTGTCTTTCTGGTGCATGGCATTGAGGTATTTCTTTCTTGGTGTTTCTTTGCCTTGAAGTTGGTCTCTAAAAAATGATGATGGAAGGCGATATAAGAGCTCTATCCGCGCCAACAGTCGAAAGCTCTTATGATGGTGTGGCACCGCGCGACCTTTGAGCCAGAGCCAAACTGTTTGGTGGTGGGATTTGTTGGCTTCGATTTTTCCTAACAGCGAGGTGATCGTATCGTTATGGCGCTCAATCAAGTATCGCAAAGATTCAGGAAATGTTTGGGGGGTGGCTTTGATTATAGATTTTCGCCCATGTTTAGTCGGGCCAGACTTGCCAATTTTCAATGACGCCTCCCGTACTATGGCTAGATTTATGTTCCTGATATCCGCGCCTCAGTTGATACTCGCTCAACGCAGCAAGGATCGCTATCTTGTAGGCTAAGAATTGGGAACCCTATCTATGAATGAGACAGAATCCTCTTGGAATGAGGTGCTGCGAGTTGCGTGGCTGCTGTTTTGGCGCGGGCTCGTCGGCGGCATCGCCATCGGCTTCGTGCTGGGCCTCGCCATCAATCTGGCTCTGGCCTATGGCTTTCACGTCATGCTCAGCAGCAACGTCAACGCCGCCATGGGCGCCATCGTCATGCTGATCTGGTGGCCGATCGTGGTCCGCATGGCGCTGAAGAAGCGCTATCAGGGCTTCCGCCTCGCGCTTATTCGCGAAACCTGAATCGCCCTATGAACGTCTCCGCGATCATCAACTTCGCCGCCGCCGCGCTTCTGACCGTTGCGGGCCTCGCCGCGCTGTTCAAAGCCCGCCACCCCGCGGATATCCCACTGGCGCTCATCCCGCTGGTCTTCGGAAGCATGCAAGCCATCGAAGGCATGATCTGGCTGGCCATTCCGTTGGGCCGCGAGCATGGCGCGGCCTGGACCAATCTTTTCATCTTTCTCACGCTGACGGTCTGGCCGCTGCTGATCCCCGCCGCGCTCAGCCTGGTCGAACCCGATCCCCGCCGCCGCTTTCTGATGCTGGTGCTTCTACCTGCCAGCATCGGCGTAGCGGTCGATTATGCCGGCACGCTTCTGGTGCATCCTTATCACGCCGCACCGGTGGGGCCGCTCCTCACTTACGCCAACAACCGTCCCGTCTCGCTGGTCCTGGTGCTTCTGTATGTGATCTGCGTCTGCACGCCGCCGCTGATTTCGTCGAACCCCGCGCTCCGCCGTTTCGGCTTGTTCCTGGTCGCGGGCCTGATCGTGTCCGCCACGGCCTTTTATGATAGCTTCATCTCGACCTGGAGCTTTCTGGCCGCCTTGGCCAGCCTGTCGCTTTTGCGCTTTTTCTACCGCAAGCCCGCCGCCAAGGAGGTCCGTCCATGACCGGCACAAAAGACGCGCCCGATGTCGTCATCCACCCACCCATCGCGCTCGCCCTTCTGGTGGTTGCGGCGCTTGCGCTGAATTGGTTCATCCCGTTGCCTTTTATGGCGGGAGCGACAATCGGCATCGAAGCGGGCCTGGTCGTGCTCCTCGCCGCGCTATTGATCGTGCGCTGGGCGGCGCAAAGTTTCCGCAAAGCCCGCACCAACATTCTCACCAGCCAGGCCGCGACGGCCATCGTCTCCACCGGCCCCTTCGCCCATAGCCGCAACCCGATCTATGTCGCGATCCTTCTGGGCCTTTGCGGCTTCGCGCTCGCCTTCAACAGTCTCTGGTTCTTCGCCGCCCTGGTGCCGATGTTTCTTATCCTGCGCTTCGGTGTCATCGCGCGCGAGGAAGCCTATCTGGATCGCAAGTTCGGCCAGCCCTATGGCGACTATCAGGCAAAGGTCCGCCGTTGGCTCTAAAGGCAGCGAAATCGCGCGCACTGGTTAACCTCTGCCCTGCACACGCACGGCAAACCGTCACATGAATCTTCCGAAATTCGACGTGGCGGGAATTTTTCCGCCTTTGCTGCGCATTTCCGTTCTTAACGAAAGCATTTTCCGTCCGTCTACGGAGCATATTGCGGTTGCGAAGGCATAAAAACAACACTGCCCAAGTTCCGCCATAATTTTCCAAGTTCCGCCACATTTCTAATGACAAAGCGGATTCAACACCCTAGCGTTGGATCGTTGTCGATTTGACGGGGTTCTGGATGCGCAAACAGCGTCGGACTTACCGGCTGGCCGATAAGGCCGCATTGCTCCTGGCCGCCCTCTTCCTGGGCGTAAATCTCATGGTGCGCGATGGGCAGCCGGCTGTAGCCGCCATTCCCACGACCCCGGCACAGAGTGAAACACCGCTCGCGCTGATGCTGATCTTCTTGACCTTCGGATTGTCGGTCGCAGCCTACGGATTTTATCACGAACGTCACAAGCTGCGCGAACTTGCACGCGTTCGCATGGTCTACACCCGTCATCGGCTCGGGCAACGCCTGCGGATTGCTCGCCGCGGCCTGACCTATGCGAGCATCCGGCGCGCGATGCAGCGCGCCTAGCCGGCGATCACGTCCTGACGATTCTGGTCCAGCGCTTCGGGCCGCTGCCGCCGCAACCGCACCGGCAGCCGATCGGCTTTATATATTCGTCCCAATATTCCTTGCCATAATCGTACCCGATTTCTTCGCCTGTCTTTATGGCGCGCTTCGCCTGAATGAAAACGCGCTGCTCCTTTTCAACCGGCACGCAATTGGGATGGCAGGAATGATTGATATACCGCGCGATATTGCTGCGGTATTTTCCATTGATCGCCAGATTGTTCGACAGCGCGAAGAAATATTTGCCGCGGCTTCGCAGGACTTCTTCCTCGGTGACGATAGGGCCCCAGTATTCGGCGACGACATCGCCTTTCGCGATCGGACCGTTCGCAAACAGCCCAAGGCCGTAGGCGCCCTTCTTCACTTTCACATTCTGATGCAGAAGCCGCTTCACGATAACCCCGGCGTCAACGCGCACCATCTGAACGGGCGCCCCCTCGGGCATCGCCTGCCGGCTTGCCCGACAACTTTCGGACACTGGCCGTCGCTTTTCGGATTTGGGCGTGAATTACCGCGGCCGACGCATCCGCGGTCTCGGTGATGCGCTTTGCTTCCGCAGCCGCATCCTCCTGGATTTTCCGCGCATCGCGATCGGCCTTCGCCACATAATTCTTGATGCACCGGCTATAGGCTTCGACTTCGCGATTATATTGCCGAACTTCGTAATCGTAATAGCTGGCTTTGGCCTGATCCGGAGCCTGCGAATCTTGCGCTTGCGGCAGCACACTAAAATGCGGCTGCGCACAACGCGGCGGCGCATATTTGAACGGAACTTTCGGCTGAGCGCTCGCACCAACACCGCTACCAAGCAAGAGGCTAGCGGTCGCGATCATGGCCCAGATCCATTTTTTAAGGATATTCTCTCTCCAAACTGCCGACGGCCAAAATTGGTATCAATTTCCAATGGCCTTTAGCAAGCGAAGGTAAAAACGCCAGATCTGGTAATTTATTTGAACTGGCAACGGCTCTCCAAATATTCCAGGACTTTGGCAAGCCCGCCAGGAGCTTGAATTAGTTCGACGGGCACTGCATCCAGCACAGAATTTCTGCCTCTGAGCCATATAGCTGCCTGTAGGTCGTCGCCTGCAAAGACCGCGGTTAGGGCCCGATAAAGCTGTAAGACCTTTCTCGCCCTTCTAGATGCGTCATTCCCTAAATCCGGGGAGCTGCTTCCGTCTGCTGGCGACAACATTATGGGGTCGGGTATCTGCAGAACGTTGACCAGGGCACCTGGCGGCAATTGCAATTTCTCGCAAGCTCGAAGAACTGCCTTTTCCAAAACTGCCCCTCGCAATTCAGCATCTGACATCGGGGGCTCTCCCATATTTGCGGTTCCATCAGGCGTTCCGCTTCGGGGATTCATGCGCTGGTGGCCAGAACCTCAGCATTTCATCGGCCGCGAGTCTCAAATGCGTCCAAGTTATTATTTTACTTTGGATATTCCGAAACCCAAATGGATGCCCTGGAATGTCCTCGGAGACAAAAAACTCGAGAAATTTGACTTTCGGTGACGGGATGGGGCCGCAATAATCGCTTTCGACCTCTCTAGCTATAACTGTCACCTTAGAAGCCAATGCTAGACCCGTCACAGCTTCCAGAGCCACCGCAATCTTCCGCTCCGACACTCGACCTCCGTCAGGGCGCACAGACGCAATGTTGTATGGGAGAGTCAAATCCTCTGGCCTACGAAATGCGGCCCAAGCTACAGCTTCGGAAAGGCTCCAGGTTGCGGACAGGTATGGCATCTACCGATCTTGGCAAAAGCCAATCACCGGAGAGTTAGCCGAATCAGTCGATATCGAATCGATCTGTGGCAACGGTCTCCAAACCAGCCAGCAGAGGTCCTATTAAGACCGAAATTTCAAAATCTCCGCTACGTTTACCTAGAGACTGGTTTGCGCCAGACTGCTTCCCCAGCCATCGCCGGATTGCTCCATTTCTCTGTTTCAAGCGCGTGGTGCCGGAGATGTTTGCGCCATGGAGCGCCGGGGGAAGATGAGCAACCAGCTGAAGGCGAATTCGCTTTCCTTTTTCGAATCGCTCGTCATGGGCGTGGCGGGAAGCGCTCCGGGTTATACCATCGCAGTCACCACAGCCGTCCTGCTCGCGGTGGCGGGCCCCTTATCGCCCGGCGCACTTGTCATTTTCGCGGTGCCGATGTTGGGCATCGCGGTCGCCTATAAGGCGCTCAACAAACACGAACCCAGCGCCGGGGCGGCCTATCGCTGGACCAGCGCGGCGTTCGGGAATTTTCTGGGTTTCTTTTCCGGCTGGGCACTTCTGATCGCGTCTCTCGCCTTCATGGTGGCGGGCAGCGTGCCGGTCGCAACAGCAACCTTGAATTTCATCGCACCCGAACTGACCGGCAATGTCTTCGTCACCGCCGCGGTGGCCAGTGCCTGGTTTCTGCTGATCGCGCTGGTCTTGATCACCGGCATCGAAATCACCAGCAAGGTCCAGGTGATCATGACCACGATAGAACTTCTGATCCTCACCATCGTGCTGGTGGCGGCCTTCCTTCACACCGGAACATCAGGGACCGTCAACCAATTCAGCTGGTCCTGGTTCGGGTTCGGCTATACGCCGTCAGCCTTTTCCGCCAGCGCCTTGATGGTGGTGTTCTTCTATTGGGGCTGGGACGTCACATCGAACCTGAGCGAAGAGACAGTCAATGGCGGGCAGAATGCCGGTAATGGCGGATTCTCCAGCATCTTCATCACCATCGCCTTTTATATCGGCTTCACGCTGGCGGCGCTGTTCCTGTTCTCGTTGCACGATGCGCGCAACCTGACCGACAACATCATCTACAATGTCGCCGTCGCATCCGGGCTGGGGCGCTTCGGCGGCCTGTGTGCGTCCTTAGCGGTGATCCTGTCCAGCATCGCCACTCTGGAAACCACCATGCTGCAATTTTCCCGCACCCTGTTCGCCATGGGACGGGACGGCGCCCTGCCGCGCGTCTTTGGCGACATCGCGCCCAAGAGTCAGACGCCGGTCAAGGCGATGATAGTGTTGATCGCGATCGGTCTGGTTCTGATCTGGTCGTCCAGCCTGATGCCGTCCGTCAGCGCCGTCATCGCTGCGTCAGTCAATGCCGTCGCGATCCAGGTCTGCTATTATTACGGCTTGGCCGGGCTGGTTGCCGCCTGGGTTTTCCGGACCACCCCCACACCGGGGCGGTGGATCGCGCTCTGTCTCTTTCCCGCGCTCAGTGGATTGCTGCTGCTGGGATTGGGGATTTATGCCATCACGACATTCAATCTGGTGACCAAGATCATCGGTCTTGGCGGGTTCGCGCTCGGTATCTTCTTCTTCCGGCCGCACCGCTATGTCGGCGCGCCCGCCGCTTCGTCCGTCGCGGAATAAGCCAAACTGCGCGCACGGTATATGAGACCTGCTCCGGCAGGCCTCCGCTGGTCCACGTTATCGTCTATATTGCGGTATCGTTTTCGCCCTTATCGCGAAGAAAGATTGAATTGATCGCGCGGCCGTCACGGCCTCCTGCAAAACTGCCTGACCCTGTCGAAAAGGAAATTGTCATGCGGATCGGCGTCCCCAAAGAGATCAAGACCTTGGAATTCCGTGTCGGCCTGGTGCCGCCGGTCGTGCATCAGCTGAGCGTGTACGGCCACAAGGTCTTTGTGGAGAGCGGCGCGGGTATGGGCATCGGGCAATCCGACGACGATTACCGCAAAGCCGGAGCCGAAATTCTTCCCGATGCCGATGCGGTGTTCGAAGCCGCCGACATGATCGTGAAAGTGAAGGAGCCGCAGGCCGTGGAGATTGCGCGGCTCAAACCGCGGCACCTCCTTTTCACTTATCTGCATCTGGCGCCCGACCCGGAACAGACCAAAGGCCTGATGAAGTCAGGCGCCACCTGCATCGCCTATGAAACCATCACCGATGCCAAAGGGCGCCTGCCGCTGCTGGCGCCGATGAGCCAGGTCGCGGGCCGGATGGCGACCCAGGTGGGCGCAAATTTGCTACTGAAGCCCGCGGGCGGACGCGGCATGTTGATCGGCGGCGTCCCCGGTGTCGCGCCCGCCAAGGTGGTGATCCTGGGCGGCGGCGTTTCAGGCACCCATGCAGCAGAAATGGCGGTGGGCCTACGCGCCGACGTCACGCTGTTCGATATCGCACCGGCACGGTTGGAAGAGTTGGACGCGCAATTCGGCGGCCGGTTGAAGACGCAATTCTCCACCCATCACGCGATCTCGGAAGCGGTGGCCGACGCGGATCTGGTGATCGGCTGTGTGCTGCTGCCGGGCGCCGCCGCGCCCAAACTGGTCAAACGCGAAGACCTCAAACGCATGCGCAAAGGCTCGGTGCTGGTGGATGTGGCCATCGACCAGGGCGGCTGCTTCGAGACCAGCCACCCCACCACCCATGCCGCCCCCACTTTCGAGGTCGATGGCATCATCCATTATTGTGTTGCCAACATGCCTGGCGCAGCGCCGCTCACCTCTACCTATGCGCTCAACGCCGCCACCGCGCCCTATGTCTATGCCCTGGCAAACAAAGGCGCCGATGCCGCGCTGGCGGCCGATCCGGGCTTTGCGCTGGGCCTCAATGTCAAAGCGGGTAAAATCACCCATCCCGCCGTCGCCGCAGCACTGAAGCTACCGCTGTGAAAGTATTTCTTGCGACGATCCTGTTCTTCCTGTCGGCGATGACTGCGAGCGCCGCCGACATCACCGGTGTAACCACGACCCTGCCCACGCAAGAGCGGGCGGTACACGTCACCTATTTCCGCGCGCCGGGCGAAGGCGCAAGACCGTCCGTGCTTGTGCTGCATGGCGCCAACGGCTTCGACTCCCAGATCGCCAATTACAATCGCTATGCTTCGGCACTGGCGAATGCGGGCATCGACACCTATCTGGTTTATTATTACAGCCCCGCTGACGAAGAGCGTCTGACCCGGGACGGCAATCTATTCGTAAGCCGCTTCCTGAGCTGGACGCGGCTGGTCAGCGATCTCGCCGCCGACATCCGCAAGCGGCCCGATGCCAACAGCAAAATCGGGCTGGTTGGTTTTCCCAACGGCGGCACCTTGTCGGGCGGCACCGCCGCACTTGATCCCGCCATTTCCGCCGCCGTGATCTATTACGGCGCGGTGCCCTTCCCGCTCAAAACGCCGGCCCAGCACCTGCCGCCGCTTCTGATCCTGCATGGCGATGCCGATACGGTCATCCCCATCGATCAGGGACGAAAGCTCGCCGATCTGGCCACATCGCTGAAAGGCACACCCGAGTTGGTGGTCTATCCCGGCGAGCGCCACGGCTTCGGCTCGCGCATCGACAGCGAAAATGGCGCGGACGCCCTCGCCCGCACCATCGCCTTTCTCAAGCGCGAATTACGCTGATCAGCTTCCCGATTTGACGCCGGACTTTGGCGGCGGACGGCGGATGCCGTTCACCGGCGGATTGGGATATTTGATCCCCAGCTGATCCAGATAAGAGTCGTATTTGCTGGAGTCGTAATAATAAGGCTCCATCAGCGGCCGCATCTTGTCCATCAGATCGTCATTGAGATGGATCGCTGGCACATCCGCCGCCGTCAGCATCGGATCGTAATGATCGAATTTCTGCTGGTCGGTGTCGAAATACTGCTTCGCCTGCACCAGCAGATCGGGCGAGGTCATCATGTCCAGCACCGTCATCGACACTGCCTTGGCACCCGCCACCGTGCCCTTGTGCGCGATAGGCGTCGCCATCGCCATGGCCGAGGTGACGTTATGGCCGATCATATTGGGAATGTTGGCAGGATAGCGAATGGTGATGGTCGGCACCGTCCACATGATGTCGCCGATATCGTCGGAACCGCCACCGGTCGGCATGCGGTCCTCATCGGCGGGCCATTTCTTCAGCGTGCCAACCTTATCCTTGAGCGGTTGAACTTTGCGGTTCTGCGTTTCCTGAACCATCTTGGCGAAGGCCTGATCGTCCGCGCTCCATTTGGGCATGCCCACCATTTCGATATTGGCCTGAGCGGCTTCCGCCAACGGCTTGTTGCCGAAATTGGGCGCAGCCGTGCCCAGCACCTTGTGTTCGACCGTGGTGTCGGTCGCCATCGCGGCAGCGTCGGCGACCTTGTTGCCGATGGCCCACAATTCGCGCAGCGACTTGAAGTCATGCTCGCGGAAATAATACCAGCTGGAGGCGATGCCCGGCACGATGTTGGGCTGGCCACCGCCATTGGAAATCACATTGTGCGAGCGTTGCGCCAGCGCCAGATGTTCGCGGCGGAATTGCCAGGCCACATCCATAATCTCGACGGCATCGAGCGCGCTGTGCCCGTCCCAGGGATCGCCTGCCGCATGCGCCGTCTTGCCGTGGAAGGTATATTCGACCGAGACCATGCCATTGGAGCCGAGATCGCCATACGCGGTATCGAACTGGCTGGCGACATGCACGAAGATGCAGGCGTCCACGCCTTTGAACAGTCCGTCGCGGACATAAAAAGCCTTGCTGCCCAGAAGCTCTTCCGCGATACCCGGCCAGATCATCAACCGGCCTTTGATATGGTTCTTCTCCATCACCGCCTTGGCGGACAGCGCCGCCGCGATGATCAGAGGGATACCGGAATTATGGCCTTCGCCATGTCCCGGCGCGCCTTCCACGATGGGTTCGACCTTGGGATCGCCCGGGATCTGGGAAACGCCGCGCAAATCGTCTTCGTCGCTGCCCA
>DASYDX010000210.1:0-5259 GCA_036499345.1 Rhizomicrobium sp.
TGCCCCGCGCCCTTATAGCCTTCGACAAGACGATGCCCGCTCGGGGGAGCAGGGCATTTGCCGGTACATCGTGCCGCTTCCCTGTTTGCGTTCAGCGTACGCGTTTGAGCAACAACTCCGAGGGAGAACCAACATGATTCATCGCATCCAAGAAGACGTGAAAGACGATCTGCTCAGCCGCGGCTTTTCCCGCCGTCAGATGATGCGGGCCGCCATGATATTCAGCGGCGGTGCAACCGCGCTGACCTTAAGTCCCGAAATTGCTTTCGCGCAGGCAGGGCCGCAAGGCGCCAAGGTTCGTATCGGCCAGAATGAATGCTGGACCGGTCCGATGGCGACGGGCGCCAAGGCTGCGGCCGCCGCTATCGCGGTGTCCAATCGCTACTCGCCCAATGACGAACAAGGTCAATTGGTCCGGGCCATCGCGAAAATCGAAAATGTGCCGGCAGATCACATCATGACCTGGCCGGGCTCGAACGAAGCCTTGGCGCGTTCGGTGGTGGCTTTCTGCTCTCCGACCAAAAGCCTGGTGCAGGCCGATCCCACCTATGAAACCTCGGGACGTGCCGCCAAATTCCTCGGCGTTCCGATCAAGAGTGTGCCGCTGAAGGCGGACTACAGTCATGACATTCGGGCCATGTCCACCACCGATGCCGGTGCGGGCGTGATCTATGTCTGCAATCCCAACAATCCCACCGGCACAATGACACCGCAGTCGGAAATCGCCTGGCTGGTGGACAACAAGCCCGCCGGTTCCATCATCGTGCTCGACGAGGCGTATATCCATTGGACCAAGGATTATCCCAACAACACCAATTCGCATCTGGTGGCGGCGGGCAAGGATGTGCTGATCATGCGCACCTTCTCCAAGATCTTCGGCATGGCGGGCATGCGCATCGGCTACACGATGGGCCGGCCGGAATTGCTGGCCAAGCTCAAGCTGCATGATGGCGGTGCGCTGTCGGGGCAGTTGCCGATCCCTTCGGCGGCCTGCGCCGTCGCCAGCATCACAGACACCGCTTCGATGGCGGCGCGGCGCAAGATGCTGATGGACAATCGCGCCATGACGGTGGAGTTCCTCACCAAGCGCGGTTTGAAGCTGATCGGTCCCAGCGAAGCCAACATGCTGATGATCGACTGGAAGACCAAATCGTCGAAAGAGATGCAGGCGGCGTTCCGCGCCCAAAGCGTCGAGATCGCCCGCGTCTTCCCGACTTGGCCGACCGTGTCGCGCATCTCCATTGGCTCGAAAGCGGACATGGAAGGCTTCTTCGCCGCCTTCAACAAGGTGGTGTCCGCTTAAGGCCGCATCAATTGGACGAAATGGAAATGAGCCCTCCTTAAACGGGAGGGCTTATTTTTTGCGCCACACGCTGGCGAGCCAAGGCTGGCGCTCGCGCGGCAGGCCTTCGGGCCGGTAATAGTGGCGGATCTCTTCAAAGCCCGCGCCCGTCATGTAACCGCGCCAGGCGGTGAGGTCGTGATAGACGCTGTAGCGGCCATTGAACCAGCCTTCTTCGTTTTGCCCGCGCGGATTGGAGCTGAACAACACGCCGCGCGGCTTCAAGGCGGCGTGAAACTGCTTCAGCACGCGCGGCAATTCTCGGCTGGGAATATGAAACAAGGTGGCATTGGCGAAGATGCCGTCGAAATGGCCCGGCGGAAGATCGAGGCGTAAGAAATCCTGTTCCAAAACCTCCAAACCTTCGGCGCGCGCCATGGCGGCGAATTCCGCGCAACCTTCCAGGCCGGTGGCGTGATGGCCCAGCGCCTTGAAGCTTTTCAGATCGCGCCCCGGCCCGCAGCCCACATCCAGAAGCGTGAAAGGCGGCTCGCCGTCAATGGCGGCGAGAAACGCCCCGATATTCTGGCTGACATCGTGATCGCGCGTGCCTTTACGAAAGGCCTCAGCACGGCCGGTATAGTCCGCCAGGGTGCGTGAGGAGATGTCTTTCAGCGTATCGGTATCTTGAGACGTAAGCATTGTGCTTCTCCTCAGCCGCCGAAAAAGGCGCGGCGTCCATACAGCATGGTGACGTTGATGCGCCGGTTCTCGTAGCCGTCGCGGAAGACGATCTTGTCGGTTTCGTGGAAGAGATCGGAATCGAAGATTACCGCCCGGTTGGCGCGGTGCGGCACCACAATGGGCTTGGCGTGTTTTTCCGCCAGGAAGGCGCGGATCGCCGCTTCGTCGGTGTTGTAGCGGGCGAAATTCCAATCCAGCGGCGCTTTGGCATCCCACACCACCAGTCCGCCGCTTTCGCGGTCCAAGCTGGCGTCATCCGGCGCGATCCAGAAATTCACATTCACCGCCGCCTGATCGGCATGCATGGGAATGCCCGACAGGCTGCTGTCATATTTGAAGCCCCAGGTGCGGCGCAGGCCGTGATCGCCGATCACGCTGGGAAAAACATCGCGCAGTTCGTCGGCGATCTGCGCCAGCAAAGGACAGGCGAAGCCGGTTTCCGGCATCGCGCCCAGATAGCCGCTTTTGTAAGGCCGCCGCCACATGGTCGAGCCACGGCAAAAGCGCCGGAGCCCTTCCAACGCGTCTGGCGTGAGAAGATTGTCGATCACCACAATCGGGGGATCGCGTTCGGCCCAAAGGCGCGCAATCTCTTCGGCGTTGGCGGGATTGACTGCGGGGCCCGGCACGCGCGCACCCGGCTCCAGCCGGAAGCCGTCATCGTTGATCCCTTGCGCCGCCAGCCAGTCGCGCTGCTCGGCATCGTGACGCTGCTTGTGCGGCAGATCGCCGGGCTCTGTGACCGGCTTGCCGCGCAACGTCACTTCGGCGTGATGGCGATAGGTCGCCATGCCGTCATCGGTGCGGCGGGCTTCGCACAGGACCGCACCCTTTCGGGTCAGCGCCGCGGAATTGTCCGCGTCCAGCGCCAGGGCCTTGTCCAACGCATCCAGCGCTTCGGGGAAATGCTGGGTGATCTGGAAATAGGCGGCGCGCTCCTGCCACAGATCGAGCTCGCTTTTGTCCGTGCCCGCTGCGCCGAACAGTTTCATGGTTTCCAACAGGGCTCCGCGTTGTGCGGCCGCCACCGGGTCGCCCGGCGCGATCTCCAACGCGGTGTCGTAGCTTTCCAGCGCTTCCTCGAAACGCCGCAATCCCATCAAGGTGCCGCCCCGTCCCACCCAGCCAGTGGCCTGGCGCGGGGCCAGCGCAATCGCCCGGTCGAAGCTTTCCAGCGCCTTTGCGAATTGCCCCTGGGCATGCAGCGCAGTGCCGCGATTGATCCAGGCCTGCAAATGGCTCGGCGCCAGGGCCAGCGCGCGGTCATAACTTGCGACGGCGTCGGCGGCGCGCGCGGATTGCTGCAGTGCGACACCGCGGTTGACCCAGGCCTCTACCGCGCCCGGCGCGATGGTCAGAAGCTGGTCGAAGGCGGCCACCGCCTGTTGGGCGCGGCCAAGCCGCAGCAGCGCTACGGCGCGATTGTAAAGGGCATCGGGATGATTGGGGTCACGCGCCAAAGCCCGGTCGAGCGGCGCCAGTGCGTCTTCATGCCGGCCCGCCGCCGCCAGCAGCACGCCCTTTAAAACCAGCGCTTCAGACGCGCCCGGGTCGATGGCCAGCGCTCTGTCGATGGATACCAGGGCTTCGCCATGCTGCTGTTGCTGGAATTGCAGCAGCGCCAGCCGGTGCTGCAGTTGCGCATTGGGCGGGGCTTCCTTGGCCACCCGGCGATACAATTTCTCCGCTTCGGCCAAACGGCCGTCGCGGTGCAGCGCCTGAGCCTGATGAAGCAAGGTCTGCAAGGTCATGGCGGGCACGCTATCGCAGGCCGGGAACAAAACAAATCATTCCAGTGTCTGCCTTGACCGGCGGCGGAAGCGGGCCCACCTAGAGGTCTTCCGAGGAGGCCAGGATGAGCGACAAGCCCGTTAAAATCCCAGGACCCGACCATCCCATCATTCTCACGGCCAATCCCAAGCGGGTGATGGTACGCCTGGACGGAAAAGTGATCGCCGACACGCGGCATGCGCTGCTTTTGCGCGAAGCCAATTATCCGGGCGTGAATTACATCCCGCGCGAAGATGTGGACATGTCGCTTTTGCACCGCACCAGCCACGCCACCTATTGCCCCTATAAGGGCGATTGCAGCTATTTCAGCATTCCTTCGGGCGGCGAGCGGTCTCACAATGCGGTCTGGAGTTACGAGAATCCCTATGGCGCGGTGAGCCGGATCCGCAATTACCTGGCCTTTTATCCCGACCGGGTTGATGGCATTGAAGAGCTGTCCGAGGGATAGCTGTTTTGTCCGAATTTTCCGTCCAGACGCTTCTGAAGACCGCAAGCTTGACGCTGCGCGATGTCTGCTGCGCGGGGCATTGCAAGCATCAGAGCGCGGAAGAATGCGCGGGCAACACCGAACTCGTATTTCCCTATCGCGGCGTTTTCGCCCGGCATCTGGGCCGCGACCAGGCGGTGGGCGAGGCCAATCAAGTTCTGTTCTTCAACGCCACCGAAGGCTACCGCGTCAGCCATCCGGTGACGGGCGGCGATGCGTCGCTGTCGCTCGATATACGCGAAGATCTGCTGCGCGAGATCGCGCCCAAGCCGCTGTTGCGCGGCGGCGCGGCGCTGGCCTTTCAGCGGCAAAAATTGCGCATCGATGGGCGCAGCCAGGCATTGGTGGCGTTGTTGCGGCACGGCCTGACGCAAGGCACGGCGCAACCGCTGGAAGCCGAAAGTCTTGCGCTGACCTTGGTGCAGCGCGCGCTTGGTCCGCGCACCAGCCACGCCACCGATGCCGGTATCGCGCCCGCGCGCCTGGCCGACCGGGTCAAGCTGGTGCTGGCAAGCGATCTGACGCGGCGCTGGACCTTGGGCGAGATCGCCGCCGAAGTGGGTGGATCGCCGGTCTATCTCACGCAAGTGTTTCGCAAGGTCGAAGGCATGCCGCTGTATCGTTATCAATTGCGGCTGCGGCTGGCGCGGGCCTTGGATCTTTTGCCCCGCTATGAAGACCTCACGCAGTTGGGCCTGGATCTGGGTTTTTCCAGCCACAGCCATTTCAGCGCCGCCTTTCGCGAAGCCTATAGCCGTTCGCCCTCGGAATTCCGCCGCTCGGCCATGGCGCACTGATCGCCCAGATCACTAAAGATCCTGATAGCGGCCGATCCCGCCCAGATGGTCTCTGACCTCATCGAATTCACGATGAGCAAGGAGAAAATCATGACCGAGAAAAGTTGTGCCGCCTGCGATTGCGCCCTGGACGCGAATGCGATCCAGGTCACCATCGG
>DASYDX010000211.1:0-2823 GCA_036499345.1 Rhizomicrobium sp.
CCTGCTGAGGTCACAAAATCTCTCGCGCCTGATTTGCGCTGGGCAGCTGTTCAGGCGATGGCGAAGGCGGCGAGTAGTACCATCACCAGGCCGGCAATCGAAATCGCCCAGATAATGGTGCGCACCACCGGAATCCCGAACGCATAGACCGGCACATAAACCAGCCGCGACCAGAAATAGAGTTGCGCGCCGATGGCCGAAGTCGCGTTCTGCCGGTGCAGCAGCGCCACCAGGATCACCGAAACCGCGAAAAGACCGAAAGTCTCACGGAAATTCGCACCTGCACGCACTAGCCTTCCTGCGACTTTGCTGAGGGTCGGCGCCGGTTCGTCGCGCGGGCTGAGATTGTAAGGCAGCCCGACATCCTTGTTCACCGCCATGCTGGCGATGAGAATTTGCGCCAGTCCCAGCACCACGCTCCAAAGCAGCATGGTGATTTCGGTCATTCCCATGTCCATGAAAGCCTCCCCTTTAACGGGGCGAGCATATCATTCGCCTATGGTGGCGGCAGGCATGCTTTAGGCGTAATTGAAGCTGATCGAAATGCGGGGCTGGCGGGCCTTGTTGGGTTCGACGCCATGGCGCAGCCAGCTTTCCCACAGCAGCAATTGCCCAGCGCGTGGTGCGATTTCGACAAAAGCGCGGTTTTCCAGCCGGGCGCTTTTCTTGCGCGGCGGCGCGGCCATCATCATGGCCAAACGGGGGTCTTCGAAACGGATATTTCCGGCGCGGGCCGGCACGCTGACGTAATAGGTGCCGCTGACAGTGGAGTGGGGATGAATGTGCGGCGCATGGATTGCGTCCTTGCCCATCACATTGACCCAAAGACTGTCCAGTTGAAGCTTGCGCCGCCCCAGCTCGAACTGCCCGTCACGCACGAAGCGCGCGACATGACCGGCAATGTCCCGCTCCAATTCTTCGATGATGCTGGCGCGGCGGGTGAGATCGTTCAGCGAAGCGTAAGACGTATAGCCGCCATAGCCATGTTCGCGCGCCCAGCGCTGTCCCGCCCGGTCTTCGGCGGCCAGGCCCAGGCAGGTTTTTTCCAGTACGGCATTGCGGTTTGGCGCAAGCCGCGCCTGATAGAGGCGGGTGGGAAACAGGGTCTGGAACATCGGATGATCCCGAATTCAGTTTTTGTTAAGGCCATTGGATGCCAAACTCCGCCCCTGTCAAAGGGGACGTCATGCGCATCGCTCTTGTTCTGGCCGTCTTTGCCGCTTCTTCCCTGCTGTCGGCCTGTGCCGTGGTCGATGCGGGCGCGACTGTGGTGGGCGCAGGTGCGCGGATGGTCGGAACAGCCGCCAGCGTTACCGCCGATGTCGTGACTGCGCCCTTCGGCGGTAGCTCAGACGACAAACAGGCCAAGAAGAATTAGAAATTATCCTTGCGCCGGCGGATCTCGCCGAACACTTCGGCGTCCTTGGCGTCCGTCATTCCCAGCGTCTTGCGGATCTCCCAGGAATCGGCGCGCAAGAACGGATTGGTCTTTTTCTCCGCGCCCATCGTGACCGGCACCGTGGGCCAGCCTTCCGCCCGCGCATTCTTCACTTCGCTCATGCGCGCGCCCAGCGCGGTGTTGCCGGGCTCCAAAGTCAGCGCGAAGCGGCCATTGCTCTCGGTATATTCATGGCCGCAATAAATCCGCGTCGCATCGGGCAGTGCCATCAGCTTGGTCAAGCTGGCCCACATGGTGGGCGCATCGCCCTCGAACAACCGCCCGCAACCCATGGAAAACAGCGTGTCACCCGTGAAGGCATTGCCCGCCATCACAAAGGTAATGGCGCCGCGCGTGTGGCCCGGCACTTCCAGCACACGCACTTTCTCGCCCGCGAACTCCCAGCCCGAGGCTTCATCCACGCCGATATCCAGGCCGGGAATGCGCTCCGCATCTTTTCCCGGGCCGACGATTTTGGCGCCATATTCCTTCTTCAATTCCAGGTTGCCGCCGACATGATCGATGTGGTGATGGGTGTTCAGAATATAATTGGGTTCCCAACCCAGCCGGTCCAGCGCCGCATTGACCGGTGCCGCTTCCGACGGATCGACCACGATGCACTGACTGCCCGCCTTCACGAGATAGGCGTAATTGTCGGTCAGGCACGGGACGATCTCGATCTGCATGGCGTGTTCCATTTTGGTGTGACGCTGAGAATAACAGCGGGTTTCCCGATTGTCGCCCGCATTGAACCGGAACGGGGTTCGGATTACCGATAGGGCAATGGATATCCGGGGCCTGAACGCATTCTACGAAAGCCAGATGGGGGAGCGAAGCCGCCGTCTCATTTTGCGCCGCTTGCGCCAGCTATGGCCCAATGTCCGGGGGCGGCGGGTTCTAGGCTATGGCTTCACGCAGCCTTATCTCGGCGTGTTTCAGGGCGAGGCGGAACGTTGCATCGCAGCCTCGCCAGCAGCTTTGGGTGATAGCGGTCCCTGGCCGCAGGGCAAAAATCTTACCGCGCGCGTGGCAGAAGACGCGCTGCCTTTTCCGGATGCATTTTTTGATCTGATTCTGGTCGTGCATGGTTTCGAGGAAGCCGAGGGCCTGCGTCCGTTGCTGCGGCAATTGTGGCGCGTGCTGGCAGCGGAAGGCCGTCTGCTGATCGTGGCGCCCAACCGCGCCAGTCTCTGGGCCCAGTTGGAACGTTCACCGTTCGGTCATGGCCGTCCCTTTTCCCGCACCGAGCTTGAAGCGTTGCTGCGTGGCGCGATGTTCGTTCCCGAGCAATGGCAGCGCGCATTGTATGCGCCGCCGATCCAAAGCCGGGCGGTGGCGCGCAGCGGCGCGGGTTGGGAGCGGATCGGTTCACGCTTCTTCTTCAG
>DASYDX010000212.1:0-5189 GCA_036499345.1 Rhizomicrobium sp.
CATGATCTGCGCCTGGTCGTCATAGCCGCGGCCATCTGTTTTTTCGCCTGCGCCACATTCACTTACATGCTGACGCGCATGAAGGCCGCGCAAGGAAAGCAAAGCTTCATCACCTGGTTGATCGCAGCAGGCTTTGTCGCCGCTTGCGGAATCTGGGGCACCCATTTCATCGCGATGCTGGCCTTCAAGCCGGGCTTTGCGGTCGGCTATGACGTCACGCAGACAATTGCCTCTGCGTTGATCGCCATCACATTATGCATTCTGGCATTCGGGCTTGTCGTCACCCGCGCCGGTATCTTTGGTGGTGGCACGGCATTGGGCCTGGCAATCAGCCTGATGCACATCACCGGCATGATGGCGCTGCGTGGACCGTTCGAGATGGTCTGGGACCATTCGTATCTGACGTTCGCTGTCCTGGCCGGCATCGTTTTCAGCACCGCGGCGCTGTGGATGGTGAGAACCGCCCATGGTCCGATGCGCCTGGCGATTGCCACCATCCTGTTCGCGTTGGCGATTTGCAGCATGCATTTCACGGCTATGACGGCGGTAAGCTTTCATATGGCGCCAATCCTCGCGATGGCGGTGTGGCCCTGGCGCCGGACGAAATGTCGATCGCCGTCGCCATTGTCGCCTTCCTCGTCATCACTCTGGGCGCCGTTTGCGCCTTGTTCGATGCACGCCTTGCGCGCCGTGCCGAAGAAGAAGCCGCCCGTCTGCGCGCGCATATTTGCGAACTGGAAAAGGCGAGAGCCGAACTCATCATCACGCGCGATGCGGCCAATGCCGGCAATCAAGCCAAGAGCGATTTTCTCGCCAATATGAGCCACGAAATCCGCACGCCCATGAACGGCATTCTGGGAATGACGGGCCTGCTTCTGGAAACACGCCTCGATGCGGAACAGCGCGGCTTCGCCGAGACAGTGCGGGAATCCGGCGAAGCGCTCCTCGCCATCGTCAACGACATTCTCGACATCTCGAAGCTGGAAGCCGGCAAGTTCGAACTGGACGTGCAGAGTTTCGATCTGGTCGCAACGGTGGAGAGCGCCGTTGCGGTCATGACCGGCAAAGCGCGCGAAAAGAATATCGACTTGAGCTGTTTCGTCGAACCTGATGCACGCGGCGCCTATGATGGCGATGCACCGCGCCTCAGGCAGGTGATGCTGAACCTGCTGTCCAATGCCATCAAATTCACCGAAAAAGGCGGCGTCAGCCTCGTGGTGAAGGTGGCACGGGTGGACAATCCGGCCACGGGAAAATCGCATCTGCGCTTCGAGGTGCAGGATTGCGGTATCGGCATTCCCAAAGCCACATGCGAACGCCTTTTCCAGAAATTCAGTCAGGCCGATACCTCGGTGACACGCCGCTATGGCGGGACCGGATTGGGGCTGGCCATATGCAAGCAGCTGGTCGAACTCATGGGCGGCGAGATCGGCGTGGAAAGCGAAATGGGCGTCGGTTCGACATTCTGGTTCGAACTGTCGCTGGCGCGCGCTACGACGCAACTCGTCGAGCCCGAGTCGGTGCTGCTGCATCTGGGTGAAATCAAGACATTGATTGTGGACGATTTGCCCATGAATCTGAACATCATCAGCCGACAACTTGCAGCATTGGGGCTTCGCAACCTGTCGGTCGCGCATGACGGCTTCGCCGCACTGGCCGAGTTGGAACGCGCCTGGCGGGCGGGAAAGCCTTACGATCTCGCGCTGATCGATCAAATGATGCCGGGCATGGCGGGCAGCGAACTCGTTCGCCGCGTCCGGGCAAACACGGACCTCTCCGGCATCCGGCTTGTCATCGTGTCATCAGCCGGTAGCAATGCCATGCTCGAAGATGGGCCCGTGCTGCTTAACGGTTATTTGGACAAGCCTCTGCGCCAACATGAATTGCGCGATTGCCTTGTGCGGCTCTACCAATCCTTGCCGGAAGCCAACGCGGCGCAGATCGCCAGCGTGAAACATTCAGACGAAAGATCCCCGATGCGTATCCTTCTGGCGGAAGACAACAAGATCAACCAGAAATACGCGCAAGCTCTTTTGGAGAAGCGCTTCCATCTCACCATCGCCGACAACGGTCTCAAGGCGGTGGAGCTGATGCAAAAACACGATTACGACCTGGTTCTGATGGACATCCAAATGCCCGAGTTGGACGGCCTCGGCGCTACAAAGCAAATTCGGGCCATGCCCGAACCCAAATGTCAAATCCCCATCATCGCCATGACGGCCAACGCCCAGCCGAATGCGCGGGCCGAATATCTGGCGGCGGGACTGAATGATTACGTTACCAAGCCAATCAGCCCCGCTTCGCTCTTGGAATTGCTCGACCGCTACAAACCCGCGACCGCCGACCGGGAGCCCCAAGTCTTGCTCGAGATGGAAGCGATTGCGAATCTGAAGGCCATCATGGACGAAGGGGAGCTCGACAGCCTCATCATATTGTTCATGGAAGATACCCGCACCAGCTTGGACATGATTTCCACCCTGGCGGAGGCGGGCGACATGACGGGCGTGGCGCGCATCGCCCATGCCATCGTGTCGTCAGCCGGGAGTCTTGGCGCCCGCGAACTCAGCGCATTGGCGCGCGACCTGGAAAGAAAAGGAAATTCGGGTGACGCCGCCGCCGCGCGTCAGATAGCGAAGGCCATGGGCGCTTGCTGGGACCACACGGTGCCCGAGCTGACCGCAATTACGAAGACCGCGAATGGCGGCCGTGGCGCAAATCACCCCGCCAGCACCGAAGAGCCGGTAAAGCGCATCGCGTAACCTGCGCCCGTTATTTGGGCAGCGTGAAATTCGCCACGAATATCAGGCTCATGACCGCATAGAGGCTGGCCGCGCTCCATTGCAGCCATTTCGGCTTGGCAAAGGCCGCGACCGCGATCACGGCCAGCCCGGCGAGTATTGTCGCATCCGCTTTTACCCAGGCATCGCCGACGGGGGTGACATCGCGAAAGACGTAATTCACAATCATGGCGCTGAGCCTGCCGACAGCCCAGGCGCCGAATATCACATGGCGGTTAGCGGCGAAGAATGCCGGCATGTCCACAGACCCGTTCTCCTGCACCTTGATCGCCATCATCGCGCATATCGAATAAAGCGTCAGCGCCATGACGAAAGGCGCCATCACTGCGCCGGGCGTCCAATGCGTCACCTCCCGGAAATTCCCCAGCGCGAGCCAGTTGGTCAGCAGCAACAGAAGCGCGTTGAACATCCAGATCGCGAAGGGTCCGGAGAGTATCACCCGGTCACGGGCCAGAATGAGCTTGGTCGCCGTGCTCAAAATATGCGTCAGCGCGAGCGCGAAGACGAACGACATGAGCACATTTATCTGTTCGAACATTTCGCCCCCCAATTCGAACTATGCGATCAGACTATCCCTTCGCGGACCCATCAACGGTCCAAAGCGTATCGTTGAATGCTCGTCTTCGTCGTCCCTATCGCCGCAGCATGCCGCCCAGCGCACCGCGCAGAATGGCGCGGCCGATGGTGCCGCCGGTCTTGCCGCCGAGCGATTTTCCCAGATCAGCGGCGATCTGCCCCGCCACACGATTGGTCACGGTGCGCGTGACTTCGCGCGCAATCGCCTGACCGGCGGAAAGGCGCTGGCCGCGCGGATTGCTGGTGCCGAACACGCTACCCAGCGCGCCTGCCAGTCCGCCCAATATCCCGCCACCCGCAGGTGGCGCTGCCGTGGCGGTCGCGGCGGCTTGCGCGCGGCCTGCCAGCACTTCGTAAGCGGATTCCGAATCCAGCACCTGCTCGTATTTGCCTTTCACCGGGCTGTTCGCGATCACGGTCTTGCGTTCGTCCGCCGTCACCGGCCCCAGCCGCGCCGAAGGCGGGCAGATCATGGCCCGGTCGACCATGCGCGGCGTGCCATTGCCTTCCAGAAACGAGACCAGTGCCTCGCCCTTGCCCAATTCCATGATCACGCGCGCCGTTTCCAGCTTGGGATTGGGGCGGAAGGTGTCGGCGGCGGTCTTCACCGCCTTCTGATCGCGCGGCGTGAAGGCACGTAGCGCGTGTTGCACCCGGTTGCTCAATTGCGCCAGCACCGTATCGGGCACATCCAGCGGACTTTGCGTGACGAAATAGACGCCCACGCCCTTGGAGCGGATCAACCGCACCACTTGCTCGATCTTGTCCATCAGCGCCTTGGGCGCGTCGTTGAACAACAGATGCGCTTCGTCGAAGAAGAACACCATTTTCGGCTTTTGCGGGTCGCCGACTTCCGGCATCTGCTCAAACAATTCCGACAACAGCCAGAGCAGGAAGGTCGCATAGAGTTGCGGCGTCTGCATCAGCTTGTCGGCGGCCAGAATATTGATATAGCCGCGCCCGTCGCGGTCGGTGCGCAGGAAATCCTGAAATGACAGCGCAGGCTCGCCGAAGAATTTCGCGCCGCCCTGATTTTCCAGCACCAGCAATTGGCGCTGGATCGTGCCCAAGGTCGCTTTGGAGACATTGCCATATTGCGTGGTGAGTTCGGCGGCATGATCGCCGATGAAACTCAGCATCGCGCGCAGATCTTTCATGTCCAGCAGCAGCAGGCCCTGCTCGTCGGCGACCCGGAAAGCGATGTTGAGCACGCCTTCCTGCGTGTCGTTCAAATCCATCATCCGCGACAGAAGCAGCGGACCCATTTCGGAAATGGTGGCGCGGATGGGATGGCCTTGTTCACCGAAGAGGTCCCAGAACATCACGGGGAAACGGTCGGGCTCATAATCATAGCCCAGGCTCTTGGCGCGAGTGACGAACGCCTCTTTCGCTTCGCCCGGTGCGGCCAATCCCGACAGATCGCCTTTGATGTCGGCGGCGAAGACCGGCACTCCGGCCTTGGAAAAGCCTTCCGCCAGCACCTGCAAGGTGACGGTTTTTCCCGTGCCGGTCGCGCCCGCCACCAACCCATGGCGGTTGGCCAGGCCCAGCAGCAGATATTCCGGCGTCTCGCCTTTTCCGGCCAGAATTCCGTCCGCTTGACCGTCCGACATGGGCTGCTCCATTCCCGAGTTTGGAACGCCATTATGCACAGACGCGAGCCGATTTCTAAGGCAGAGCGCGCATGCCCGTAAAAGGGTTGTATCGCCGCTCCAACAGCGCAGCCCATGCCAAGGGCGCCGGATGCACAATGTGGAAATATTGGCGCGGCTGGCTGGGATCGGCCTTCAGCCGAAAACCGATGGGCCGCGCGCG
>DASYDX010000213.1:0-2185 GCA_036499345.1 Rhizomicrobium sp.
CCCGACCCGGCTTCGCTGAAAGAAGAACATCACCGCGCCGCCGCCCAGCGCGCGCTGGATTATATGGGCCTCACCGCCAACATGAAGATCACCGATATCAAGGTGGATCATGTCTTTATCGGCTCCTGCACCAATGGCCGCATCGAAGATCTGCGCGCTGCTGCCGAAGTGGCCAAGGGCAAGAAGGTCGCGGCGGGCGTCAACGCAATCGTCGTGCCGGGTTCCGGTCTGGTGAAGGAACAGGCGGAAGAGGAAGGCCTGGACAAGGTCTTCGTCGAAGCTGGTTTCGAATGGCGCGATCCGGGCTGCTCCATGTGCCTGGCGATGAACGCCGACAAACTGCAGCCGGGCGAACGTTGCGCTTCGACCTCCAACCGTAACTTCGAAGGCCGTCAGGGCCGTGGCGGACGTACGCATCTGGTGTCGCCCGCGATGGCCGTTGCCGCGGCGGTGACAGGACATCTCACGGACGTGAGAACGCTCTAATTGATTGCCCCCCTCTGTCTGCCACGCGGGCAAGCCCGCTAGTAGACATCTTCCCCCGTCAGCGGCTTCGCCGCACGGGGGAAGAAAGCCAGGGCCAAGGCGCCCTGTTGTTTGTTGTGGTTCAGAAAAAACTAATCGGATCGACATCTACCGTGGCGCGGACGGCGGTGGGGATTTTCACGCGTGCGAGCCAGGCGCGTAAGTAAGCCTGCACATCCACGCCCTTTGCCGCCTGCACCAGCAACCGTTCGCGGGTCTGACCTCGCAGTAGGGAATAGAAAGCGGGGGTCGGCCCCCAGACGCGAATGTCTTTCGCGGCGGGGGCGGCCTTGCCCAACTCGCGCGCGATCTCGCGCACCTGATCGGCGACATAGCCGGACACCACGATGGCTGCCAGACGCCCGAATGGCGGCGCGGCCACGCGCTCGCGATAGCCACGCTCCTGCTCGTAAAAACCATCGCGGTCGCTGTTCACCAAGGCTTGCATCACCGCGTCGGTGGGATTGCGGGTCTGCAACAGAACCAAGCCGGGCTTTTCGGCGCGGCCCGCCCGGCCTGAAACCTGGTGCAGCAATTGGAATGTGCGTTCGCGCGCACGCAAATCACCATCCGCCCCGCCCAGATCGGCGTCGATTACACCTACCAATGTCAGTTGCGGAAAATGATGACCCTTGGCGATGATCTGCGTGCCGATCAGCACATCGATCTCGCGCTTGGCGAAAGCACGGATCGCGGCCTGTGTCTCCGCGGGGCCGTGTAGAATGTCGGACGATGCGATGGCATAACGCGCCTGCGGAAAGAAATGCGCGAACTCTTCCGCCACGCGCTCCACACCCGGACCGCAGGCGATCAAAGTGCCTTCGGCTTTGCATTCGGGGCACGCTGTCGGCGCGGGGATCTCATACCCGCATTGGTGACAGGCCAGACGCCTGCGATATTTATGCTCCACCAGCCAGGCGGAACAATTGGGACAAGTCACCTTGTGGCCGCAGGCTTCGCATAGCGTGAGCGGCGCATAACCGCGCCGATTCAGGAATAGCATTGCCTGCTCGCCTGCGCCCAAGGTCTGCGTCATGGCGGCGCGCAGGGATGGCGAAAGCCATTTGCCGTTTTCTTCGGTATCTTTTTCGTGCCGCAGATCGACGATGCGGACTTGGGGCAAGGATGCGATGCCGTGGCGGCTTTCCAGCTTCAGGTGGCTGTAGCGTCCGCCGACAGCGTTGACGAAGCTTTCCAACGATGGCGTGGCGCTGGCCAGGATCACCGCGCAATTCTCGGTCCGCGCCCGCACCACCGCCATGTCGCGGGCATGATAGATCGCGCCCTCCTGCTGCTTGAACGCCTGTTCATGCTCTTCATCGACGATCACCAGCCCCAGGTTGGTGAAAGGCAGGAACAGCGACGACCGCGCGCCGACCACCACCTTGGCTTCGCCGCGCATTATCGCGCGATAGGTGCGGCGGCGCTCTTTCTGCGAAAGATCGCTATGCCATTCGGCGGGCTTGGTTCCGAAGCGCACGGCAAAGCGTTCCAGAAACTGAATCGTCAACGCGATTTCCGGCAACAGGATCAGAATCTGTTTGTCCTGGCGCAGGGCTTCGGCGATGGCCTCGAAATAGACTTCGGTCTTGCCCGATCCGGTGACGCCATCCAGCAGATGCGCCGAAAAGCTATTGGCCTTGATCGCATCGCGCAGCGT
>DASYDX010000214.1:0-3148 GCA_036499345.1 Rhizomicrobium sp.
CTGGGCTGCGATGGCGTTCATATCGGGCAGGAAGATGCGTCTTATGCCGAAGCCCGGCGTCTGATCGGATCGGATCGCATCGTGGGCGTCACCGCGCATGACAGCCGCCATCTGGCAATGGAAGCCGCCGACGCAGGCGCCGACTACATCGCTTTCGGAGCCTTCTTTCCCACCAAGACCAAAGAACCCAAGACCCAAGCCGATATCGAGCTGCTGCGGGTCTGGAGCGAGACCACGGTGGTCCCCGCCGTCGCCATCGGCGGCATCACGGTTCAGAACGCCCCAGTTCTGATCGAAGCCGGCGCCGACTTCCTGGCCGTAGCCGCGGGCGTCTGGGAGCACCCAGAAGGCCCCGAGGCGGCGGTCAAGGCGTTCAACGCTCTCTTCTAGTGTCATTCCCGGCGAGGCGCGACCAGCGCCGAGGGAAGGGAATCCAGGTCTCTAAAGCGCGACGGTCCGAATAGCTGGATCGCCCGTACGTTGCCGCCACAAGCCCCCTCGTGATGGCTACACCATTGCCCGGCTGGGGATGACATTCAAAGCCTGGATTGCTAGAACCCGCGCGCTCTTTGAACCTGCTGACCTCAATCCCGCGCCCCGCTTTTTTCCAAAAGCGCGGCCGATCCTAGAAGGCGTGTTTGTCATGTCGAAAATTGCCGGTAACGAAATCCGCCCAGGCGCGATGATTGAGCATGACGGCGCGCTCTGGATTGCGGTCAAGACCCAGGCGGTCAAGCCGGGCAAGGGCGGCGCCTACAATCAGGTCGAACTCAAGAATATCGAATCCGGCACCAAGCTGAACGAGCGTTTCCGCTCATCCGAAATGGTGGAAGAAATTCATCTCGACAAAAAAGACTTCCAGTTCCTGTTCGCGAGCGACGCAATGCTCACCTTCATGGACATGGAAAGCTATGAGCAGATCGAGCTGGCGACCGATTTCGTGGGCGACCAGGCGCAGTTCCTCACCGACGGCATGAAAGTGATGCTGCGGCTGCATGAAGGCCGCCCGCTTTCCATCCAGCTTCCCAATCAGGTCACCGTCACCGTGGCCGAAGCCGATCCGGTCATGAAGGGCGGCACCGCTGCGCCCTCCTTCAAAAGCGCCGTGCTGGAGAATGGCCTGAAGATCCAGGTCCCGCCCTTTATCGGCGCGGGCGAGAAGATCATCGTCAACACCGAAGACGGCTCCTATGTCCGCCGGGCGGAAAGCTAATGGCTTACATTTCTCCCGCATTGAATGTGATGGTGGCGGCTGCGCGGCGGAGCATCGGCCAGGAAAAGTGGGAACCACTTTTCCGTCCGGCCGTGCGACCCAGAAAGAACTGATATGGCTTATATCTCTCCCGCTTTAAACGTGATGGTTGCCGCCGCTCGAAAAGCCGGCCGCCCGCTGATCCGCGATTTCGGCGAACTGGAAAATCTCCAGATCTCGATGAAGGGTCCCGCCGATTTCGTCACCACCGCCGACAAGCGCACCGAACGCGTTTTGATCGAGGAATTGACCAAGGCCCGTCCCGGTTACGGCTTTCTGGCCGAGGAAGGCGGCGTGGTCGAAGGCAAGGACAAAACCCATCGCTTCATCATCGACCCCATCGATGGCACCACCAATTTCATGCACGGTATTCCCCAATTCGCGATCTCCATCGGCTTGGAGCGCGAAGGCCAGATGGTTTCGGGCGTGGTCTACAATCCCGTCACCGACGAACTTTTCATGGCCGAGAAGGGCCATGGCGCATTCCTGAACGACAAGCGCCTGCGCGTCGCGGCACGCAAGGAACTGGGCGCCAGCGTTATCGGCACCGGCCTGCCCTTCATGGGCAAAGAGGGCCATGCCCGCGCCCATGCCGAAATGGCGGCGATGATGAATGTGACGGCGGGCATCCGGCGCATGGGCGCCGCCTCGCTTGATCTGGCTTATGTCGCGGCGGGCCGTTTCGACGGTTTCTGGGAGCATGGCTTGCAGGCCTGGGACATGGCGGCGGGTATTCTGCTGGTCAAGGAAGCCGGCGGCGTCATTACCGACATGACCGGCGGCGAGCAGATGCTGACCAAAGGCAACGTCATCTGCGCCAACGAAAATCTGCATCCGCAGCTTCTGAAGCTGCTGAAGAGCGTGAAGGCCTGATTTCCCTCAAAGGAAACCGTCATTGCCCGGCTCGCCCGGGCAATCCAATTTTCTTGGGCTGTGGATCACCCGGACCCTCGCCAAAAGCTCGGGCCGGGTGATGACGACCAAAAGATAATTCTAAAACTCAATCACCGTGCGAATGCTTTCGCCCGAATGCATGAGGTCGAAGGCTTCGTTGATCCGTTCCAGCGGCAGCTTGTGCGTGATCAGGGGATCGATCTCGATTTTCTTGTCCATGTACCAATCGACGATGCCCGGCACTTCGGTACGCCCGCGCACGCCGCCAAAGGCCGTGCCTTTCCACACCCGTCCCGTCACCAGTTGGAAGGGCCGGGTCTTGATCTCTTGTCCCGAGCCCGCCACGCCGATGATGACGGAGACGCCCCAGCCGCGATGGGTGCATTCCAACGCCTGGCGCATCAGATCGACGCTGCCGACACATTCGAAGGAATAATCCGCGCCGCCGCCGGTCAGTTCGACCAGATGCGCCACCAGATCGCCCTTCACCTCTTGCGGATTGACGAAATGGGTGAGGCCGAACTGGCGCGCCAGCGCCTCGCGCTTGGGATTGAGATCGACGCCCACGATCATGTTCGCGCCGGCCATGCGCGCGCCTTGCAGAACGTTCAGGCCGATACCACCCAGGCCGAACACCACCACATTGGCGCCGGGCTCGACCTTGGCGGTCTTGATCACCGCGCCGACGCCGGTGGTAACGCCGCAGCCGATGTAGCAAGCCTTGTCGAACGGCGCGTCCTTGCGGATCGTCGCCAACGCAATCTCCGGCAGCACCGTGAAATTCGAGAAGGTCGAGCAACCCATATAGTGATGGATGGGCTGGCCCTTGATGGAGAAGCGGCTGGTGCCGTCGGGCATCAGCCCTTTGCCCTGGGTGGCGCGGATCGAGGTGCAGAGATTGGTCTTGTGCGAGGTGCAGCTTTTGCACTGGCGGCATTCGGGCGTGTAGAGCGGAATGACATGATCGCCCGGCTTCACGCTGGTGACGCCCGCGCCCACTTC
>DASYDX010000215.1:0-13835 GCA_036499345.1 Rhizomicrobium sp.
CTGCTCTTCTCGTCCAATCCGGGCCGCGTCAGTTCGGAGATCAAGATCGATCTGCCCCAGCCGCGCGATCGCACCTCGCTCCAGTTCGAACATTATGTCGATCAGATTTATGTCGAGATGACGGCGCGCCGGGTCGAGCGCTTGCGCGAACAACAGGCGCGCGCCAATGCCGGTATCGAAATGCCGCTGGTGCATGTCTCTCCCAACCAGATCGCCGGCTTGATCGAAGCGCTGGCGGCGGCGCCTTATGACGGCAAAGCCGACCTTCCCGATGTGGCCTATGAACAGGAACTGGAAGTCGACGAATTGTTCCCCGTGGCCGAAGCGATGCAGCTTCTGCGGCTGGCCGAGATCGAAGGCGGCGACATCCGGCTCACCCATATGGGCAAGCGTTTTGCCGATGCCGATCTCAACGAGCGCAAGGAAATCTTTTCGCGTTCGCTGATGAGCAATGTGCCCCTGGCCGCCCATATCCGCCGAATATTGGACGAACGCACCACCCATTCCGCGCCCAAGAGCCGTTTTCTGGACGAGCTGGAAGATCACATGGTCGAAGAAGCGGCAGAGGACTCTCTCAAGACCGTCGTGTCCTGGGCCCGCTTCGGAGAGTTGTTCTCATATGACGACGACGCGGCGCTGTTCAGCCTCGAAAACCCGACCTAGCGTCTCGCCGGATCGACAAGGTCAAACCGCGGCGAATAACGTCCGGTCCAGCACCCGCACCGCGGGAAAATGCAGATGTACGGTCGTTCCCAGATTGAGTGCGCTCTCGATCTTGAGCGTACCCTCATGATTTTCCATCAGCATCTTGGCCAGGGACAGACCTAGCCCCGTGCCTTCGGCATTGCGTGAGAAAGGCGAGGCGATCTGGCGGAATGGCTCCAGGGCGATTTCGATCATCTCCGGCGCGATACCGATGCCGGTGTCGGACACCGAAATCGCCATGCCGCCGCGCGCATCGCGTTTCACGTCCACCCGGATGGCGCCACCGGGCGGCGTGAATTTGATCGCATTGGACAGAAGATTGAGCAGAATCTGCTTCAGCCGCAGACGATCCGCGAATAAGGGCGGGAGGTTTGCGGCGCGGGACGCGCTCAAATCCAACCGGCATTCCATGGCGCGGCCGCGCATCAGCTTCAGGCATTCGGCGATCAGATCATCCGGCGCCAGCGCTTCGCATTGCAGCTCGAACTTGCCCGCCTCGGCCTTGGACAGATCGAGAATATCGTTGATGAGCGCCAGCAAATGCCGCCCGGCGCCGTGAATATCCTTGGCATATTCGCGGTAGCGGTCGCCGCCCAGGGGGCCGAACATCTCCCCGCCCAGCACTTCGGAAAAGCCGATAATCGCGTTCAACGGGGTGCGCAATTCGTGGCTCATCAACGCCAGGAAGTTGCTTTTGGCCCGGCTGGCCGCGTTGGCGGCGGCCAGTGCGCGGCTGAGTTCCTCTTCGCGCGCCTGCAACAGTGCCACCTTGCAGCGAAGCAGCGCCTCGCCGGTCACGATACCGAGATAACGCCCGCCCGACGTGACCGTGAAACACTCGATCAAGGCTTCGGGATTTTCTACCAGCAGGGTCGCGCCCAATTCACCCAGCTGCATATGCTCGTCCACGATCAGCGGCTGCGTATTCGCCAGTTTGAGAATGGATTTGCGGCTGTACAGCTCCGGCGCATATTGCCGGGCATAGCGCGCCAGGAAGATCAGCCGGTTCACCAGGCCGACGACCCGCTCGTCATCATCCAGAATGGCAACGGCGGGCACGGCGGGGTTGCGCAAAAGCCAGGAAAAGACCTGGCCGCAATTCATGCTGTGCGGCAACGCTTCGCTGCGCACCGCCAGGGCACCGGCGGATTGCGTCGTGGCGGCAAAAATTTCTGTTTCGCTGTCTGTCACGGCACGGCGTTTGGCTTGCACGGCCGCGACCCTAGGGGGCCCTGGTTTTTCGGGAGTTAACCGGGGAACTTCAATTCGTGAAGTTATTGTGACAGCAACCGCCGTTCGGGCGCTCGTTTCCCGGAAAAACGAAAGGCCGCCGAACCAATTGCCCGGTTCGGCGGCCTTGCGGAATTGTAGCGCTACAACCGATCGCCAGGCGATCAGTTCTTGGCGGCGTCCACCAGCTTGTTCTTGGAGATCCACGGCATCATGGCGCGCAGCTTCTTGCCCACTTCTTCGATGGCATGGGCGTCGCCACGGGCGCGAGTGGCTTTGAACGAAGCCTGACCGGCCTTGTTTTCCAACACCCAGTCGCGCGCAAATTTTCCGGTCTGAATATCGTCCAGCACCCGCTTCATCTCGGCTTTGGTGTCAGCGGTAATGATGCGCGGGCCGGTGACATACTCGCCATACTCCGCGGTGTTGGAGATGGAGTAATTCATGTTGGCGATGCCGCCTTCATAGATCAGGTCCACGATCAGCTTCACTTCGTGGAGGCATTCGAAATAGGCCATTTCCGGCGCGTAACCGGCTTCGACCAAGGTTTCGAAGCCATTGCGGATCAATTCCACCAGACCGCCGCAGAGCACGGCCTGCTCACCGAACAGGTCGGTCTCGCATTCCTCGCGGAAGCTGGTTTCGATGATGCCCGCACGGCCACCACCAATCGCAGAAGCATAGGACAGACCCAGATCCTGGGCATTGCCCGACGCGTCCTGATGGATCGCGATCAGGCAGGGCACGCCGCCGCCCTTGAGATATTCGCCGCGCACGGTGTGGCCGGGGCCCTTGGGGGCAACCATCAGCACGTCCAGGTCGGGGCGCGGTTCGATCAGCTTGAAATGCACATTGAAGCCGTGCGCGAACAACAGCGCCGCACCTTGCTTCATGTTGTCCTTGAGTTCGTCCTTCCAGATGTCGGCCTGAAGCTCGTCGGGCGTGACCATCATCATCACATCGGCCCATTTCGCCGCTTCGACGACATTCATCACCTTGAAACCGGCCGCTTCCGCCTTCTTGGCGCTGGCGCCGGGACGGGCTGCGATCACCACATCCTTCACACCGCTGTCGCGCATGTTTTGCGCATGGGCATGGCCCTGGCTGCCGAAACCGATGACAGCAACCTTCTTGTTCTTGATGAGGTTGAGATCGGCATCCCGATCGTAATAGACGCGCATTTCAGGACCTTTCCGTTGGCGCCCGCCTTTTATCCAGTTGGACCGGGCGGGGCAATTGCGTTTGGCGTTTATGTCACACGAGGCGGGCGTTAACCGTCAGCCGGGATCGCGGCTGATGGCGGCAACACCGGTGCGGGAGACGTCGCTAAGGCCCAAAGGCCGCATCGTCTCGATGAAGCTGGAGACCTTGGCGGAGGCATCGGTCAGCTCGAAAACCGTGGCCTGCCCCCGGTCATCCAGGACCCGGGCGCCGAATTTTTCCGCCGCCGCCTTGGCCGCGGTGCGGTCGGCGCCGGAAACCCGGGCCAGGGCCATTTCCCGCTCGATGCCGTCGGTGGCGAAGGTCCAGTTGGTCACGGCATGGACCGGCACCAGGCGCTTCAATTGCGCCTCGATCTGCTCGATCACTTCGGGCGGGCCGGAGGTGACGATGGTGATGCGCGAAGTCCGCTCGGCGGCATCGACCTCGCCCACTGTCAGGCTTTCGATATTATAGCCGCGGCCGGAAAACAGGCCGACCACGCGGGCCAGCACGCCCGCTTCGTTATCGACCAGAGCGGTCAGGGTATGGCGTTCGTTCGGCATCAGACCAACATCTTTCCTTCGTCGCTCACCTCGGCCTTGGACAGGGCCGAGAGGATCATGTCGTTATGCGCTGCCCCAGACGGGATCATGGGGTAGCAATTCTCCGTGGGATCGACGCGGCAGTCGAACAAGACGGGCTTGGGGCTGTCGATCATCTCTTGAATCTTGGCATCCAACTCATCCGGCCGTGTCGCGCGCAGGCCCAGACAGCCGAACGCTTCCGCCAGCTTGACGAAATCCGGCAACGCTTCCGAATAGGAATGCGAATAACGTCCGCCATGCAGCAATTGCTGCCATTGGCGCACCATGCCCATATATTCGTTGTTCAGGATGAAGATCTTGATCGGCAGATTGTACTGAACCGCCGTCGACATTTCCTGCATCGTCATCTGCACGCTGGCTTCGCCGGCAATGTCGATCACCAGCGCATCGCGATGAGCCATCTGCACACCCACCGCCGCGGGCAGGCCGTAGCCCATGGTGCCCAGACCGCCCGACGTCATCCAGCGCTTGGGCTCTTCAAACTTGAAGTGCTGCGCCGCCCACATCTGATGCTGGCCGACTTCGGTGGTGATGTAGACCTTGCGGCCCTTGGTCAGCTCATAGAGCCGGGCAATCGCTTGCTGCGGCTTGATCAGCGTGTCGGAGGTTTCATAGGCGAGCGAGCGCTTGGCGCGCCAGCGGTCGATCTGCGCCCACCAATCTTTCAGCGCGGCTTCGTCGGCCTTTTTGCCCTTTTCCTTCCACAGCTTGACCATCGCGGTGATCGCGTTGGCGGCATCGGCGACGATGCCCAGATCGACGCGGACCACTTTGTTGATCTGCGACGGATCGATATCGAGATGGATCTTCTTGGAGCCCGGCGAGAATTTGTCGATGCGCCCGGTGACGCGGTCGTCGAAGCGCGCACCCAGACAGATCATCACATCGCAATCATGCATGGCGTGATTGGCTTCGTAGGTGCCGTGCATGCCCAGCATGCCCAGCCATTGCGGCGAGGAGGCCGGGAACGCACCCAAGCCCATCAAAGTCGAAGTCACCGGAAATCCAGTGATCGCCGCCAGTTCGCGCAAGGCATCGCTGGCCGCGGGCCCGGAATTGATCAGGCCGCCGCCGGTATAAAAGATCGGCCGCTTGGCCGACGCCATCATTTCAACCGCGCGCGCGATAACATCGGCGTCGGCCTCGGTCTTGGGACGATAAGTGCGGTGACGCGCCTGTTCCGGCGTCAGATATTCGCCCGTCTTGAACTGCACATCCTTCGGGATATCGATCACAACCGGACCGGGACGGCCCGTGGTGGCGATCTGAAACGCTTCATGCAGGGTGCGCGACAGATCGTTCACATCGCGCACCAGCCAATTGTGCTTGGTGCAGGCGCGGGTGATGCCGACCGTATCGGCCTCCTGAAAAGCGTCGGTGCCGATCAGATGGGTCGCGACCTGGCCGGTCAGGACCACCAGCGGAATCGAATCCATCAAGGCATCGGTCAGGCCGGTGACGGCATTGGTCGCGCCGGGACCCGAGGTCACCAGCACCACACCGGGCTTGCCGGTGGAACGGGCATAACCTTCTGCGGCATGGGTCGCGCCCTGTTCGTGACGGACCAGCACATGGGTGATGCCATTATCCGCGAACAGCGCGTCATAGATCGGCAACACCGCACCGCCGGGATAGCCGAAGATATGGGTGACACCCTGATCCTTGAGCGCGCGCACCACCATCTCCGCTCCGGTGAGCGTGACGCTGTCGCGTTTGGCGGTGGCCATTTTTGTATCCTCAGTCTGCATAGTCCCCTCGAAACACCCGCCAGAGCGGGCACCAAAGATAAAGGGGCGTTTCCGCCCCTTGATCGTACGCCATCGTCCGGTGATTGCGGGATCATCCCCGCCCGGGCGACAGCTTTCCAATAAGTACGACCGTGTATGTCATGGCGCGGACGTTACGGGGCCGGAGCCCATGCCGTCAAGCAACTTCATACGGTGAATAGCTCGTATGCAGTAATAATATTACCGTCGTTGGGATCAATCCGGACATAATCCGCCATACGGTTGCGAAACCAGGTCATCTGCCGCTTGGCGAATTGTCGCGTGGCGGTGACGGCGTCCAGAATCGCAGCGTCTTGTGTCATTTCCCCGCGCGCCAATGCGATCAATTGGCGAAGCCCCAGCAGTTTGGCGGCGGGCAGTGCGGGATCGAGGCTCGCGAGCGCCAAGGCCTCTTCCAGACCGCCCCGCTCCAGCATGATTTCAAACCGCTCGGCGATAGCCGCCCGAAGCAAGGGACGCGGCGGATCGAGCACAAAGCGGGCAAGCCGAAGGCCTTCCAGCACCGGCATGCCGGTCTCACGCTGCCAGTGCGACAGGGCACGGCCCGTAGCCTCCAGCACTTCATACGCGCGCAGGGTGCGCTGCGGATCGCTGGGGCGCAGCAGTGCGGCGGTTTCCGGGTCGCGCAGGGCGAGACGGCCATGCAATTGCGCGACGCCGATCTCTTCCAGCAACGCACGTGCCTCGGCCCGGATATCAGCGGGGATAGGCGGGATCTGCGCCAACCCATCTGTCAGCGCGGTGAAATAAAGTCCCGTGCCGCCGACAAAGATCGGCACCTTCCCCATCGCACGCGCCTTTGTCAGCGCATCGTGCGCGTCTTCGGCATAACGGCCCGTGGAATAGACCTGGTTCGCGGAGATGTGACCGTAGAGCAGATGCAGCGCGCGCGCCTGCGCGTCGGCATCGGGCTGCGCCGTCAGAACGGGCGCTTCGCGATAGACCTGCATGGAGTCGGCGTTGATGACCGCGCCGTTGATATGTTCCGCCAACGCCAGCGCCGCGGCCGACTTGCCGCTCGCGGTAGGGCCTGCAATAAGCACCGCATCACATTTCATGGTCTGAAGAATGTCCGCCTTTGTTTTGAATGTCATCGGCGATGGCGCCGCGCCCGAGCTTTTCGCAGCCCTGGGCCTGGGCAAAGCGACGATCCTGTCGCCGGGCCGCGCCTTCGACCTGCCGGTGGCCGAACAGGACCCTGCGCCGCTCCTGGCCGCAGCCCGCGCTTTCGCGGAAGGGCGCAAACTCGACATCAATGTCGTGGCGACGGCAAAGCGGAAGAAGAAACTTCTGATCGCCGACATGGATTCCACCATCATCAATGTCGAATGCCTGGACGAGCTGGCCGATATGGCGGGCCTGAAGCCCAAGATCGCCGCCATCACCGAACGCGCCATGCGCGGCGAACTGGAATTCGAAGCGGCGTTGCGCGAACGGGTCGGCATGTTGAAGGGCCTGTCGCTGTCGGCGCTGGAGCGCACCTATGTCGAACGCGTGCGTCTCAATCCCGGTGCGAAGAATCTCCTTGCCACCATGCGCGCCAATGGCGCCCACACCATGTTGGTCTCGGGCGGCTTCGGCTATTTCACGGCGCGCGTCGCAGAAGCGGCGGGTTTTCATGTCGAGCGCGGCAACACGCTGCTCGATGACGGCACCGCGCTGACCGGCGAAGTCGGCACGCCGATCCTGGGCCGCGAAGCCAAACTTCAGGCTTTGGAAGAAGCGGCAGCCAATCTGAAACTGGATTATGCCGAAACCCTCGCGGTGGGTGACGGCGCCAACGATCTCGCCATGATCCAGCGCGCGGGCCTCGGCGTCGCCTATCACGCCAAACCTGTGGTCGCCGCTGCCGCGGGCGCTTCGGTCGATCATAATGATCTCACGGCGCTGCTGTACCTGCAGGGCTACACCGACTCTGAAATAATCGGATCGTAAGACAGCCTCAGATCCGCCTCCCCTTCGCGCGAAGCGCATGGAAGGGGAGGTGGCCGTAGCACTGATTAGGTGCGAAGGCCGGAGGGGTTAGTCCAATCTAAGTCCCACATACGTTAAGTCGCCGTTCCGATTCACCAGCATCAGCTCGACCTTTTTGCCGGCCTTGGTGTCGGCGTCCACGCGTGCCGCAATTTCCGCAGGTGTCTTCACCGGCTGGCTCTGGACTTCCACGATCACATCGCCAGGACGAAAATTTTTGTCGGCGGCCGGGCTGGCGGGCTCGACCGCGCTGACCACCACACCTTTGGCATCTTCGGGAAGCTTGTATTTGGCGCGCGCATTCTCATCCAGCGCAACCAATGTCAGCCCCAATTGCGAAAGCTTGGATTGCGCTTTCGGCGAAGTCGGCGGCGGCAGTTTCTTGCCCGGCTTGTCCGCCGGTCCTTCATCCAGCTTGGCGATGACGATGCGATAGCTTTGCTTCCTGGCGTTGCGCAGAACATCGACATTCACCGTCTTGCCGACCGGGGTGGCGGCCACCACGCGCGGCAATTGGCGGGAATCATTGATCGGCTTGTTGTCGAAACTGATGACGACGTCACCGGTGCGCAGGCCTGCCTTCTGCGCCGGTCCGCCGCCGGTCACATCGGCCACCAGCGCGCCCTCCTTGCCGGGAAGGCCCATGCCCTGGGCGATTTCGTCCGTCACCTGCTGGATGCGCACCCCGATCCAGCCGCGCCGCGCCACACCGAACTGCTTGAGCTGGCCCACCACATCGCGCGCCAGATTGGCGGGAATGGCGAAGCCGATGCCGACGCTGCCGCCCGAAGGCGAGAAGATCGCCGAATTGATCCCGATGACATTGCCGTCCATGTCGAACAAGGGGCCGCCGGAATTGCCGCGGTTGATGGGCGCATCGGTCTGGATGAAATCGTCATAAGGCCCGGCATTGATGTCGCGATTGCGCGCCGACACGATGCCCGCCGTCACGGTGGAGCCCAGGCCGAAGGGATCGCCGATCGCCATCACCCAATTGCCGATGCGGACCTTGTCGCTGTCGCCGAAATGGGTCGCGGGCAACGGCTTTTTCGAGGTGACTTTCAGCAGCGCCAAATCGGTCTTGATGTCTCGGCCCACGATCTTGGCGGCGAGGCTGGAGCCGTCATTCAAGGTGATGGTGATCTGGTCGCTATTCTCGATCACATGATTGTTGGTGACGATGAAACCGGCAGGATCGATGATAAAGCCTGACCCCAGCGAGGTGACATGGCGCGGCCGGTCGCCATTCTGCCCCTGGAAATTCTTGAACAGGTCTTCCAGCGGCGAACCCGGCGGCACATTGGGGAGCGGGGTCTTGGGCGGCGCCTTCAGGGTCTGGGTGGTGGCGATATTGACCACAGTCGGCAGCAGCTTGTCGGCCAGGTCGGCAAAAGAATCGGGCGCCGGCCGTGCCGCGGCGGGAAGAACCGCCGCCGCCAGAAGGGCACACACCGCCACCGCAAATCGCATTCGCTGGTCCTTATTGTTCCGAAACACTGGAATCGGGGCAGCATAACAGCCCTAGCCTCAGCAAACAGGCTTTCGAACAGTGTTCGGGTCTTTTTGGGCGCAAATTTTCCCATTCCCGCGCCGCGCTGGCTCCAAACAGCGCAAGGCCGTATAGAGCCCGCATCATGAGCGCTTCCGCCACCCGCGACGATATCCTCCGCGCCCTCGACCAGGTGATCGACCCGGTTTCGGGCCGCTCGGTGGTCCAACAGGACATGATCACCGGCCTGGTGGTCCGCGACGGCCATGTCGGCTTTGCTCTGGAGGTTCCGCCCGAGCGCGGCCCCCGGTCCGAGCCCTTGCGCGCGGCCTGCGAGGCGGCGGTGGCGAAGCTCTCCGGCATTCTGTCCGTGACCGCGGTTCTGACCGCGCATCAGGGACCGCCCACACACACGCACCCCGCGCCTGCCCGCCCCGCGCAGCCGCCACAGCCCCAAGGCATACCCGGCGTAACCGCGATCATCGCGGTGGCTAGCGGCAAGGGCGGCGTCGGCAAATCCACCGTCGCGGTCAATCTGGCATTGGGGCTTTCCAGGTTAGGCCTGAAAGTCGGCCTGCTCGACGCCGATATTTATGGCCCCAGCCTGCCGCGTTTGCTGGACATCCGGCACAAGCCAGAAAGCGACGGCAAGAAGATCAAGCCGATCGAAAAATTCGGGCTCAAGACCATGTCCATCGGTTTTCTGGTCAAGGAAGACGAAGCCATGATCTGGCGCGGACCGATGGTGCAATCGGCGCTGACCCAAATGCTGAACGATGTGCTGTGGGGGCCGCTCGATGTGCTGGTACTCGATATGCCGCCGGGCACGGGCGACGCCCAGCTCACCATCGCCCAGCGCGCGCCGCTCAAAGGCGCGGTGATCGTGTCCACGCCGCAGGACATCGCCTTGATCGATGCCAAAAAAGGCATCGCCATGTTCAAGAAGACCCAGGTGCCGATCCTGGGCATGGTCGAGAATATGAGTGTTTTCGTCTGCCCCGATTGCGGGCACGCGCATCACATTTTCGGCCATGGCGGCGCACGCGAAATGGCGGAAAAAGATGGCGCGCCGTTCCTGGGCGAGATTCCGCTGGTGCCGCGCATCCGCGAAACCTCCGATGCCGGTACACCGGTGATGGTGGCCGCACCGGATGGTCCCGAAGCGCTGGCATTCCTGGCCGTTGCGGAAAAAGTCGCGGCAGCGCTCCAGACCGCGGATCGTCCTGCGCCGAAGATTATTTTCGAGTGAGCGTGACGTAACTATACGCCAGCCCGTCCGGCGTCGTGCGCGGCTCGCGCACCTCTTCGCGCCAAACGCTGCGATCAAAATCGAAACGCGCATCGCCGTCGAAAGCGCCACGCACTTCGGTGAGTTCGATCCGATCCGCATGCGCCAGCGCGGCGCGATAAATCTCGCCGCCGCCGATCACCATCACCTCTTCGCCTTGTGCCTTCGCCAATGCGTCTTCCAACGAGGCGGCAGGCTCCGCCCCCTCGCCCCGCCAATCCGGCTGGCGCGTCACCACGATATTGGTGCGGTCGACCAGCGGCTTGCGCGGCAACGAATCCCAGGTCTTGCGGCCCATGATCACCGGCTTGCCGATGGTGAGCGCCTTGAAGCGCTTCATGTCGTCGGCGATGCGCCAGGGAATCGCGCCGTCCTGCCCGATCACGCCATTCTCCGCCATCGCCAGCACCAGGGTGATCATCAAAAAGCTCCATTTTACCGCCACGACCATAACAGCGGCGGGGCGCGGATAAACGGAACTTTTGCCGCGCCGCCGTGTTACTCGGAGTGGGCAGAAAGGCATATCCATGCGTAGCTTTTTGATTTCCGTGGCTGTTCTCAGCCTGGTGGGCGGCGCCACCCTGGCGATGGCGCAAGATCGCGGCGGCCCTGACGGGCAACGGGGCGGCGAGCGCGGCGGCGCACAGCATCAGAATGCGCCCAATCCGGCCGCAAACGGCCGGGGCGCCATCGGTGAACGCCAATTCCGCGAGCATCACGATGCGCCGTCGCCGCAGCGGCCCGCGCCGCAACCGGCACGGCCCGCGCCCGCACAGCAAAATCCCGCTGACGCCGCCGCCCAGCAGATGCGCGGCATCAACCGCGCCTTCGGCAATGCGCCACAGCCCAATGCGGGACGCCCCGAAGCGAATAGACCGAACAACAACAACCGCCCCGACTTTCGCGGCCAGGACAATCGCGGGAACGATCAGAATCGCGGCCGTGACAATAACCGCCGCGACTTCGGCAATAACAACAACCGCCGTCCGGACTTCAACAATGGGCAACGCGGACAGCGCCGCGATTACAGCAATTATCGCAACTACCATCAGAATTTTCGTGCCGACCGGCGCTTCCGCGCGCCGTCCTATCGCCGGCCGCAGGGCTGGTATTCACATCGCTGGACCTGGGGCGAAACGCTTCCGATTTCCTTCTGGGCCCGGGATTATTGGCTGAACGATTTCGGCGCCTATGACCTGCCCCCGCCGCCCTTCGGCGCAGTCTGGGTCCGGGTCGGCGATGACGCCCTCCTGATCGATCAGGACAGCGGCGAAATCATCGAGGTGGATTACGGAGTGTTCTACTAAAAACGAAAACACCGGCTTTCTTCCCCCGCATGGCGAAGCCATTGGCGGGGGAAGATGTCTGCTAGCGGGCTTGCCCGCGTGGCAGACAGATGGGGGCAACCCAAAAAGCGCGGCAAAACACCCCTTAACTTGCCGTGCCCCATGCTATAAATGGTCACCGTGCCATAGCCTTCCTGGCTTGTGCGAAAACTCATCCGGGTACGGAATAATACATGACCAACGTGACCGTGATCGGCGCCCAATGGGGCGACGAGGGCAAAGGCAAGATTATCGACTGGCTGTCCAACCGCGCCGATATGGTGGCGCGGTTCCAGGGCGGCAACAATGCCGGCCATACCATCGTGGTGGGCGACAAGACCTATAAGCTGTCGCTGCTGCCGTCGGGCGTGGTGCAGGGCAAACGGTCCATCATCGGCAATGGCGTGGTGGTCGATCCCTGGTCGCTGCTGGATGAAATCGCACGTGTCGGCCAGGCGGGCCTGACGATCACACCCGATATTCTGGTGCTGGCCGAAAATGCGGTTCTGGTCCTGCCGCTACATCGCGAACTGGACGCGATGCGCGAAGACGCGTCGAACCAGAAAATCGGCACCACCAAGCGCGGCATCGGCCCCGCTTATGAAGACAAGGTCGGACGCCGGGCGCTGCGCGCCATCGATCTGGCTGATCTTTCCACCCTGCCCGCCAAAATCGAACGGCTTCTGGCGCATCACAATGTGCTGCGCCGCGGCTTCGGTCATGCGGAGGCGGATGGACAAGCCCTGGCGCAAGCGCTGGCCGAGATCGCGCCCAAGATCGTGCCCTTTCTGGGTTCCTCTTGGCGTGAATTGCATGCAGCGCGTCTGGCCGGAAAGCGCGTTCTGTTCGAAGGCGCCCAGGCGGTGCTGCTCGACATCGATCACGGCACCTACCCCTTTGTCACCTCCTCCAACACAGTGGCGGGACAAGCGGCGGCGGGTGCGGGCGTGGGTCCGCGCGAAATCGGCACAGTGCTGGGCATCGTCAAAAGCTACACCACCCGCGTCGGCGAAGGGCCGTTCCCAACCGAATTGAAGGACGCAATCGGCGACAGGCTGGGCGAACGCGGCCGCGAATTCGGCACCGTCACCGGCCGCAAGCGCCGCTGCGGCTGGTTCGACGCCGTGCTGGTGCGCCAGACCGTCATTACCGGCGGCGTTGACGGCATCGCGCTGACCAAACTCGACGTGCTGGACGGGTTTGAGGAAATCAAAGTCTGTGTCGGCTATGCGCTGGACGGCAAGACGCTCGATCATCTGCCCGCTTCCGCCAATGCACAGGCGCGGCTGACGCCGGTCTATGAGACCTTGGAAGGCTGGAGCGAATCCACCCAAGGCGCGCGCAGCTGGGCCCAGCTTCCCGCCAATGCGATCAAATATGTGCGCCGGGTCGAGGAGCTGATTGGTGCACCCGTGGCGCTGCTGTCCACCAGCCCCGACCGCGACGACACGATCATGGTGCAAGATCCTTTCGTAGGACGTTGACCCCTCTGCCCTTCGCATCGCAAGCGCTGCTACGGGCATCTCCCCCTCCAGTGCTGCGCACGAGGGGGAGACGGAGCACGGCCAAGGCTCGCTAAGAAATAGTGTTTCCGGCCCGGAACGTCGTACATATCGGCAAAAATGAGGCGGCGGAACTAGCGCATAGCGTGCGCGTTCTCTCCTGCGAACAGATTTCGCGGAGACATTCCATGCGCACACCAATCGTAATCGTGCTTGCTTCTTTGCTCCTTGTGGGTTGCGGCACTTCGCGCAAGACCGTTGTCGTTGCGCCGCCTGCCGGCAGCACCACCGTGGTAGATCAGAATGGCGATGCCCATGTGATCGATCGCGAGCGCGACCGGGATCGCTAAACGGATCAGAAATTGAAATTGAGCGGTCCGTGACCGCGTCCCAAACCGGGCGCGGTCCGGATCGCGTTTTGCACAAAGGCGTGCGCTTGACGCACCGCCTCTTTCATCGCCAAGCCTTTCGCCAAACCGCACGCAATCGCAGTCGATAGCGTGCAGCCCGTGCCATGGGTGTGACGGGTCTGCTGGCGCGGCGCTTCCAAGACAAAAGATGGCGCGTCCGCATCGGTCAGAATATCACGCACCGTCGCGCCGGTATCGTGGCCACCTTTGAACAGCACCCGCTTGGCACCCAGCAAAGCGAACGCCTGGGCTGCCTGATGCACGGTATGATCGTCGGTCGGCAGAATGCCCACCAGCGCCGCGCTTTCCGGCAGGTT
>DASYDX010000216.1:0-4584 GCA_036499345.1 Rhizomicrobium sp.
GGCGGATGGCGGGATGAACGTGGCGGCCTGGCGATAGCGTGCCGCGGCGATATGGAACACCAGATCGCTATATTCCTCGCGCAACTCCAGCCGTGAAATGCCTTCGGCCATGGCCGAATGCACGCAGGCGATAGCGTCGGCGCGGGATTCGAACAGATGCAGGGGATGTTCGTCCTTGTCGGCCCGTACATATTGCGTGATCCAGTTTTCGACAAAGAAACGGGCGCGTTCGCTCATGACAGGCTCCTATGCTGTTCCATTCAACAGAGGCGCGCGCGTATTTTGCGCGGCATCTCGCCTCTTGTGAAAGACGAGTAAATTGATAGTCTTTTAGCTGTCAACGCAAGAGGTGCAATGATGATCCGGTCTTTGGGCGCTGTGTTTCTTCTGCTGCTGAGTTTTGCCGCGCCCGTGATGGCGCAATCGGGCAGCGCGCCGACCATTCCGCAAACCGCGTTGATTCAACCCGCCGATCTTGCCGCGCAATTGCAGCGGGGCGAGACGCCGCAATTGGTGCAGGTGGGTTTCAAGGTGATGTACGACGAAGCCCATATTCCCGGCTCGATCTATGCGGGCCCGACCGGCAAGGCCGAAGGCGTCGCGTCGCTGAAGCAGGCGGCGACGTCCTTCGACAAGGACAAGCCGCTGGTGATCTATTGCGGCTGCTGCCCCTGGACGCGTTGCCCCAATGTTGCGGGCGCCTGGAAGACCCTGACCGAGCTCGGCTTCAAGAATCTGAAAGTGCTGTATATCGCGGAGAATTTCGGCGCCGACTGGGCCGAAAAAGGCTATCCCACCACCCATGGCTAAGCGCGCGCTGTTGGTAATTCTGGCGCTGTCGCTGTTCGGCGCTGCTCCGGCACAGGCGGTGCCGTTGCCGCCGGGCAGTGTAGCGCCGTCTTTCGTCAGGCCCGATCTTGCGGGCAAGCCGGTGTCGTTGAAGGCGCTGCGCGGAAAATTCGTGCTGGTGGATTTCTGGGCGAGTTGGTGCCCGCCCTGTCTGATCGAGATTCCGCATCTGATTGCGCTGAAGACGCAGCATGCGGGCAAGCTGGAGATTGTGGGCGTGTCGATGGATGACGACGCCGCCAGCGCGAAAGAGGTCGCGGCCAAACATCCCTTCAACTATCCGCTGGTGATGGGCGATGTCGCGCTGGGCAAATCCTTTGGCGGTGTGCTGGGCCTGCCCGCGTTGTTCCTGATCGGGCCCGATGGCAAAGTGATCAAGAACTGGCGGGGCGAAGTGCCGCCGGATGAGATCGGCAAGGCCGTCGCCGCGGCGTTGGCCAAGACGTAACGCGCCCTTTTGTCCGCTCCGGTCCCTGTTGGTTAAAACCGGCAAAGCGCGTGCCTATCCAATAGGCGCATAGCGCGCAGGGACATTAAGCAAACCGGCATTTGACCGCTCAATTTGGGTTGCAGGCCTATCGACCGGCAGTTGCGGCGGCGATAGAAAACCGGATCAAAAGGGGTGGGGAATATGAAAACGATATCAGCCATAGCGCTCGCATTGCTTCTGGGCGGCTGCGCCTGGACGCCGCATGATGTGAAAATCGCGCCGCTTACGCCGCCGCAGGCCAGCACCATCGGTGAGGGCACCAAGGTCTTTTTCCGTTTCAGCGACGAACGCGATGACGCGACGGTGGGGCACCGGTCGGTGGCGACCGTGGGCGCCAAGATCAGCGCGCCGACCTTGGATGCGGAGATCGAAAGAAATCTGCGGCTGGGATTGACCACAAAGGGCTATTCCATCGTGTCGGACCAGGGCGCTGCGGATGCCACGGCGGTCTACCGGTTGCGGTCTTTCAAATTCGAAATCGAAACCGGCTTCTGGTCGGGCGCGCAAAATGCGGCGACCGTGATCGCGGTCGATGGCATGCGTGCGGGCCGGACCTATACGAATGTCTATCGATCCAGCTCCGAGGAACGGATCATGGCGGTGCCCGGCGGCGACGCCATCGATCAGCAAATGAATGCGGCAATTTCCTCGACGATGAACCAGGCCTGGTCCGACGGAAATCTGGACCTGTTCCTGACGGGCAAAGCCGGGAATTGAAACGCATTGGCGTGTGCCGCCGGTAAGGGCCAAATCTTTGGCCCGCCGGACGGCCATGCTCAATCGCGCTTTTGCAGCGCGGCAGCTTTGGCGAGCGCGGGGCCGATATACGAATCCACCTGGGCGATCATGGCGCGGTAAAAGGCCATGTCTTTGCCGAAAGCGTCTTCGACATCCTTGGTCTGACCCGCCGCATATTCGGCCAGGGTAAAGGTCTTGGATTTGGCATCGGGGAATTGCGCGATCAATTTCTGTTTGTGCGCCGCCGTCATGGTCAGGATCAGATCGGAATGGCGCACATCATTTTCGGTGAGTTGCGTCGAGCGATGGGCCGAAACATCGATGCCGCGTTCACCGAGCAGCGCCTGGGCATTGGCTTCGGGCGTGATAGCATAAGGGTCCTGATCCAGGGCGCGGGAGATCACGGCGATAGAAAGGTGATCCTTGCCGATATGGGTTTGCGCCAATGCCTCGGCGGTGACGCTGCGGCCGGTATTGCCGGTATCGACAAAGGCGATCTTCACCGGCTCGGCGGCATGAGATGCGGCTGAAAGGGTGAGAAAGATGGCCAGGGCGGCAATAAGCGTCTTCAAGAGCGTTGTCCTTTGGTTCAGGGCCGATAGCGCAGCGCGTCGATTATCAGGCGCAATGCGGGCGATTGTTGCCGGCGGCTGGGATAATAGAGGTGATAGCCGGGGAAGGGTGGGCACCAATCGGCCAGCACCCGCTTCAAGCGGCCGCGTGCGATTTCACCATCCACGATCTGCGATGGCAAGGACGCCAGACCCTGGCCGCCCAGCGCCGCCTTCACGATCAGGCTGGACGTGTTGAGCACCAACTGGCCTTCGACGCGGATATTGCGTTTGCGCGCGCCCTTTTCGAACTCCCAGACATAAAGTCCGCCACGGGTGGGCAGGCGCATATTGATGCAGATGTGGCTGGCCAGATCGCGCGGCGCTTTGGGAATGCCATGCCTGGCGAAATAGCTGGGCGCGCCCACCACCGCCATACGCATGGGCGGGCCGATGGGAACCGCGATCATGTCCTTGGCGACCTGTTCGCCCAGCCGCACGCCTGCATCGAAGCGGTCCTTCACGATGTCGGTAAGGCCGTAATCGACGTTCAACTCCACATGGATGTCGGGATAGCGGGGTAGAAGCTTGTTCAGCATCGGCAGCAACACGGTTTCCGCCGCATGCGCGACGCTGGTGATGCGAATGGTGCCCGCAGGCTTCTCGCGCAAGGCTGTGAGTGCCGCCAGCCGCGCGTCGATGTCGTCGAAGGCGGGGCGCAAGGTCGCCATCAGCCGTTCGCCCGCCTCGGTGGCGGCGACGCGGCGTGTGGTGCGGGCGAGAAGGCGCAGGCCCAGCCGCGCTTCCAGCCGTTTGACGGTATGGCTGAGCGCCGATTGCGATGTGCCCAGCCGTGCGGCGGCGCGCGTGAAGCTCTGTTCTTCCGCCACCGCCGCGAAGGCCAGAAGATCGGCCAGCTCGTCCCGCCGCATTGATGAATGACCGATATGAATTCAATCCGATTTTAGCGGCTAATTGCTGGGTAAGCGAGGTCTTATTATGACGGTCTGCAACAGAGATGAGGTTTGCCCATGGAAAAAAATTCCGTCGCCGAATATGACGCCATCGTCAGTGCCGTGAGCGCCTATATCGAGGGTGGCCGCACCGGCAGCGGCGCCGTCACCAGCCGCGCGTTCCATGAGCAGGCCAATCTCTTCGGTTATCTGGGCGGCAAGTTTCTGGGGCCCGATATGCAGAAGCTTTACGATGCGCGCGACAAAGTCGGTCCGGCGCCGGATCTGGAAGCGCGCTTTACCCGCGTCGATGTCACGGGCACCGCCGCCAATGTGCGGCTGGATATCAGCCGTGCGGGCAAGCCCCTGTACACCGACTATCTGAACCTGGCGCAACTGGATGGCATCTGGATCATCGTGAGCAAGGTTTTCCATATGCATGTGTGAGGGGATACGCGCGCGCGGCGGTGGATATCAGCGCCGTTTGAGAAGCGCGATCTGAAGCAGGCTTGCCGCCGGAATGACGGCGAACAGCGAAAGCTGCGACAGAAGCCGCGCGACCGGGCCGCCTTCCAGAAAGCCCACCATACCGTAAAAGCCGAACAGCGCGGCCATGGCGAGAACGGCGATGCCGATGCGCCGCGCGGGATTGCCGGGAAATAGCCACGCCATGGTGGCGGGCACGATGCGCAGCAGAAAATCGCCCAGAATGATGAGGGTGGGGATGCCCAGCACGATCATGATGGTCCAGGGCGACCAGTCGAATGCTTTGCGCACTGAGCCCATATCGCTTTCCATCGTGAAGGTGCGGATGGGAACATAGTCGATCAGATTGCCGACACTGGCCAGGGTGCACCAGAAGGCCAGCATCGCGAATGCGCGCGCATTCCGCGCCTTGGCCCAGCGATAGGCCAGCCGGCTGAGCGGCAAGGTGATCAACCCATTGCCCAGCACCATGCCCGCGACGGCGATCAGCCCGGCGTCCCGGCCGCGTCCGGCGGCG
>DASYDX010000217.1:0-3133 GCA_036499345.1 Rhizomicrobium sp.
GCGAAGAAAAAAGCGCCGCCCGTGCGTCAGGCCGCGGTCGCGCGTACCCGGTCGCGATAGATCATCCAGATATTGCGGGCATAGATGGGCAAGGGCAGGGCCTGGCCCATCACCAACGCCCAGGCCTGCTGATGCACGGCATAGGCCAGGCTGAACAAGGCGCCGATCAAACTGCAATACCAGAAGGTGATCGGAATGACGCTGTGGCCTTCCTGTTCGCTGCGGAACCATTGGATCAGAAACCGCACGCCGAAAATCGCCTGACCGCCAAAACCGATGACATTCCACGCCACGTCATAAGGATGCGCGGCGGCATTGGCGTAAAGATGTGCGAGGTATCCGAAGAACATGTCAAAGCTCCTCGACTTTGGTGCGTCCGCCATGGCGCCGCTGCAACCAACGCACGCCCAGCATGTCGTGAATGCTGACCAGCAGACGGCCGAAATTCGTGTATTTGGAACGGCCCGTCATGCGAGGCCGGTGATTGACGGGTTGAAACCCGACCTGGTGGCCATGGCGCTGCATCAACGCGATCAGATAGCGATGCATATGGTCGAAATAGGGCAGCTCCAGAAAGGCAGCGCGATAGAAGGCCTTGATGCCGCAACCGGTATCGGTGGCGCCGTCGCCCAGCATGGCGTTGCGGAACCGGTTGCCCAGCCGCGAGGCGAAGCGGCGGCTGGCGTTGTCTTGGCGCTTGACGCGCACGCCCGACACCATGCTCAGCGCCGGGTCGGCGCGCAGCTTGGCCAGCAGATTGGGAATATCGGCGGGATCGTTCTGGCCGTCGCCATCCAGGGTGACGATGATCTCGCCTTTGGCGGCGGCGATGCCCGTGGCCAAGCCCCGGCTTTGGCCCAGATTGCGGTCATGACGCAGGGGGCGGAAATGGGCGATCTCGCTTTTGAGCGCGGTCAATTTCTGCACGGTGCCATCGGTCGAGCCGTCATCGACGAACAGGATCTCGTAGGACAGCTCTTGCGCCAGCGCGGCCGCGATCTCGCGGGCCAGGCTCGCGACATTGTCCACTTCATCCTTGACCGGCACTACCACCGAGACCGTCATCGGGTTTCCCAAAATCCAGGCATTTCGCTAAAAAGAGAGCCGGCGAGGCTCCCAGACGTGGCGGGCCTTATACAGGTCCCGGCGGGTCCAAGAAACAGGGCAAAACCCCATGCGTGACGCCCTTTCGGCAGCGATACCGCCGTCCATCCCGCCATCCATCCCGCCTGGGGCGGCGCGAATCCGCCATGGATTGACGCGATTCGCCTATCCGCTGCTGGCGTTGCTGTGCCTGGGGCTGTGGCTGCCTGGGATATTGAGCCTGCCCGCGCTGGATCGCGACGAAAGCCGCTTCGCCCAATCCTCGCATCAGATGCTGGACAGTGGAAACTTCATCGATATCCGCTTCGGCAACGAGCCCCGCTACAAAAAGCCGGTGGGCATTTATTGGGCCCAAGCCGCCGCCACGGCGGTGGCGGGCCATATCGAGAATATCGAAGGCGATCATAGCCGGATCTGGACCTATCGCCTGCCGTCGCTGTTCGGCGCCATCGCGGCGGTGTGGCTGACTTTCTGGATCGGCTCGGCCTTTGGCGGTGAAGCCGGATTGCTGGCGGCGCTGTTCCTCGGCTTCACCACCTTGCTGACGGCGGAAGCCACCATCGCCACCACCGATGCGGTGCTGCTGGGCACGACCTTGGGCGCGATGGCGGTCCTGATGCGCATCTATCGCGCGGCGCATGGCGAGGGCACAGCCTCGTTCCGGCTTGCGCTTCTGGGCTGGGCCAGCTTTGCGGCCGCGGTGTTGATCAAAGGGCCTGTGGTGCTTGGTGTCGCTGTTGCGGCGATTCTGGTCTTGTTCGTCTGGGATTGGTGGGATGCGTATCGCGCGGCGAAGGCCATGAGCGAGCCCGCGCCATCATGGACCGCGCATCTGGGCTGGCTGAAAATGACCCGCCCGCTTTGGGGCCTGGCGCTGACGTTTCTGGTGGTGGCGCCCTGGATGGTGGCGATCTGGGTGGAAAGCCATGGCTCTTTCTTCCAGCAATCGCTGGGCCATGATTTTGCGGGCAAGCTGGCGGGCGGACAGGAAAGTCACGGCCAGCCGCCGGGCTACAATCTCATCGCCTCCACCGTTGCGTTCTGGCCGGGCATTCTGTTCGTGCTGCCCGCCATCGGGCTTGGCCTGACCCGCACCAAAGCCCCCGCGATCCGGTTTCTGCTCGCCTGGGCCGCCGCCTGGTGGCTGGTGTGCGAAATCGTGCCGACCAAGCTGCCGCAATATGTGCTGCCCGCCTATCCGGCGCTGGCGGTACTGGCGGCGCTGTGGCTGCTGAACCCGCGCGAGACCGTGTTGCCGCTGTGGCGCCGCGTGCTGCCCTATATTTCTTCGGTGCAATTTCTGGTGGGGCTGGCGGGCTTTGTCGCCGCGCCGATCCTGCTGCCGCATATGTATGGCGAAGGCATCATCGTGCCGCTCATTGCCTATGTCGTGGTCGGCGGTTTGATCGGGCTGGGTGCGCTGATCATGGCGGCAACGGGCGCGCGGCTGATCGCATTCGCGCTGTCGCTGCTGGCCTTCGCGATTTTCGTGCCGACCCTGACGGCGGGCGCGGGGCCGCATCTCACCGATCTGTGGGTGAGCGAAAGACTGGCCACGCTGGTGGCGCGGGACAGCAGGCCCGGCGATCCGGCACCCGCTGCGGCGGGGTTTCAAGAGCCCAGCCTGGTGTTCGCGCTGGGCGCCGATCTCAATCTCACCGATGGTCCGGGCGCGGCCAAACAGGGTGCGGACCAGGGCGGACTGGCGCTGGTGGATGATTTCCAGCGTCCCGCTTTCCTGGCCCATCTGGCCGAGCTTCAGTCCGATGCGGTGCCGGTGGATGAGATCACGGGCTTCAATTATTCGCGCGGCAAGAAGGTGCACATCACCATCTACCGGATGCGCCGGGTGACCTATCGGATGACGCCGCTGGAAGAGTGACAGCGGCTTCACGATCCGAGCCGACGCGCGGCCGCTCTTGACAACGCCCACCACTGCTTAAATATCGCCGGGACCGTTCTGTCCGTCATGGCTGCCATTGGGGGCGGCATGCGGAGAAGAACACGGGGATCGCCGCCGACGCGCGCG
>DASYDX010000218.1:0-1699 GCA_036499345.1 Rhizomicrobium sp.
CGATTTCGGCGGCAAGCGATCTTGTCTGGCGGTTGGGTTTCAGCCCTCTCAAGGCCGCGTCCTGGCCATCCCATAATTGCATTGGGAAATCGTCCGCAAATGCCGCAAACTGGCCGGGTTGAACCGTGGGGATTCCGATGCGCGCTTTGAAGTCGATGCTGCTGCTTGCCGTCTTTTCAACGCCCGCACTGGCGGCGTCGCCGGAGCCGGTGGCGGGGTCGGGCGGCATGGTGGTCAGCGCCCAGCATCTGGCGTCCGCGGTCGGGGCCGATGTGATGCGGCGCGGCGGCAACGCCATCGATGCGGCGGTGGCGGTGGGGTATGCGCTGGCGGTGGTTTATCCCCAGGCGGGCAATATCGGCGGCGGCGGCTTCATGACCATTCATCTGGCGGATGGCCGTTCCACCTTCTTCGACTTCCGTGAGAAAGCCCCGGCGGCGGCCACGGCCACCATGTTCCAAGACGCGCAGGGCAATGTCATTCCCGGCCTGTCGCTCGACAGTTGGAAGGCGACCGGCATTCCCGGCACCGTGATGGGCATGGAAACGGCGCGCGCCAAATACGGCACCATGTCGCGCGCCGCGTTGCTGGCGCCCGCGATCAAGCTGGCCAAGAGCGGCTTCATCCTGGGCCAAAGCGATGCGGGCGCGATGGTGCTGGACGGCGAGGCGCTGGCCCGCGATCCCATCGCGCGCAAGATCTTTCAGCCCAAGGGCGAACCGCTGACCAAAGGCGACCGGCTGGTGCAGGCCGATCTGGCGAAGACTCTTGCACTGATTTCCGCCAAGGGGCCGGATGCCTTTTATCGCGGGCCCATCGGGGCGGCGATTGCGGATGTGTCGGCCAAGGGCGGCGGCATTCTCACCCGCGCGGATTTCGCGGGCTATAAAGTGCGCGAGTTGAAGCCGGTGGAATGCGATTATCGCGGCTATCACGTCATCTCCGCCCCGCCGCCGTCATCGGCGGGTGTTTCGATCTGCGAAGCGTTGAATGTGTTGTCGGGTTACGACCTGGCCGCGATGGGCTTTCATTCGGCGGATCAGATTCATGTGCTGGCCGAAACCTTGCGCCGCGTCTATGTCGACCGCAACAACAAGCTGGGCGATCCGGCGTTCGTGAACAATCCCATCGCCGAATTGATCGATCCCGCCTATGCGGCCAAGCTGCGCGCCAGCATCGATCCGGTGAAGGCGACGCCGTCATCCACTCTGGGCCCGGCGGCGGCGCCTTCCGAAGGTCACAACACCACCCATTTCAGTGTCGCGGACGCCAAGGGCAATGCGGTGTCGGTGACCTATACCTTGAACAGCTGGTTCGGCACCCACCGCGTGGCGGGCGCGACCGGCATTCTGATGAACAATGAGATGGACGATTTCGCCGCCAAGCCCGGCGTGCCCAATCAGTTCGGTCTGGTCGAAGGCAGCGCCAACGCCATCGCGCCGGGCAAGACGCCGCTGAGTTCGATGAGCCCCACCATTCTGACCAAGAACGGCAAGGTGGCGGCGGTGATCGGCAGCCCCGGCGGTTCGACCATCATCACCACCGTCGTGCAGGCGATCGTCAACATGGTCGATTACGGCATGGATGTGCAGCAGGCGATCGATGCGCCGCGCATCCACGAACAATGGATGCCCGACACCATCATGCTGGAACCGTTCACGCTGTCGCCCGATACGCGCCGCATTCTGGAAGGGCGGGG
>DASYDX010000219.1:0-18631 GCA_036499345.1 Rhizomicrobium sp.
GGCGGCAATCGTTTCAAAGACCTGAAGCCGAACCCGACAATCCGCAGTTCAAAGGTTGGGATGGCCCGGAATCGGAACCGGCCCCTTGGCCTTGACCTGGGCCCAGATGCGCTTGCCCAGCTTGTCGGCTTCGGCAATCAGTGTGGCTTCGTCCAGGGTCAGCACCTTGCGGTCGCGCATCACGAAGCGGCCATCGATCATCGAGCTTTCAATGTCGGACGGCTGACCATTGTGAATCCAGGCCGACAGAATGCGCCCCGCCGGGACCAGATGGGCCCGCTGGGTGTCCAGCACGATCAGATCCGCCTTCATGCCGACTGCCAGCGATCCCGTGATCTTATCCAGGCCCAGCGCCCGCGCGCCGCCATGGGTGGCATCTTCCAGCGCGTCTTCGGGTTGCGGATGCAAGCCGGGGAAATCGTCATCACGCCGGATGCGTTCGGTCAGCATCGCCACCCGCATCACTTCGAACAGATCGTTGGTGTTGTTGTCGGTGCCGTATGCAATCGGCGCGCCCGCCGCGCGCAAGGCGGGAATGGGCGGAATGACGCCGCGATTGGCCGCCATCGCCGCTTGATGCGAGATCACGGTGCGGGTGCGGCCCAGCAATGCGATATCGGCCTCGTCCACATACCGGCAATGCGCCGCAAACAAACGCGGGCCCAGAAAGCCTGCCTTGTCCAGGAACATCGGCGGGCTCATGCCGTGATGCTTCTTCATGAAGGCGACTTCGGCGCGGCTCTGCGACAGATGGATGGAATAATGCAGATCGTGCTTTTCCGCGAAGTCATGTACCGCCTTCAACATTTCGGGCGAGGAGGTTTCGGCCAGCGCCGCGGTCGGAAACACATTGATGCGGCCATTTTCCTTGCCGTGCCAGGCCGAATAAAGATCGGCGATGCGCTTCATGCCTTCGTCGCGCCGCGCTGCCGAGAAAGCGGGCGTGGGCGCATTGGCGGCGCCTTCCGGCGACAAGGGTCCGGGCACATTCGAACTGTCGGCGATGGATTCCGCAAAGACCATGCGCAGACCCGACCGCGCCAGGTTCGAGGCATAGGGCGCGATCTCGCTGGCATATTCGGTCAAGGTGGTGGTGCCGGTCCGGATCGCTTCCAGCGCACCGATGGTGGCGACCAGCGCCTTGTCATCCGCCGACAACAGGCTTTCGGGCCTGAGCGCCAGTTTGGCCGAATTGGGAAAACCGAAATCTTCATTGAAGCCGCGCGCGGCGACGTCGCGCAGATGGGCGTGACAATTGATCAGACCCGGCAGCACCGCCTTGCCGCGCCCGTCATAGATTTCCGCATTGGCATATTGCGGCAGTACTTCGCTGGCGGGCCCGATGGCGGCGATCTTGTCATTCACCACCGCCAACGCCGCGTCATCCCAGATTCGGTCGGGGGTGGCGACCGTGACATGCGCGAACACGATGGGCCGGCCCGGCGCGCCTTGTGCGCGTGCGCCATTTTGCGCCAGCAGCAGCGCAGCCGATCCCGCACCCGCCCCGGCCAGCAGCGCACGACGGCTGACGCCGGAATTGGAATCGGACGGAGAATTGGTGTTCGTCATGGGCTGCCCCTCGCCTTGGTAGATCGGGCGATGATGCGGCAATGATCGCCCAAGTCAATCAGCGCCCGCATTGTTGGACGCAACGCCGCCGCCTATAGTGCGCCCAACGGCCGCGGTCTCGCGCCGATGCACAAAACGGGGTCGGACATGCGCAAATCCCTGCCAATCGCCATCGCACTGCTGTTGTCCACGCCTGCCCTTGCGGCGCCGATCCACAATTTTAGCGATCTGGCATTGTCGCCCGATGGCGGCAAGACCGCGACGGTGGAAAGCCACGATCCCGGCGGCCAGGCGGAGGAGCCGCATGGCGTGATCACGGTGCGCGATGCGGGCGGCAAAGTGATCGCCCATTACGATCCTTGCAAACAATGCCGCTATTCCGGCCTCACCTGGTCGCCCAAGAATGATGCGCTGATTTTCCTTGGCGCCGACGACAAGGCGCATCAAACGAGTTTGTTCAGCGCCGCGGCCAACACGGCCAAAACATTGACCGTGATCAAAGGTATCGCCAACACGCCGCGCTTTTCGCCCGATGGCGCGCGCATCGCGATCCTGGCCACGCTCGGTGCGCGCAAGAAAACCGGCGCGGTCGAAGCCGCCGCCGCCCAAGTCGGTGAGATCGGCGCCAGCGAAGACGAGCAGCGCATCACCATCCTTCCCGCGGCCGGCGGCGACGCGAAACAAATCTCACCCGCCGATACTTATGTCTATGAATATAGCTGGACCCCGGACGGCAAAGGTTTCGCCGCCACCACTGCCAAGGGCAATGGCGATAACAATTGGTGGATCGCGACGTTGAATTACATCGACGCGTCCAGTGGCGCGGCGCGCGTGATCGCCGCACCCAAGATGCAGATGAACATGCCGCGCGTGTCGCCCGACGGCAAAAGCGTCGCCTTTATCGGTGGGCTGATGAGCGATTGGGGCGCCATCGGCGGCGATGTTTATATTGTGGCACTGTCCGGCGGCACGCCCATGGATGTGACGCCGAAATACAAGGGCACCTTCCTGGGCATCGATTGGCGCGGCAGCAAGCTGGCCGGCAGCGCCCTGGTCGGCGACCGCGCCGCCGCCGTCACCATCGATCCTGCTGGCAAATCCGTGCACATCGATTGGTCCGCGCCGGTCACGACCAGCAGTCAGACCTTCAACGGCCCCATTACCTTCAGCGCCGATGGCAGCATCGCCGCCACCATTCAGCAGGATTTCACCCATGCCCCGGAAATCGCCCGCGGCAAACTGCCCGCGCTGGCGCCCATAACGCGCGAGAATGCGAACCAGCCCGCGATGGTGGCAGCGGAAAGTGTGCGCTGGAAGAATGACGGCTTCGATGTTCAGGGTTGGCTGGTCAAACCGCTGAAGATCGCGCCCGGCAAACATCCCATGATCACCATCGTGCATGGCGGCCCGTCTTCGGCCTCGCGCCCGCGCTATATCGCATCGGGCGGCCAGCGCGGCACCGGCTTTGATTTTGTCGGGCCCTTTGTCGAGCGCGGCTATTTTGTCTTCTATCCCAACCCACGCGGCTCTTACGGTCAGGGCGATGCGTTCACCCGCGCCAATATCCGCGATTTCGGGCGCGGTGATCTGCGCGACATTCTGGCGGGCATCGATGCGGTAGAAAAGATCGCACCGGTGGATGACGCCCGGTTGGGTCTGTACGGCCATTCCTATGGCGGCTGGATGAGCATGTGGGCCAACACCCAGACCCGCCGCTTTGCCGCCATCGTGGCGGGCGCAGGCATCGCCAACTGGACCAGCTATTACGGCCAGAACGGCATCGACAAATGGATGATCCCGTTCTTCGGCGCCTCTGTCTATGACGACCCTGCGGTCTATCGCGCCGCCTCGCCCATCGAATTCATCAAAGGCGCCAAAACACCCACCCTCGCCTATGTCGGCGAGCGCGATGTCGAATGCCCCGCGCCGCAATCCTTGGAATATTGGCATGCGCTTCACACCATCGGCACGCCGGTCAAGCTGGTGATCTATGAAGGCGAAGGCCACCGCTTCCACAAACCGGCCGATCTGGAAAATCTGCGCGGCCGGGTGCTGGACTGGTTCGGAACCTATCTTAAAGAGAAACAATCCTGACGCGGTCGCGCAACCGCCAGCACAGGATCGCGGTCGCCAGAATCGTCACCACCATCGCGATGCCGAATTCGTCGATCATGTAAGCAGTGACGGAGCCGCGCGCGCCGGTCAGGGGCGTGAAGAAGCTCTGAAGACATTGTGGCTGGCGTGACAGAGCACGCAGGGCCACACACTGTCCGAGCGCAGCCTGAGCCAGGTCAGGATCACGCTCGATCCCACCACCATCAACACGAAACACGTCATCGCGAACCACCAGGGTGTCGCGCTGTGATAATCCGCGAACAACAGCAGTGGCAGATGCCAGGCCGCCCAGATGAGGCCGCCCAGCACCGCGCCGCCGGTGAAGCCGTAGCGGGCCACCAGTCGCGGCGCCATGAAGCCACGCCAGCCGATCTCTTCACCCAGCGCACGGGCGCTGGCGCCGATCATGCCGGTGGTGGCGGTCAGGAGAAAATAGAGCGGCACGAAAGACGCGGGCTCGGTCGATTGCCAGCCCAGCCGGGCGGCGATGGAAGCAATGGCGACGTGATCGGGGAAGATGCCCAATCCCCAGCCCCAGACGACGGTATAGCCGACAAGCGCATAGCTCAGCGGGATGAGATATCCGGCGAGCGCGAATTTTCCCCCGACCCGTGACAGGCCCAGCGAAGACGTACCCAGCCCCCGGAATGCGAGCGTGAGAAGCGCCGCAATCGCGGGGCACCACATCAGAACTTCGACATAGTGGCCGCCGCCCGCCGCGATATGCCCGGCCCGGATGATCAAGGCATAGAAAATGCTGCTGAGCAGCAAAACCAGCAGCAGATAGATCCCAAGGCCCGATGTCTGCTGCCGCTCCGTCATGCCTATCCCCCGACAAGACGCGGATATGCCCGCGCCGGTGACGATAGGCGCAAGCATCGGCTTTGCCAACGCACCCGTTTCTTCGTTAGATGCGCCGGCTTTGGGGAGAGATTGCATGGTCCGGACGCTGACATTCATCGCGGTCGCCATATTGGCGGTTGTCGTGCTGGCGGCGGCCTATGCGCCTTACGTCAATCTGGAAGTCGCGCCCTATATCAGCCACCACACCATTGTGGACCCCAAGACCCCGCCCCTGCAAAAGGGCCATATGGTGGGTGATTATTTCTCGGTCGAGGAAATCGGCCAGAACACATTCGCGATTGGTGAGCCGCGCTATTACCAGCAGAATTATGCCTATCTGATCGTGGGCGAGACCCGCGCGCTGCTGTTCGATTCCGGGTCCGGCACCCGCGACATCAGCCCGGTGATCAAATCCCTCACCAGTCTGCCGGTGACGGTGATGGTCTCGCATCTGCATTTCGACCATCTGGGCGGCATCGCGCCGTTCGACCATGTCGCCATGATCGATGTGCCTGAGACGCGCGCCGACATGAAGGACGGATTGTTCACGCCCAAGCGCTATGAATTTTCCGGCATCGCCGACAAGCGGGTGCGGCCCAGCTTCCGTATCGCTGAATGGATCAAGCCGGGCGCGACCATCGATCTGGGCGGGCGGGTGCTGACGGTGCTGAACACGCCCGGCCACACGCCCAGCTCGGCCTCGCTCTACGATCCGGCGGCGAAGCGGCTTTTCACCGGCGACTATATCTACCCCACCACGCTCTATGCTTTCTCACCCGGCGCCAGCATGTCGGCCTATCACGCCACGGCCCAGCGCCTGCTCGCCACCATTCCCGGCGACACCATTCTTTGGACCGCCCATTGCTGCCGCAAGGATGGCGGCATCCTGGCGCCCTGGCTGGCGATGAAAGACCTGCGCGAGATGGACAATCAGTTGGTGAAAGTGAAAGCGGGGGAAGTGCCGCATACCGGCTTTTATCCCCGGGTCTATCCGGTCAACGACCAGATGACATTGGCGACAGGCTTTCCCTGGAACAATCCCTGACGCAACGGGAATGCTATAACCCGGCCATGACCAGAATCTTCACCGCCGTCTTTCTCACGCTTTTGATGTTCGTCCCGGCGCAGGCTGCGGACGAGACGTTGAGTGCCGCCGCCAACCATGCCTTCCTCACCGCCAACGCGCACAAGCCCGGCGTGCGGGTGACGTCAAGCGGATTGCAATATCGCATCCTGCGCAGCGGCTTCGGCACCCATCCCACCCAGGCCGACACGGTCCAGATCAGCTACAGCACGCGCCTGATCAATTCCAAGGTGGTGGACACCGCCACCGCCGACCTGCCCGCCGCCCTGATGGTGAGCAATGTCTTGCGCGGCTTGAACGAAGCGCTGCAACTGATGCAGGCGGGCGACCGCTGGGAGCTGGTCATTCCGCCGGAATTGGCGTTCGGCAGCAAAGGCACATCGGATGGCTCCGTGCCGCCCGGCCAGGCGCTGGTGTTCGACATCACGCTGATCTCCGTCACCCGCGCCCAGGCCGCGCAGTCGCAAGAGGCCAGCCCCTTCTCCGTTTACGGACGCGATCGCGGGATCGGCCGCGAAGCGGGCGCGATGTTCACGCTCCAACAATGAGCACCACACCACCGGTCTCTGGAAGGAACGCCATGCCGATCAACCGCCGCTCGCTCATCGCCGCCGGAGCGGCCGCGTTTGCGCTAGGCCCACCCGGTGCGGCCCGGGCCGTCCCGGTTCTTTCCACCCGCAATTTCGACATGCGCCCCGACACGGCGCCGCGCCGCAACGCCTGGATGGAAATCGACGCCGCCGCCTTCGAGCACAATATCGCCGAAGTACGAAGCATCCTGGCGGGCGGTTCGATTCTATGCGCCATCATGAAAGCCGACGCCTATGGCAACGGCCTCGATCTGTTGATGCCATCGGTCTTGAAAAGCGGCATCACCGTGATCGGCTTCACCAGCAATGAGGAAGCGCGCGTGGCCCGTCAGATGGGCTTTCGCGGGCGGCTGATCCGGGTGCGCACCGGCACCTTGGACGAAATCGAAGACGCCTTCGCATTGAATGTCGAAGAGTTGATGGGCAATCCCGCCGTCGCCCGGCGCATCGCGGAAAGCTGGCGCCGCAAGGATGCCAATCACCCGCTGCACATTCATCTGTGCCTGAACAGCGACGGCATGAGCCGCAACGGCGTCGAGCTGAAGACCGATTACGGCAAGAAGGACGCGGCGGCGATCTTGCAGACCACGCCGCTGCGCATCGTGGGATTGATGACGCATTATCCCACCGAGGATAAGGACGATATTCTTCGCCAGCTTGCCCGCTTCAATCAGGACACCGACTGGCTGAAGGCGAATGGATTGCCGCCCGGACCGCTGGTGCGCCACACCGCCAACACTTTCGCCACCCTGCATCATCCTCAAACACGGCTGGACATGGTGCGGGTGGGCGGCGCGCTGTATGGCGACACCAGCGCCGATTTCCTGCCCCGCTTCCGCCCCACCATCACGATCAAATCGCGGGTCGCGGCGGTCAATCATTTCCCCGCCGACGAAACCGTCGCGTATGACCGCACCTATCGCCTCACGCGCGAATCCTGGCTCGCCAACATTCCCATCGGCTATTCCGACGGCTATCGCCGCAGCCTGTCGCATGCCAACCAGCCCGCCTTCGCCAATGAAGGCAAGAACAACACGCAGGTCCTGATCGGCGGCAAACGTTATCCGCTGGTTGGGCGCGTCACCATGAACACCTTGATGGTGGATGTGACCGGCGATCAGGACAAAATCGCTCTGAATGACGAAGTGGTACTGTTCGGACGTCAGGGCGGCGACGCCATCACCCAGGCGGAATTCGAAAACAACTCGGCCTCTTATGGCCCCGATCTTCTGGCGGTGCTGGGCAATTCCCTGCCCAAAATGTTGAAACGGACCTGACGCCGCCATGACCCCGACGACCGGACGCCCGCGCATCGAGTCGGTCGACCTGGTCCGGGGTTTGGTCATCGTGCTGATGGCGCTGGATCACACACGCGATTTCTTCGGCGATCTGGCTGCCGATCCCACTGCGATGGCCACGACCACACCCGCCCTCTTCTTCACGCGCTGGATCACGCATCTGTGCGCGCCCGCCTTCTTTCTTCTCACCGGCACGGGCGCCGCACTGTCGCTGGCGAAGAAATCGAAGGCAGAGTTGAGCCGCTATCTGGTAAGCCGCGGTATCTGGCTGATCTTTCTGGAATTGACGGTGATGCGCTTCGCCCTGCAATTCAACATCGACTATCAGACCACCATCATCACGGTGCTGTGGGCGCTGGGCTGGGCGATGATCGTGCTGGCGGGATTGATCTGGTTGCCGCTTCCGGCCATCGCGGCGTTCGGGCTGGTTCTGATCGCGGGCCACAATCTGCTCGACGGTATCGCTCCGGGCACGTTCGGTGCGCTCGCGCCTTTATGGTCCCTCCTGCATGCGCCCGGCATCGTCTTCAATGACGGGCGGCATGTGGTGCTGATTTCCTATGTCCTCATTCCCTGGGTCGGCGTCACGGCGCTGGGCTTCTGTCTGGGGCGGCTGTTCCAACAAGACGCGCCACGGCGGCGGGCGTTGCTGCTATCGCTCGGCATCGGCTGCCTGGCCGCGTTCCTGGCGCTGCGGGCACTTAATATATACGGCGATCCGATTCCCTGGGTCCCGCAAGACACGTCACTGCGCACCCTCATGGCCTTCCTGAACACCGCCAAATATCCGCCATCTCTGCTCTTTCTACTGATGACCTTGGGGCCCGTGCTGTTGCTGTTGCGCGCATTCGACGGACGGACGCCGGAAATCTTTCGCCCGGCGCTGATCATCGGCAAGATTCCGTTATTCTTCTTCATCCTGCACTTCTTTTTGATCCATCTTCTGGCGGTGTTCGCGAGCTGGCTACGCTATGGCGAAGTCAGCGCGCTGTTCCGGTCACCCGATCTGGCGCATTTCCCCTTCAGCGAACCACCCGGCTGGGGCGAGCCGCCGCCCGTGATCTATGCGGTCTGGATCGGCGTGGTGCTTCTGCTCTATCCGCTTTGCCGCCGGTACGCAGAATTGAAGCGGCGCAGCACCGCCTGGTGGCTCAGCTATCTGTGAATGTCTGCCATGCTGTTGCTTTCGCCCGCGCGGCGGCGGGATGATGACGTTATGATCGGGAGGCGCACATGACCGGCAACATCCATCGCCTGGACAAGGTAACGCCCCGGCGCGGCGCCAATTTGCTTTTGGAAATCCTGAAAAGCGAAGGCGTCGAATATATTTTCGGCAATCCCGGCACCACCGAATTGCCGTTGATCGATGCGCTGCTGGAAACGCCCGCGATCCGCTACATCCTGGCGCTGCAGGAAGCCTCTGCCGTGGCGATGGCGGATGGCTATGCCCAGGCCGCGCGCAGGCCCGGCTTTATCAATCTGCACACAGCCGGGGGCCTCGGCCACGGCATGGGCAATCTTCTCAACGCCAGCGTATCGCAGACCCCGCTGGTGGTGACGGCGGGGCAGCAGGATTCGCGCCACACTATCACCGACCCGCTTCTGTTCGGCGATTTGGTCACCATCGCGTCGCCCGCGGTGAAATGGGCGCATGAAGTCGCCCATGCCGACCAACTTCCCATCCTGGTGCGCCGCGCTTTCAACGACGCCCAGGCCGCTCCGATGGGTCCGGTGTTTCTGTCGCTGCCGATGGACGTGATGGAGGAAATGAGCACTGCCGGGATCGACGAGCCTTCCACCATCGACCGCCGCGCGGTGGCGGGATCGCTGCCGCAATTGGCGGCGCATCTGGCAGGCATCTCACCCGGACGGCTTCTGATCATCGCGGGCGATGAAGTGCATTTCAGCGACGCCGCGCCGGAAATTGCGGTGCTGGCGGAAACTCTCGGTGCGCCGGTCTTCTGTTCCTCCTGGCCGTCGCACATCCCCTTTCCCACCAATCATCCGCTTTGGTCGGGGAAGATGCCGCACAATGGCACCGAGATCGCGACATTGCTCGCCGATTACGACGCCATTTTCGCGCTGGGCGGAAAGTCGTTGATCACCATCCTCTACACCGAAGGCTCACCCGTTCCGCCGGGTTGCCGCGTGTTCCAGCTCACCGCCGATGTCCGCGATCTGGGCCGCACTTACATGACGGAATTGTCGGTGGTGGGCGATATCCGCGATTCACTCCGCGCGCTCAATCCTTTGATCCGCGAGAAAGCCGCGCCGCAAGCCGCACGCCGCTCTGCCCTGGTGGCGGAAGCGGGAACACGCCAACGCGCCGCCCGCAAAGCGCTGGAAGAACAAGCCGCCACTCTGTGGAATGCGCCCGTGATCGCGCCCCTGGTCGCCGCCCATGAAGTGATGAAAGCCATTGGCCCCGATATCGCCATCGTGGACGAAGCGGTGGCGACCTCGGAAGGCGTGCGCGCCTTCCTCAACAGCCCGTCGAACCACCAATATTCTTTTCTGCGCGGCGGCGCGCTGGGCTGGGGCATGCCCGCGGCGGTGGGCGCCAGCCTGGGGCTGGGCCGCGCGCCGGTGGTGTCGCTGGTGGGCGATGGCGCCGCGCTCTATTCGCCCCAGGCGCTATGGACGGCGGCGCATGAGGAACTGCCCGTCACCTTCATCGTGATGAACAACCGCGAATACAATATCCTGAAAAACTTCATGCGCAGCCGCGAAGGCTATGCCGCCGCCCGCACCAATCGCTTCATCGCCATGGATATTGACCAGCCCGCCATCGACTATCCCGCGCTGGCCCAATCGATGGGCATTCCTGCCCAGCGCATCGGCAAAGCCGCCGACATCGCGGGTTCTGTCGCGGCGGGCATCGCATCGGGCAAACCCAATTTGATCGAGATCTTGATTTCCGCCTGACGTTTACTTCGCGGCGTCCAGCAGATGCCGGTCGAGATGGCGGCGGATATGGGCGGCTTCGGCGGGCGTGTTGGCCAGCGCGATGGCGCGGTTGAAATCGGCGCGAGCTTCGGCGCTATGGCCCAGTTGCAGTTGAAACGCGCCGCGCACGCCATAGAAATTGAAATAGCCGCTCAACGCCTTTTCCAACGGCGCGATCATCGCCAGCGCCGCTTCCGGGCCATTCAACTTGGCGGTCGCCACCGCGCGATTGAGGGTGATCACCGGCGAAGGCTGCATCCGTTCCAGCGCCGCATACAAAGCATCGATCCCCACCCAATCCGTATCCGCCGCGCTGGCGGCTCGCGCATGGGTGGCAGCGATGGCGGCCTGGATCTGATAGGCGCCGGGCCGGTTGTGCCGCATCGCCTTGTCCATCAAGGCCAGACCTTCACCGATCAACTCGCTGTCCCAGCGCGAACGGTCCTGCTCTTCCAGCAGAATGATCTCGCCTTCCGCATCGAAGCGGGCATGGCTGCGAGCATGTTGCAGCAGCATCAACGCGGTCAGCCCCATCACTTCCGGCTCGGTCTGGAACAGGCGCAACAGCAACCGCCCCAGCCGGATCGCTTCGTCGCAAAGCGCGGCGCGGGCTTCACCATCGCCGGCGGAATAGCCTTCATTGAACACCAGATAGACCATCGCCATCACGGCGGCGAGGCGCTGGCTGCGCTCCACCGGGCCCGGCGCTTCGAACGGCACATCGGCGCGGGCGACGCGCTGCTTGGCGCGGGTGATGCGCTGTTCCATTGCCGCCTCGCTGACCAGAAAGGCGCGGGCGATCTGCTTGACGGTCAGGCCCGACACGATACGCAGCGCCAGCGCGATCTGCTGCGTCGCCGGAAGGTCGGGATGACAGCAGATGAACAGCAACCGCAGCACATCATCGCGGTAGTGCGAGCCGTCCAATCGCTCGGCCAGCGGCGTCTCCGCATCTTCGACATCGGAGATTGCGTCTTCTTCCGGCAGCGCCACGGTGCGCGCTTCTTTGCGCACGCCATCCAGCGCGGCATTGCGGCCCACCATGATCAGCCAGGCCGTGGGATCGCGCGGCGGCCCGTTCTGCGGCCAGTTCTTCATGGCCCGGAGCGCTGCTTCCTGAAACGCTTCTTCCGCACGGTCGAGATCGCGGAAATAGCGCAGCAACGCACCCACCGCTTGCGGGCGGGCGGCGGCCAGGGCAGCGCCGATCCAGGCCAGATCGGTCATGCCGGTGGCGCGTCTTTGCGCGCATCGGGATTGAAGACGGCGATGGGGCGGATTTCAAATGCGCCACCGGGATTGACCGCTGCGATTTCGCGGGCGGCATCCAGCGCCGCCTCCAGATTTTCCACATCCAGAATATAAAAGCCCAGCAGCTGTTCCTTGGTCTCGGCAAAGGGGCCATCGATCACCAACGGCGGCTCCTGCGTCTTGCGCAGGGTGGTTGCAGCCGTGGTCGGCATCAGGCGGAGCGAAGCGCCCAACTTGCCCTGATCCGTCAACCGGTCCCGCACCGCGCCGATTTTGCCCATCAGGGCGGCGTCTTCTTCCTTGCTCCAGGACCAGACCAGATTTTCGTCATGGTAGCAGAGGATGGCGTAGAGCATGGCTTTTCCCTTATCTGGCCCAAGGACGGAGGAGTGGGCCGGTTTCCGACATCCGATCCTAAGTTATTTCTCGCCTTTTTTGGCGAGACCGTGTCGGCTCCTGCCAGGGCCGCCCGTCCTTGGAGCAGAACCGAACCAAAGGAACCGCCATGACACAGGAAAATGAACTCGTTCTGGACCGCCTGCTCGACGCGCCCCGCGACAAGGTCTTTCGCTGCTGGACCGATCCGGAGCTGATCAAGCAATGGTTCGCGCCCAAGCCCTATACGACCCCGGTTGCCCAGGTCGATCTTCGGGTCGGCGGTTCGAACATGATCGTGATGAAAAGCCCGGAGGGCCAGGAAATCCCCTGCCCCGGCACCTATCTGGAAATCGTGCCGAACGAAAAGCTGGTCTTCACGGACGCCTATACCGGGGATTGGCAGCCCAGCGGCAAGCCTTTCATGACCGTTGTTCTGACGTTCCAGGATGAAGGCGGCAAGACCCGTTACACCGCCCGCGCCCGTCATTGGAGCAAGGAAGATCGCGAGACCCATGAGAAGATGGGCTTCCATCAAGGCTGGGGCGTCTGCGCCGATCAGTTGGAAGCGCTGGCTCGCAGCATTTAAGTTTCACCCTCATCCTGAGCCTGTCGAAGGATGAGGGTGTGGCTCCCCCAAAGATTTGACTCGCAGAAACGCCGTCCCGATAAATCGTTGCGGCCTACCCGGAGCGCCCTCATGAAACCCACCATCACCGCTTTCGCAGCTTCCCCCGACCGTGGCAGAGGCATGGCGCGCGACATGCCCGTGCGCTGGGCCTTTGAAGAAGTGGGCCAGCCTTACGATGTGCAACTGGTTTCGTTTCAGGAAATGAAGGAGCCCGCCTATCTCGCGCACCAACCCTTCGGGCAGATACCGGCCTATCAGGACGGCGATCTCAATTTGTTCGAGTCCGGCGCCATCGTGTTCCACATTGCCGAACATCATAAGGGTTTGTTGCCCGAGAACGCAGAGGCCCGCGCCCGCGCCATCACCTGGATGTTTTCCGCGCTCAGCACCATCGAGCCCATTATCCTGGAACGCGAAAACCCGAAATATACCGAACAGGACAAGCCCTGGTTTCAGGAGCGCGCATTACTGCTTGCCGACCGTGTCCGTTCGCGGCTGCGGCCTTTGTCTGCACGGCTTGGCGGTAACGATTGGCTCGATGGTGATTTCAGCGCGGGCGATCTTCTGATGGTGCAGGTGCTGCGTCGTCTGACCGGATCGGGCCTGCTGGAAGAAACGCCCAACCTTGCCGCCTATGTCGCGCGCGGCGAGGCGCGGCCCGCTTTCAAGCGCGCCTTTGCCGCGCAACTGGCGGTCTTCGCGGCGCTGAAAGGCTGATCGCCGCTTAATCGGCGCGCGCGGGCGCATGGCTTTCGAAATAGGCCTGCCCGATAGGCGGCGCGGCTGCGGCGACCGGCTTCCCGGCCGCTGACTTCCTGGCTGCCACAACCGGCGTACGGGCGGCGAAATAATGCGCGCCGATTGGTGGCAGAGATTTCGCGGCGCGTTTTTCCGGGGCCGCCTTGCGAACCGGCAGCGCTTTGGCGACGCGCGCCGCCAAGGTGTCGTTCTGCCGGTCTTGTTTGGCGAGGTCCGGCATTTGCGGACGCGGCTTCGGCAAGGGCACCACGCTGCCAATTTCGCGCGGCGCGACAACCGGAGCGATCTGTTGCGGAAGCGGCGCGCGCACAGCCTTGATCGTGGCCTGATCCGGCACGCTCGCCTCGATCATGCGCGGGGTCGCTTGCGTCGCGATCGCAGTGTCACTCATGACGCGCGGCATATCCGGCGGCGCATTGGGTTCGTGCAGCCCCCAAAAACCGGCGGTCCAAACCCCAGGCATCAGAAAGACAATAGCAATCAGCAGGGCGCCCGTCGCCAGCGAAACCGGAACCAGGACATTGAGCGCCCAACCGCGCTTGAATTCGGGCTGATAGGCGCCATCCATTGTATTGGGTGCGGGGCTATCCGCTTCCACCGGCAAGGGCTCGCCGCTATCGACGGCATCCTTGCCGCCGAACAGCCGCTGCGCTTCGCGTTCCCGCCAGGATTGGTCCGCGTCGGACGGCAAATACCAATTGGTGTCGATCCATTGATCGGTCAGTGACGCAAAACCCGGCTGTGCCCCATCAGAGGGCTCGTCTCCGTTCATGGTGATCTTGCGGGTCATTGCCTTCCATCGCTCTCGCAAGGCGTGCAACGAATTTGAAGTGCGCGCGCAAATTCCGGCGCCAATCTTGGCATATTATTTCGCGCGCGCAAACTCCACCAGAGCACGCGTTCAAAGTTCCACGTCTTCGTTACAATGGCGGCCTACATGCTGGAGCGGCGGATGACGATCCATGCCGCTTCGTTCCGGAATCGCAAAAAACGACGGTCAGCGCCGCAGATCGGCCAGAAAATTCTCCGCCAGCGCGTGATAGAGCGATTGGCGCTGGAACATCTTGGAGACGCCATAGGCGATCACCGCCGACAGCATCAGCGGAATCACCATGCCGTCGGCGCCGCTCATCTCCCCGATGATCACAAAAGATGTGATCGGCGCTTGCACCACGCCGGAAAAATAACCCGCCATCCCCAGAAGCACGATAGCGCCGACCGCATGCACGCCCAGAAGGTGGGCGACGATCTCGCCCATTCCCGCGCCCACCGACAGCGATGGCGCGAACAAGCCGCCGGGAATTCCCGACAAGCTCGAAGCCAAGGTGGCAAGGAATTTCAGCGGCGCATAGTCTACCGCTAGGATATGGCCTTCAATGGCGCCGCGCGCGGCCTCATAGCCTGTGCCATAGGTCGCCCCGCCGCTGAGCAAACCGCACAGGGCCACGACCAAGCCGCAACCGCCCGCCAGCAATAGCGCCCGCCGCAGGCTATCCGTCGCCGTCCAGCGGCGGATCATCGCCGTGCCGCGAGTCACGACGCGAGCGAATAAGGCGCCCAGCGATCCCCCCAGCACGCCGCAGATCGGCACCGCAACCCAGTCGATGGTCACTTTGAGCATCGAAGTGGAATGACCGAAATAGCTGTAATTGCCTACCAGGCCCAGCGACGCCAAACCCGCCAGAATCACCGCGATCAGCACCAGCCCGCTGGTGCGGGTTTCGAAGGCGCGGCTCATTTCCTCAATCGCAAAGACGATTCCTGCAAGCGGCGTGTTGAAGGCGGCAGCGACACCGGCAGCCGAACCGGCAAGGATCAGGCCGCGTTCCCGGGTCAGTCCCCCCAGCCGCGCTGCGCCCAGCATCAGCGATGCGCCCACCTGTACCGTCGGTCCTTCACGCCCAATGGACGCCCCGCACATCAATCCCACCAAGGTCAGAAGAATCTTGCCCCCGGTCAGGCGCAAGGACAGAAGACGCGAACGCGCTTCATCGTCTTTCAGATGCCGCGCCGCAATGGCCTGGGGAATGCCGCTGCCTTGCGCGCCCGCGAACACTGTGCGCGCCGCCCAGGCACAGAGTATAAATCCCAGCGGCGTCAGCAGCAGCGCCAGCCAGGGATTGAAGAGGATATGCGCGAAAATATCCTGGGCCCGGTTCGCGGCCCAAGCAAATGCAACGCTGACCACGCCAACGGCCAGCGCACCGCCCCAAAGTACCAATCGCATTTTCCAATAGCGCCGCGACAACAGCAGCAACCGGTGACGCCTGAGGGTTACGGAATGGTCATGCATTGCGAATTCCAAAGTGGCGCGCCTTTGGGCTTATCGCATTTGCTTCCGCCATCCAACCGCGCGCCGAAAATTCCGCGCGATCACACCTTATCGAGGGCTTGGGCCAGATCGCTGATCAGGTCTTCGACATTCTCGATCCCCACCGAAATGCGGATCAACGCGTCGGTCAGACCGATTTCTTCGCGCAAATCGCGCGCCACCCCCGAATGGGTCATGGCGGCGGGATGCGAAATTAACGTTTCGGTGCCGCCCAGGCTCACCGCCAGTTTCATGATCTGAAGATTGTCCAGCAGCCGGAAGGCCTCTGCCTCGCCGCCCTTCACATCGAAGGCAAAGGTCGAGCCCGGCGCGGTGCATTGCCGGTCGAACACGGGCTTGCGCGGATCGCCTGCTTCCAGATTACCCAGATAATGCACGCGCGCCACTTTGGGATGGTGCGCCAGATAATCGGCCACGATGCGGGCATTCTCATTCGCCCGCTTCATGCGCACATCCAGTGTCTCCAGCGAGCGCATCAGCATCCAGCAGGAATTGGGATCGAGCTGCGTACCCAGCGCGCCGCGCCAACGCTTGATCGGCGTGATGACATCTGCCGCACCACTGATCGAACCACCGACCAGATCGCTATGGCCGCCGACATATTTGGTCAGCGACAGCAGCGAAATGTCCGCGCCTTGCTTCAGCGGCTTCTGGAACACGGGTCCCAGCATGGTGTTGTCCACCACCACGGGCGGGCGATGGCCTTGTGATTTTCCCAATTCATCGGCGATGGCGGCGCAGACCGCCAGATCGACCAGACCGTTGGTGGGATTGGCGGGCGTCTCCACCATGATCATCGCGACGCGGCCTTTGGCAGCGGCCTCTTTCGCGGCGGCGCGCATCTTGGCGGCATCGACCCCATCGGTAAAACCAACCGCCGCGACGCCGAACGCACCCATCTGGTTCTTCAACAACGTCTCGGTGCCGCCATAGAGCGGGCGGCTGTGCAGCACGCTGTCGCCCGGGCGTAGCAACGCAAAACAAGTGGTGGCGATGGCGGCCATGCCGCTGGCAAAGACGGCGGATTTTTCCGCTTCGTCCCATATCGCCAAGCGGTCTTCCAAGATCTCCATATTGGGATGGTTGAAGCGCGAATAGACCAGGCCCGCATTCTCACCCGGCTTGAGCTGGCGGCGGCCCGAGGTCAGATCGAAGAAATCTTTGCCCTGCTGCGCATTCTCGAAAACATAGGTCGAAGTCTGAAAGATCGGCGGCTTCAGCGCGCCCTGCGACCAGGCGGGGGCGTAGCCATAGCCCATCATCAGAGTTTCGGGATGCAGGCTGCGATTGGCGATCCGGTCCTTGTGATAATTGTCGTTCGCCATGGGGATCGCCTTTGCGCCTGTTTCCACTGCCAAGGCTAAGCCCGTTCGGGCGGGATTAAATGGCGTATTACAGTGGATATGATCCCGATATTGGCACTATATTGCGTGATATGACCCAGAAAGAGCATATTCCGCTCGACCGGCTGGACCGCCAGATCCTGGCCCTGTTGCAGGAAAATGGGCGGATGACCAATCTCGAACTCTCCGAGAAGATCGGCCTGTCGCCCACGCCGTGTCTGCGCCGTGTCAAACGGTTGGAGGAAGACGGCGTCATTAAGGGCTATGCCGCCATCGTCGATCAGAAAGCCTATGGCCTGCCGCTCAGCGTCTTCGTCTCCATCCGCCTCAGCCAGCAGAGCGAAGACCAGATCCGGGAATTCGAAAAAGCCGTGCAGGGCTGGAGCGAAGTCACCGAATGCCATCTGATGACCGGCGCGCGCGATTATCTGCTGCATGTCTATGCCGACGGCATCGAAGGCTATGAGCGTTTCCTGAAAGAGAAAGTCACGCGGCTGAAATGCATTCAGTCGGTGGAGACCAATTTCGCCATGAGCACGATCAAGAAGCGTATCGGCCTGCCGCCGTTATAGGCGCACGCCGCACAGCCCCGCGATGATCGCCGCCGCAATCAGCACGGCACCTGTCAGCGCCGCCATCCAGACGCGGTTGGCGACAATGGGGCTGACGCCGTGCGCCAGCATCACCACCCGCAGCCCCGACGCCAGATGGCCCAGGATAAAGAACACGCCCAGCGCATAATGCGGCAGCAGGCGGATGTTCCAGGCGTCCTGAATCAACCCCGTGGGCGCACCCGAAGCCCAGGCCCAGTCGGTCTCGATGTGATGTACCGCGCGTGCCGAAAGAAAAGCTGAATTCATATGCGCCAGAATGAACGCCGCCAGATAGGCGCCGGAGCCGATTCGAAAAACGCGATAGGCGTCAACGCGCAGCGAACTCCAGCGCCAAGCCAGCCGAATGCCGCTCGCCACCTGAAACAACAGCAGCGCGACCAGAATGGGCTCGACGACCGGCGCGCGATAGATTTTGCGCCCCACCGCCATGACCGCCTTATGCATCTCCGGCCCATAAAGGCCGGTCAGATGATCGGTGAGGTGGAACAGCACAAAGCAGGCGATCAGCGCTGCCGCCACGCCATGCGCCACCCGCCAGCCTGCAATCGGTTTGGGGAATGCGGGCGCGAGAGCCGTGGCGGGCGCCAACCAGACCGCCAATCCCGCCGCCAGCCAGACCAGACACCAGATTGCGATGTCCGGGATATGCAGCCCGATCAGCCCGGGCGCGACGCCGGTGAAAACAAACAGCGGCGGCGCGGCAATACTGGCATAGGCCAGACGGCGCGGGCGAAGCTCCAACGCCGTCGTGCCGCCCGCCAGACGCAAAGCAAACACGAACCCCAGCAACGGCAGAACGAATGCGACCAGAAGCAGGATCGCCGCCAGCGCGATCTGGTTGCCGGAAATCTCGGTGTGAAAGCCCATCAGCACAAACGGAT
>DASYDX010000220.1:0-4206 GCA_036499345.1 Rhizomicrobium sp.
CGCGCCGGCCGCGCGCGCCACAAGGCGGCCGGGCGCCGATGCCGATCTGGGCGGCTTTGGCGGCTTGTTCGACATCAAAGCGGCGGGCTTCAAGGACCCCGTTCTGGTGGCGGCGACCGATGGCGTGGGCACCAAGCTCAAAATCGCGATCGAGACCGGATTGTTCGACGGCATCGGCCAGGATCTGGTCGCGATGTGCGTCAACGACATCGTGGTGCAAGGCGCCGAACCGCTCTTCTTTCTCGATTACTACGCCAGCGCCAAGTTGGACGTGGATTCGGCCGCGCGCGTGATCCAAGGCATCGCGCGCGCCTGCAAGGAATCGGGCTGCGCGCTGATCGGCGGCGAGACGGCGGAAATGCCGGGCCTCTATGCCAAAGGCGATTTCGATCTTGCCGGATTTTCCGTGGGCGCGGTCGAACGCGGCCATGTTCTGCCCCGCACCGCCGAAATGGTGCCCGGCGATGTGCTGATCGGCGTGGCGTCTTCGGGCGTGCATTCCAACGGCTATTCTTTGGTGCGCAAGGTGGTGGAGAAAAGCGGTCTCGGCTGGGACGCCGAAGCGCCTTTTGCGCCGGGCGTGCGGCTGGGCGAAGCCTTGCTTGCGCCCACGCGCCTTTATGTGAAGAGCGCGCTGGAAGCATTGCGCGTCGGCGGCGTCAAAGGGTTCGCGCACATCACCGGTGGCGGTGTTACGGAAAATCTGCCCCGCGCCCTGCCCGCGGGTCTGGATGCGGCCGTGGATCTGAATAGTTGGACGCCGCCGCCCGTATTCGGCTGGCTGTCAAACAGCGCCGGTATTTCAGCGCCCGAAATGCTGCGCACCTTCAATTGCGGCATCGGCCTTGTCGCGGTGGTATCGGAAAAAAATTCCGGCCGGGTGATCGAAGCCTTCCAGCAGGCGGGCGACAAAGCCATGCGCATCGGCCAACTAGTGGCCGGCGCCGGTGAAGCGCAAGTCGTCTATCGCGGGATCCTCACGCTTTGAAGAAGGTCGGCGTCCTGGTTTCCGGCCGCGGGAGCAATCTCGGCGCGCTGATCGCCGCGCAAAAAAATGGCGCGCCGTATGAAATCGTGCTGGTGCTTTCCAACATCGAAGGCGCGGGCGGCTTGGCCCCGGCGCAGGCCGCTGGGATCGCCACCCAAGTGATCCCCCACAAAGGCAAGTCGCGCGCGGATTTCGACGCCGAGCTGGACACAGCGCTGCGCGGGGCAAAGGTCGATCTGGTCTGCCTGGCGGGCTTTATGCGCATTCTGTCGGACGGCTTTGCGCGCGCTTGGGAAGGCAAGCTGATCAACATCCATCCTTCGCTCCTCCCCGCCTACAAAGGCACGCATGTGCATGAACGGGTGATCGAAGCGGGCGAGGCCTCGTCCGGCGCGTCGGTTCATTTCGTGGTGCCGGAACTGGATGCAGGTCCGGTCATCGCACAGAGTTCCGTGCCGGTTCATCCTGGCGATACGCCGGACGCTCTGGCCGCGCGTGTTCTGGAAATCGAACACACGCTTTATCCCGCCGCACTGCGGCTTCTGGCGGAAGACAAAGTCCGGCTGGAAAAAGGCCTCGCCGTTTTCGGCTAAGCGAAAAGCTTGGCCGCGCCGCTTTCCTGCTGCCACTGCGCTTCGCGCTCTTTGAGAAGCAGGTCGATCAGTTCGGGGTTCTCATCCGCGACCTCTTCCAGAATTTCAAATGCGAAAGCCTCCGCCCCGTGGCTATTCCAAGCCTGCTGCAGGGCACGGTTCATGTGATTGCCCATTTTGAGCTGGAACCAGATGCCATTCTGCTGGCTGTCCAGATCGCGCGAAGCGCCCGTCCAAAGCCTTTGATCCGCCACGCATCGCACGGCGAAAATCCCCTGCCGGACTTTTCTTTCTTTGTATTCGCGGACGATATCTTTCTTGCGCGCGATGCTCATCAGCCCACTCCCGAAATCTCTGTAGAAATCTGCCAAAGCCGTTTCGCAGCGCCATCGTCGCGTGCCGCGTCCGACGGCATATCCGTCTTGCACTCGTAAAAATAGGCACCGCTCGCGTCCGCCACATCCGCTGAGGATGCCAGATAGACGATAGGTTTCGCGCCGGCCTCAGGCGAGAGGCCGGTAAAAATCTTGGCGATGCGAACACCCAAGGAAAGCAGACCGCCGGATTCATCCCCGAAATGCGTGGCGACAAAACCGGGATGCAAGCAATTGGCGGTGACGCCGCTGCCCGAAAGCCGGCGCGCCAATTCGCGATTGAACAGCACATTGCAGAGCTTGGAGTTGCAATAGACCGGAAGCCCGCGATACCCGTTCCGGCTTTGCAAATCCGCGAAATCCAATGTCCCACGGCGATGCGCGCGCGAAGAGGTCGAGACGATGCGCGCGCCGGGTTTCAGCACCGGCAGCACCAGATTGGTGATGACGAAATACGACATGTGATTGAGCGCGAAAGTTGCTTCCAGCCCATCCACGGTTTCGCGCCGCGTGCTGAACAGCGCGCCGGCATTGTTGATCAGAACGTCAATCACGGGTTCGCGCGCAAGGACGCCACCGATCCGTATCATCTCCGACAGAAGCGACAGATCGCCCAAGTGAAAGACATGATCCGCGTCATGCGCCTTGCGCAATTTTCGCAAGGTTGCGTCCGCGCGCTCTTTATCGCGGGCCGTGAAAATGATCCGGGCGCCCTGCTCCGCCAGGCGGATTGCGGCCACTTCTCCGATGCCGGAGGTCGCGCCAGTGATAACGATCGTCTTGCCGCGCAAAAGAAAAGGCTCCCGTTCCTGACGAACGGGAGCCTTATACAACAATCAGAGGCAGATCGCCTTAGGCGTGGATGTCGAGATCGCTGAAGAAGAAGCGGATCTCGTTGGCAGCGGTTTCCGCCGCGTCCGAACCATGCACCGAATTGGCTTCGATGCTTTCGGCGAATTCTTTGCGGATGGTTCCCGGCGCGGCATTGGCCGGATTGGTCGCGCCCATCACATCGCGGTTCTTGGCGATAGCGCCCTCGCCTTCGAGCACCTGCACCACAACCGGGCCCGAGGTCATGAATTCGACCAGGCTCTTGAAGAAGGGACGCTCGCGATGCACGCCGTAAAAGGCTTCCGCCTGGGCGTTGGAGAGACGGATACGGCGGCTGGCGACGACGGAGAGGCCGGCATCTTCGAACTTGGCGATAATTTTACCCGTGAGATTCCGGCGCGTCGCGTCCGGCTTGATGATGGAAAGGGTGCGCTCGACGGCCATGGCGGAACTCCGGATATTGGAAAACGGGCGCCTTATGCAATGGGGGAAGGCAAAGGGCAAGGCCAAGAGCAGCCTCGCCTGAGCCTTGCTGCGCGGCCCCGAAAAGCTATAAGGCCGGTCCATGCTGGCAATCGACAACATCGTGGTCCGGATCGCGGGGCGGGAAATCCTGTCCGGCGCCACCGCCAATCTGCCCGCAGGCCGCCGTATCGGCCTAGTCGGCCGCAATGGCGCGGGCAAATCCACGCTGTTCAAAGTGATATTGGGCCAACTTCAGCCCGATGACGGCCAGGTCAGCTGGCCCAATGCCTGGCGGGTCGGCGCGGTGGCGCAGGAAGCGCCGGGCACCGATGTCAGTCTGATCGATACGGTGCTGGAAGCCGATGTCGAGCGCACCCGCCTTTTGGCCGAAGCCGAGCATGAGACAGACGGCCACAGGCTGGGCGACATCTATGCCCGGCTGGACACCATCGACGCCTATACCGCGCCCGCCCGCGCGGCGGAGATTTTGGCGGGTCTGGGCTTTTCCGCCGAAGATCAGCTTCGGCCTTGCAAGGAATTTTCCGGCGGCTGGCGCATGCGCGTGGCGCTGGCGGCTATTCTGTTTTCCGCGCCGGATCTGTTGCTGCTGGACGAACCGACCAACTATCTCGACCTGGAAGGCGTGCTGTGGCTGGAGAATTTTCTCCAGCGCTACAAGGGAACTATCCTCATCGTCAGCCATGACCGCGATCTGCTCAACACCGCGGCGGAATTCATCCTGCACCTCGAACAGGGCAAGCTTAAGCTCTACACCGGCGGCTACGATATATTCGTCGCCACCCGCGCGGCACAGCGGGCGCTGGATGTGGCGTTCGCCAAGAAGCAGGAAGCGGCACGGGCACACATGCAGGCCTTTGTCGACCTCTTCAAGGCCAAGGCGTCGAAGGCGCGCCAGGCCCAGAGCCGCATGAAGATGCTGTCGAAGATGGCGGTG
>DASYDX010000221.1:0-10325 GCA_036499345.1 Rhizomicrobium sp.
CATGACGCGGCGAAGATCAAGCGCGTGATTGTCTCGACCTATCAGTCGGTGTCGGGCGCCGGCAAGGAGGCGATGGACGAATTGTTCCGCCAGACCCGCGCCGTGTTCGTGGCCGATCCGATCGAGAAGGGGAAATTCACCAAACAGATCGCCTTCAACGTCATCCCGCACATCGATACCTTCTTGGATTCGGGTTACACCAAGGAAGAATGGAAGATGATGGTCGAGACCCAGAAAATTCTCGATCCCGACATTCAGGTCGTGGCGACCTGCGTCCGCGTGCCGGTGTTCGTCAGCCATGCGGAAGCGCTGACCGTCGAATTCGAAAATCCGATCACGGCGGATAAAGCGCGCTCCATTTTGCGGCAGGCGCCGGGCGTGCTCGTCGTCGATAAGCGCGAGGACGAGGGTTATGTCACACCCATCGAAGCCGCGGGCGAGGACGCAACCTATGTCAGCCGCATCCGCAAGGATCCGACGGTGGAGAACGGGCTTTCGCTCTGGATTGTCTCCGACAATCTGCGCAAGGGCGCGGCGCTGAACGCTGTGCAGATCGCCGAATGCCTGGTCAACCGCAAACTGCTTCGGGCGGCGTAATGGCGAAGGGCTATTGGATCGCGCGCATCGATGTCGCGGATGCGGAAGCCTATAAGTCCTATGTTGCCGCCGCGACGCCTGCCTATCAGAAGTACGGCGCGAAATTTCTGATCCGGGGCGGCCGCTGTGAAGCCGTGGAAGGGCCGGCGCGCAGCCGCAATGTGGTGATCGAATTCGAAAGCTATGATGTGGCGCTGGCCTGCTACCACTCCGCCGAATATCAGGCAGCGGCACAATTCCGCCGCACCGCCAGTATGGGAGAAATCCTGGTGGTAGAAGGGACGTGACGTTTTTTTCTCCCCCCACTGTCTTCCTCAGGCAAGCCTTCGGAAGACATCTCCCCCCGCCAGCGGCTTCGCCGCGCGGGAGGAGAGAGCCATCGCTTGGGGCTAGATTTTGTTGATGACGCGCTACCGCAGCGCCTTGGCGGAGGGCGCGCTTAAGCCCGATCCGGCGCAGCAAAAAGCGGCGGAGAAGCTTCATGCACTGGCCCGCGCCCTCGCGCGTCACGGTGCCCGGCGCTTTCCCTTTTTCTTCCGCAAACCCACGCCCCCGCATGGCCTTTACATCTGGGGCGATGTCGGGCGTGGCAAGTCGATGCTGATGGATCTCTTCTTTGAAGAGGCCGCCATCGCGCCCAAGCGGCGGGCGCATTTCAACGGCTTCATGACCGATGTGCATGCGCGCTTGCATGTCGAACGCGGTAGAAGCGACGCCACCGATCCCATTCCCGCGGTGGCCCGCGCGCTGGCGGACGAGGCACGCCTGCTCTGTTTCGATGAATTCCAGGTCACCGATGTGGCAGATGCCATGATCCTGGGCCGGCTGTTCGAGCATTTGCTGAACGCCGGAACGGTGATCGTGGCGACCAGCAATGTCGCGCCATCGCATCTTTATGAGGGCGGCCTGAACCGGCAATTGTTCCTGCCCTTCATCGCCCTGATCGAAGCCCGGATGGACGTGCTGGAACTGGCGGGCGCGACCGATTACCGGCTGCACCGGCTTTCCGGTCACCCCGTCTATCTTTCACCCTTGTCGAAAGACGCCGATGCGGCGATGGACGCGGCCTGGCAGCGGCTGACCGATTGCGCCCGCGGTGAGCCTTTGAAATTGACCGTCTTCGGCCGCACCTTACTGGTGCCGCAAGCGGCGCGTGGCGTGGCGCGATTTTCCTTCGCCGATCTGTGTGAGAAGCCGCTGGCGGCGGCAGACTATCTGGAGATCGCCCGGCATTTCCACACCGTGCTGGTCGATCACATCCCGATGCTCGACCCCAAGCGGCGAGACGCGGCGCGACGCTTCGTTCTTCTGATCGATACGCTTTACGATCAGGGCGTGAAGTTGATCTGCTCTGCGGAAGCATCGCCGGACCGTCTTTATCCCGAAGGCGATGGCGCCGAAGCCTTCCGCCGCACCGCCTCGCGCCTTGCCGAAATGCAAAGCGACGACTACTTACGCAAAGGTCACGGAATTTCTTCCCCCGCGCCCGTAGGGCTGGCGGGGGAGTGAGGTTAGCAGTCAAGCGAACCGAACGTGCGCTAGCGGGCCTGTCCGCGTGGCGCACAGATGGGGGTAAAAAGAGAAACTCCTATGCTTGAGAATGTTTATTGGGCGTGCGCTTTCATACTTGCCTGCATTCTGGCCTTTCGTTTCGGGTTGCCGGTCCTGAAACGGTTCGACGCCGAGAATGTCGCGCGCATCCGCCAGCAGGAAATGGATAAAGCCGATCCCGCCGCCCACATCCGGCATGCGCTGGAAGTCGCCGAAGAGCAGGTCGAATCCATCACCGAGATCGAAGCCGGCGGCGGCGTGCAATATCTTTTCGAGGCCCAGCTCTTCGCCACCCGCGATGACGCGGAAGAAGCGCGCGCCAACCGCATCGGCATTATTGCGCGGCGGTTCTACACGGAGTTACCGCAAGCGTTGGCAGGCCGCGAAACCCGCGCGCCCTTGTCCGCCCGCGAACGCGCCGCCCAACGCTGGCGCTCGCGTCATTGATGCGAGTTTTCACCACCGCGCCGCATTTTTGTTCCTGAGAAGGAGCATCGCGCGGAGCGTACGGACGTACGTGAGCACGTGCGACGCACTCAGGGGCAAAAAGGCCAGCGGCTATGCCGCTTCGCCCTTCATGAGGCGTGGCAATTTTCCAATATCGCCGCCCGCATGGCGCATGAAGAAGCGCCGCGCGGGGCCGAAAGCGTCGGCGAGGCCGAGACCCAGATCGCGCAGATGCCGCAGCGGCGCAATGTCGTTGGAAAAGAGCCGGTTGAGCGCATCGGTGGACGCGGCCAAGGTAAAGCTGTCGAACCGCCGCCAACGCTCATACCGCTTCAACACATCGAGCGCGCCGATATCCTGGCCCAGCCGCGCCGCGTCCAGCAGAATTTCGGCCAGCGCCGCGACATCCTTCAGTCCGAGATTGAGCCCCTGACCCGCAATCGGATGAATGCCATGGGCGCAATCGCCCGCCAGCGCGAAGCGGGGACGGACATAATCGCGCGCCAGATGGAAGTTAAGCGGATAGGACCAGCGCGCGCCGACCACTTCCGTCTCGCCCAGATGCGCACCGAAGCGCGCCGCGACTTCCGCGTCGAAATCCGCCTTGTCCAAAGCAAGCATCGCGGGCGCCTTGGTCTTGGCTTCCGTCCAGACCAAAGACGACCGATCACCCGTCATGGGAAGAATGGCGAAAGGACCCGAAGGCAGAAAATGTTCATAGGCCACGCCATTGTGCGGCCTGGCATGATGCACCGTGGCCACGATGCCGGTCTGAGGATAGGACCAGCCGATCACGCCGATGCCCATCTGCCCGCGCAAACGCGATTCCCGCCCATCGGCCGCGACGGCCAGCGCCGCCTTGATCTCGGTGCCGTCGGAGAGTTTGGCGGTCACGCATCCCGGTTCGACCTGCAACGCGGCGACCATGGCGGGCGCGATCAACGTGATATTCTTCTGTTCCGCAATCGCCGCATACAGCGCCGCGCGGATATGCCGGTTCTCGGCGATATGGCCCAGACTTTCGGCGCCCACTTCCTGCGCATCGAAATGCAGCGAGAAAGGCGAGGCGGCGCGCCCGATGGCGCCATCGCTAACCAGAATTTCGCGAATGGGTTGCGCCTGGCCTTCCAGATGCGGCCACAGGTCCAGCGCCTGCATCATCCGCACCACGGCATAGGCCAGTGCGGAGACGCGTCCGTCGAATTCCGCCGCGACCGTCTTTTCGGGCGCCAGCGCGTCCACGGCGACGACCTTGAGCCCGCCTTGCGCCAGCGCCAGCGCCAGGGTGAGCCCCACCATGCCGCCGCCGCTGATGATCACGTCGCTCTGTTTCATGGAAAGAGGCTTAAGCCGGAATGCCAAAGGGGGAAAGATGGGTCCAACCGTCAAAAATTATTTCGTTCTTTCAGTAGCTTGCGCATCGCCCGGGCCTTATTCTGCGCGCGTATTGCTTCGCGCCGGACCCGTCTTTGACCACCACCCTGATGTCCGATCTGCCGCCCGGGCCCTTCGCGCGTCTGGCGACGCTTTTGGGCGACGAGAAGCCGGGCAAGCCGCCGATCAATCTGTCCATCGGCGACCCCAGCGGGAAGGTGCCGGATTTCGTCGCCGAGGCTTTCACAAAAGCGATGGCGAGTTTCGGAAATTATCCCGCCATTATCGGCACGGAAGATTGGCGCGATGCCGCCGCGGGCTGGCTCAACCGGCGCTTCGAATTGGGTGGCGCGATCAGTCCCGACAAGCATGTGCTGCCGTTGAACGGCACGCGTGAAGGCTTGTTCAGTGTGCTGTTCCCGCTTCTGCCGCGCAGCAAAGCAGGCGCCGCACCGATGGTGGGGATGCCCAACCCGTTTTATCAGGTCTATGCCGCTGCCGCGCTGGGCGTGAATTCAGAGCCACTCTATGTACCCGCTACGGCGCAAAGCAGCTTTCTGCCCGATTATGCAAGCCTGCCGGAAACGGTGCTGCAACGGCTGGCGGCGGTCACGATCTGCTCGCCTTCGAATCCCGAAGGCGCCACAGCAGATCAACGCTATTGGGAAAAACTGTTCGCGCTGGCGGACCGCCACGACTTCATCGTGCTGGCGGACGAATGCTATGCCGACATCTACTTCGGTGCGCCGCCGGTCTGTGCGCTGACCGCGCGCCTGAAACAGCGTGGCGATTTCAGCCGCCTTCTCACATTCCACTCGCTGTCGAAGCGTTCGGGCCTGCCCGGCCTTCGCTCCGGCATGGTGGCGGGCGATGCGGACCTGATCGCGCGCACCCGCGCCTTCCGCAATGTCGCGGGCCCGCAGATGCCCGGGCCAGTGCAGGCCGCATCGGCGGCGGCCTGGCGGGACGAGGCCCATGTCGCCGCCAACCGCGCCCTTTATGCGGAGAAGATGGCCCTGGCCGAACACGTGCTGGGCAACCGCATCCGCAAGCCCGCAGGCGGGTTCTTTCTCTGGGTTCCGGTCGCCAATGGCGAGGAAACCGCCCTCGGTCTGTGGCGGGAAGAAGGGGTCAAGGTCCTGCCCGGCGCCTATATGGGCCGGGAAATCGAACTGGGAAAAACCCAGTCAAACCCTGGCTTTTCCTATATCCGAATCGCACTCGTTAGCGATTTGTCAACCATTAGGACCGCACTCGAAAGGGTGAATAATTTCTTGGGACGCCAGGGTTAATGCCGGCGTCCTGCTTTGGTGCGCCTTGGTCAAGACTTTCTTCCCCCGTCGGGCAAAGCCCGTAACGGGGGAAGATGGCCGCTAGCGGGCTTGCCCGCGTGGCGGACAGATGGGGGTAGAAGAGAATGAGTCACGGCGGCGTTTATCATCCCCGGGTCAAAGGCGGCGCCATGAGCGACGCGTTGGCGGAAGCACGGACGGCCTTGGCACGCTTGGCGCGCTCGGCCCTGCTGCGGGGCGCGGGCCTGCTTCTCTTCGTATGCGCCTGTGCAGCCCTGATCGCACTGATCACCCATCATGCCGACGATGCCAGCCTGAACAATGCCAATGGCCGCGAGGTTTCCAATCTTCTCGGCCCGTTCGGCGCGGTGGGGTCGGACCTGCTGTTGCAGACCTTCGGCTTCGCATCGCTCGCATTTCTCGCGCCGCCCGCCTTCTGGGGCTTGCGGGCGCTCTCCGGTAAAACTTTGCGGCATGCGATGTGGCGGCTGGTGGCCTGGCCGCTGGGCACGCTGATCGTTGCAGCCGGTTTCGGGATTTTTCCGTCGCCGCAGAGCCTGCCCGCCGGATCGGGCGGCACGATCGGCCTTGCCGCTGCCGGGCTTTCTGCCCATGCCGGTCAGGTTTATGGCCATGCCTGGATCGGCACGCTGTTGCCGCTCTTTCTTCTGCTGGCCGGACTGCCGCTGGCGTTTCTCGCCACCGGAATTCGTTTCACCACGCTGCTGCGCGGCAGTGCCAACACCGCGGCGGCCTTATGGTGGCTGGGCGGCAAGGCTTCCAAGGTCAAAGTCCCCAAATTCAAAACCGCCAGCGGCAACCGCGATGAGGAGCCGGACGAGGACTACGATCACGAAGAAGACGAAGAGCATAACGAAGATGAAGACGAGGACAGCGGCGACGGCTATCACCTGGATGTGAGGCCCGAGCCCATCGCTGCCGCCAAGCTGGCAGAACGGCGCGAAGGCCGCGTCAAGCGCGAAGACGCCCGCAAGGCACCTGTCGTCAGCAAGAAATCCAACAAGCAGCCTGCACTCAATCTCGCCAGCGGCGAATATCAGCTTCCGGCATTGGGCCTTTTGGCGGAGCCCGCACCGGTCGCCGACAATCACGGCCTTTCCGACGAAGCGCTGGAAGAAAATGCCCGCATGCTGGAAGCGGTGCTGGTGGATTTCGGCGTCAAGGGCCGCATCACCGCGGTGCGCCCCGGCCCTGTCGTCACGCTGTATGAATTCGAACCTGCGGCAGGCGTGAAATCTTCGCGCGTGGTCTCGCTGGCCGACGACGTGGCGCGTTCCATGTCGGCAGTATCGGCGCGCATCGCGGTAATTTCCGGCCGCAACGTGATCGGCATCGAATTGCCCAACCATATTCGCGAAACGGTGTATCTGCGCGAATTGCTCTCGGCGAATGATTACGAAAAGTCGCGTGCGCCGCTCACCCTGGCGCTGGGCAAGACCATCGGCGGCGAACCCGTGATGGCCGATCTCGCCAAGATGCCGCATCTTCTGGTCGCGGGCACCACCGGCTCGGGCAAATCGGTCGGCCTCAACACCATGATCCTGTCGCTGCTCTATCGCATGGCGCCGGCGCAATGCCGCCTGATCATGATCGATCCCAAGATGCTGGAATTGTCGGTCTATGACGGCATCCCGCACCTTTTGGCGCCCGTCGTCACCGATCCGCGCAAGGCCGTGGTGGCGTTGAAGTGGGCGGTGCGCGAAATGGAAGAGCGCTATCGCAAAATGTCCAAGCTGGGCGTGCGCGGCGTGGAAGCCTTCAACGAACGCGTCCGCAAATCCAAAGAAAAGGGCGAGACGCTTAAACGTACGGTGCAGACCGGCTTCGACCGCGAATCTGGCAAGCCGATCTATGAAGACGAAGTGCTGGAGCTGGAGCACATGCCCTTCATCGTGGTGGTGGTGGACGAAGTCGCCGATCTGATGATGATTTCGGGCAAGGAAATCGAAGGCGCGGTGCAGCGTTTGGCGCAGATGGCGCGCGCCGCAGGCATCCACCTGATCGCCGCGACACAGCGTCCGTCGGTGGACGTGATCACGGGCACGATCAAATCCAACTTCCCCACCCGCATCTCCTTCCAGGTCACCTCCAAAATCGACAGCCGCACCATCCTGAACGAACAGGGCGCCGAGCAGCTCCTGGGCCAGGGCGACATGCTGTATATGGCGGCCGGCGGGCGCGTCCGCCGCGTGCATGGCCCCTTCGTCTCCGACCATGAGGTCGAAGATGTGGTGAAATTCCTCAAGGAGCAGGGCACGCCGGAATATCTGGACGCCGTGACCGAAGAGCCCGACGGCGAAGGCGACGATCCCTATGCCGGCATGATGAGCGGCAATGGCGAATCGGGCGACGATCTCTACGACAAGGCGCTGGCCGTGGTGGCGCGCGATAGGAAGGCGTCCACCTCCTACATCCAGCGCCGTTTGCAGATCGGCTACAACCGCGCCGCGAGCTTGATCGAGCGCATGGAGCAGGACGGCGTGATCTCGGCCCCCAACCATAAGGGTGTGCGGGAAGTGTTGTTGCCGGACCACGATCACGACCGCTAGGCGGCCAAGCGCATTTCGCGTAACAATCTCCCAGCCGCAAGCGGCGGGGAGATTGCATGGCCTATATCGACAAATCGCTGGGCGACGGGGAAACCGTCATCATCCGTGGCCGCTTCCACTGGCTCTATGATCTTGCCGCCTGGACACAATTGCTGATCCCAGCGGCTTTGCTGATCGGCATCTTGATCTGGAGCAGCCAGGAACCGGGCTTCCTGGAGCGGACCAATCCGATCTTCTGGACCACGGCCTTGATCGCGCTGTGGTTCGTGCTGGGCCTGATCGCGTTTCTGCGCCTGATGACCCGCAAATGGACCACCGAGATCGGCGTCACCAGCCATCGGTTCGTGGAAAAGCATGGTGTGCTGTCCATGCACACCAACGAGATTGCGCTCCCCAATATCGAAGGCGTCAAAGTGCATCAGAGTTTTCTGGGCCGGATCTTCGGATATGGCACGGTCCGCATCGAAGGCACGGGTGTCGATGCCGTGATCACACCGGACATCGCCGATCCGGTGGGCTTTGTCCGCGCCATTCAGACCGCCAAGGAGCATGTCGCCCAGCGGTTCGATCTGCAGCGGCAGGCTAGCCCGCCGCCCGCGCCATAGCAGCGACGGCGATTGGGAAGGTTGCAATAACGCGGGTACCGGCGCCGCGGGCGCTTTCGAAACTCAAGCGCCCGCCATGCAATTCCACAAAGGCTTTGGTCAAAGGCAGGCCCAGGCCGGTGCCTTCATAACGGCGCTCCAGCCGGTTATCGACCTGGCCGAACGGCGTCAGCGCCACATCCACATCGTCCGGCGACATGCCGATGCCGCTGTCGCCCACCGTCACCGTAACGCCGGCTGCATCGCTCGCAGCTTCCACCCAAACGGATCCGCCGCCGGGGGTGAATTTGATCGCGTTGGACAGAAGATTGAGGAATATCTGGCGCAATTTCGCCGGATCGCCTTTGAGCGGAATTTCGGTTTCGATCCCGCGCATAGTGAAATCGAGGCCAGCCTCGGCAGCCTGCTCGCCCACCATGACGGCGCAATCCTTCAGGATGTCGCGCATATCGACGTCGCGGCTGTCCAACATCATCTTGCCGGCCTCGCTCTTGGAGAGGTCGAGCACCGAATTGATCACATCGAGCAGATGGCGGCCCGACCGCAGGATGTCGCCGGAATAATCCAGATAGCGCGCATTGCCGACCTTGCCGAACATCTGCCCATTGATGATCTCGGAAAAGCCGATAATGGCGTTGAGCGGGGTGCGCAGCTCGTGGCTCATATTGGCCAGGAAACGCGTCTTGGCGGCGTTCGCTTCCTCGGCTTCCTGTTTGGCGCTCCGCAGATTTTCTTCGCGCTCTTTGATGGCGGTGAAGTCGGAGAAGAAAAGAATGGAGCCGCCTTCCGATGTGCCGTTTGCCGTCATGCGCACCCAGCGGCCATCGGAAAGCTCCATTTCGCGATGGCCGGAAAGGGTGATGCGGCTGTCTTCGCTGGGGCTAAGCTGCGCACCGATCAAGCGCAGCGCTTCGGCGAAGATCATGCCCGGAACCAGATCTTCCGCGATGTCGGGAAAGAATTCCCGGAGCTGACGATTGGCCAGCAGAATGATGCCGTTGGCCGACACCAGAATGACGCCTTCGCGCGACGTCTCCAACGCGTCCGACAGCCGGTTCTCGGCGGAGAGGCGCAGGTCCGTCTCCCGCGTCATCATGGCGCGAATATTGTCCTGCATCACCGTCATGGATTTCAGCAGCGTGCCGGTCTCGTCCGCGCCGCCGGGTGGAATCTCGGTCTGCAATTCGCCCTTGGCGATACGGTCCGCGACGGTCGCGGCAGCGGCCAGGGGGCGCACGATGCGGCTGCGGAGAAACAAAGTAATGCCGCCGGCCAAAAGCAGCGCCAACAAGGTCGCACCGGCGGACAGATATTTGTAAGTCGAGACATTATCGACCGCCTTGCGCCGGCCGACAAAGCTGTGGTCGGTGTTGAGCTCGATCAGCAGATCGAATTTCGCATCGACCTGCCGGTCGATCTCTTCCAGTGCGGCGATGTCGCCCGCAGCCCGCAATTCGCGCCAGCGCGCGACCAACGGGCGAATCTCGCGGATCAACTGTTTCTCATCCGCCATGATGGAACGCTGCTCCGCCACGGCGAGATCGTCGGCGAAGGTCGAGGCCAGCGCGCCGATCTCTGCGGTGATATCCGCCCGCGCCGTCTTATTGGCATGCTCGAAGCGCAGCTCCGCCATTTTGAGCATGATGAAATCTGCCTGCGCCGCGCGGGCATAATTGATCGCCATCAAAGGCCCGTCGAAGGTCGTGACAGTGGTCTGGCCCGCGAAGGAGAGCACGCCATAGCCGGCCGCGCCCAGAAGCGCGATCAACACGCTCATCGCAATGAAGGCGCCAAATATTTTGGCGCCGATTGTGGTTCTTGCCAGTGGCATTCCCAAAAAATCCGGCCCTTGCGCCTGTGAGTGGCGCGTCAAAATCCGATTTTGGGTG
>DASYDX010000222.1:0-6724 GCA_036499345.1 Rhizomicrobium sp.
GATGCCCAGGCCATGCTGAAGAAGATCGTGGACGAGAAATGGCTGACGGCGCGGGCCGTGGTCGGCTTCTGGCCCGCCAATTCGGTGGACGATGACATTCTGGTCTTTGGCGACAAGGCCCGGAAATTCCCGATCGAGACGCTCCACACGCTGCGCCAGCAGATGGCGCGCGATGCGGGGCGCGCCAATCTGGCGCTTTCGGACTTCATCGCGCCCGCCGGCACGGCTGCGGACTATATCGGCGGCTTCGCCGTCACGGCCGGTATCGGCGAAGAGCCGCATATCAAAGCGTTCGAAGCAGCCAAGGATGATTATTCCGCGATTCTGCTTCGGGCGCTGGCGGATCGTCTGGCGGAAGCCTTTGCCGAGCGCATGCATGAAAAAGTGCGCCAGGATTATTGGGGCTATGCGGGGGAGGAGACGCTCTCCAATACCGATCTGATCGCGGAGAAATATCGCGGCATTCGTCCGGCGCCCGGCTATCCCGCCCAGCCCGAACATAGCGAGAAGGCGACTCTGTTCCGTCTTTTGGACGCGGAACACAAGATCGGGGTCAAATTGACAGAGAGTTTCGCCATGTGGCCGGGGTCATCGGTCTCGGGTTTCTATTATTCCCATCCCGAGAGCCGCTATTTCGGTGTCGGCAAGATCGAGCGTGATCAGGTCGAAGATTACGCCCGCCGCAAGAATTGGACCCTTGCGGAAGCGGAACGCTGGCTGGCGCCGCTTTTAAATTACAATCCTCGTGAGATGGATGCGGCGTAACGGTGCCGTAAAATTCCTCGCGCTCCCATCTGATTTTGTCTAAATCAGGTTTATGTCCGTCTGGGGAAAAGTCAGCGGTGCGGCGGCGGGGTTGCTGGTGGGCGGGCCCGTGGGTGCGCTTGTCGGCGCGGTGGCCGGTCATTTCTTCTTCGACCGTGAAGCCGATCCCGGCGTCACCTTCACCATCGCCATCATCGCGCTGGCGGGCAAGATGGCGCAGGCCGACGGTATTGCCACCGAGGAAGAGTTCGCCATTTTCCGCCGTGTGTTCGGCGTGCCGCCCCAGGAAGAAAATAACGTCCGGCGCATTTTCGATCTGACACGCCAGGATATCGCCGGGTACGAATCCTATGCCGCGCAGATCGCGCGGCTGTTCATGGGCAATCCGGCCATGCTGGAAGACATACTCGACGGGCTGTTCGAGATCGCCAAGAGCGATGGCGTGCTGCATCCGGCCGAAAGCAGTTTTCTGGAGCGGGTGGCGGAAATATTCGGTTTCGCGCCCAACGAATTTCGCCGTATCCGCGCTTCGCATTTCGCGCCGGAACTGACCGATCCCTATGTCATTCTGGGCCTTTCCTATGTCGCGGATGAAAATGAAATCCGTCAGACCTATCGCCGGCTGGTGCGGGAGAACCATCCCGACAAGCTGATCGCCCGCGGCGTGCCGGAGGAATTCGTCAAACTCGCCAACGACAAGCTGGCGGCGATCAATACCGCCTATGCCAAAATTCTTGGCGAACGCGGTTTGAAATGACGTCGATCGAGCGGCCATCGCCCAATCACGATGACCGCGGCGGCGCGGGCGTCGATATTCTTTTGATCCATTACACCGGCATGACAAGTGCCGCCGCTGCGCTGGACAGGCTTTGCGATCCCGCTGCGCGGGTTTCGGCGCATTACGCCATCGACGAGGATGGGAAGGTCTATGCGATGGTGCCGGAGCAACGCCGGGCCTGGCATGCGGGCGTCGCCTATTGGGCGGGTGCGCGCGACATCAATGCCCGCTCCATCGGTATCGAGTTGATCAATCCCGGCCATGAATTCGGCTATCGCGCGTTTCCCGCGCCGCAGATCGATGTGCTGATTCAATTGTGCGTCGGGATTTTGCGGCGCCATGTCATTCCGCCTTGGCGTGTGCTGGGCCATAGCGATGTCGCGCCCGCGCGCAAGGACGATCCCGGCGAGCTGTTTCCCTGGGCCCGGCTGGCGGCCGCGGAAATCGGGCTGTGGCCGATGGTGGGCGAAGATCCCGGTGCGGCGGCAGTGTCGGATCTGTTGGCCCGCTATGGCTATGATCCCGAGGCGCCGCTGGAGAAAACCGTGACGGCGTTTCAGCGACATTTCCGCCCGTCCCGCGTCGACGGCATGGCAGATCCCGAAACCCGTGCGCTGCTGTCGGGCCTGGTCGCGCTCTATGATGCGCAAAAAGGGACGCGCGTATGAAGACCATGGGGCTTCTGGCGGGGATGAGCTGGGAATCCTCGTCGGTCTATTACCAGTTGATCAATCGGCAGGTGCAGCAGCGGCTGGGCGGGGTCCATTCCGCCAAGGCGCTGATCTATTCCTTCGATTTCGATGAAGTTGCGCAGCTTCAGCAGTCCGCTCGCTGGGAAGAGGCGACTATGCTTCTGTCCGGTGTCGGGCGTACCCTGGCGTCGGGGGGTGCGGATTTTCTCGCCATCTGCTGCAACACCATGCACCTGATGGCAGCTGAAGTGGAGCAGGCGTCCGGCATTCCGCTCTTGCACATTGCTGATCCCGTTGGCGAGGCGGCGAAGAGAGCAGGTGTAACCAAGCTCGGTCTTTTGGGTACGCGCTTCACCATGGATGAGCCGCGTATCATCGCCGAGCGCCTGCGCACCAAGTTCGGCCTCGAAGTGGTCGTACCCGATGCGGCGGGCCGCGAAATTATCGACAGCGTCATCCAGACCGAACTGATAAAGGGCGTCATTCGCGAGGAAAGCCGCGCCCGTTATCGCGCGGTGATGGAAAATCTTGTCGCACAAGGGTGCGAGGCGATCATTCTGGGCTGCACGGAAATTCCGCTGCTGGTGAGCCAAACTGACGCCAGCGTGCCGCTCTACGATACGATGCAGTTGCATGCATCCGCGATCGTGGATTTTGCGCTGGCCTGAATTCGCCGCTATAAGCCGGGCGTCAGACGGCTGGATGACCGCGGGCAGGGCAACTTGTTCGAGGAAAGTCCGGGCTCCACGGAAAGACGGTGCCGGTTAACGGCCGGCGGGGGCGACCCCAGGGATAGCGCCACAGAAATGACACCGCCTAAGGCCCGCTCTTCTTCGGAAGAGAGGCCCGGTAAGGTTGAAATGGTGCGGTAAGAGCGCACCGCGGCTCTGGCAACAGAGGCGGCACGGCAAGCCCCACCGGGAGCAAGACCAAATAGGGACGGCACGTGATGTTTCCGCATCGCCGTCCGGGTCGGTCGCGCGAGGTGTGTGGCAACACACATCCCAGAGGAATGGTCATCCAGTCACTTCGGTGATGGACAGAACCCGGCTTACAGGCCGTCTGACATTATCTCTTTTGTCCCCTCCGGCCTTCGCAGCTTACTTTTGCGCGCGGGCCGATGCCGCACGCAATAAGCGCTGCTATGGCCACCTCCCCGTCAGCATGCTTCGCATGCACGAGGAGGGCACGCCTAGGCCAAGGCGCGCTGCCCGGCGGCCGTTACAGTCGCAGCTCAAACGCCGGCTTTTTGCGCGATCAAAGCGGCGATGGAGGCCCAATCTTTTTCCCCCCAGCCTTTCGTCATTGCTTCCTCATAGTGATTGCGCACCAGTTCGAGCGTTGGCATCGGCACGTTCAGATCATCCGCCGCGTTTTTGACCAAGGTGGCGTCCTTCAAGCCCAGATGCAGGTAGAAACCCGCTGGCTCATAGGCTTCGGCGAGGATTTGCTTGCCGTAATTCTTGTAAACGGGCGCTGCGAACAGGCCCTCGGTTATGGTGTCGAGGAATTGCGCCGGATCGACGCCGCCTTTCTTCAGCAGCGCGAAGGCTTCGCCCAAGGTCTCGATCGCGCTCATGATCATGAAATTGCCCGCGATCTTGAACAGGTTCGCCATTTCCGGCTTGTCGCTCACACGCACAAACCGCCGCCCGATCTGCGCCAGCAAGGGTTCGGCGCGGGCGAAGGCGTCGTCCGCGCCGGCTGCGATCACCACGGCCTGGCCTTTGGCCGCCGCATCGGGCCTGGCGAACACTGGGGCCGCAATATAATCCAAGCCGCGGCTATCATGCGCCGCCGCCAAAGCGCGCGCGAAAGCCGGTGAGATGGTGGCAAGATTGATATGGAGGAGGCCTTTGGAAGCTTTCTCGAGCAAATCGGCATCCAGCCCGACGGCCTGCATCACCTGATCGCTGGCCAGCATAGAAAAGAGAACCTCGCCTTGCATCGCCTCTGCCGGGGTCTTCGCGATGGTGGCGCCCAGAGGCTCGAGTGCTTTGGCAGCGTCCGGCGAGCGGTTCCAGACCGTCACGCTGTGGCCTGCCTGGATCAGACATGTGGCGATGGCGGTGCCCATCTGGCCCAGGCCGATAAATCCGATCTTCATGCTGTGCTTTCCCTTTTGCGTGGCCGCGACGATAGCCCGCCTGGCTTCGAATCGGAGTGCGGACCCGATGAGAAAAAATCATTGCGTGTGCATGCCGAACGGTGTTCGTGGTTAAGACAATGTTTACTGATGTCACCACAACCTTTCAGTGTTTTTGCTTTGTTCCGGGATTCGCAAGCTGTAGTGAGGGCGTGGCCGTTAACGCATAGGCAAGTCCCTCTAAAATATGGGTTTTTTGTTTGACGTGGCGCTTTGTCCCATGATATCCCATGCCATCCCAGGGGTCGTGTACCCCACCCGAACAACGGCCGACTGATCGGCCGCCCGGGTGAGCCGGGATAAGGGGGCAGGACAGGCGATGACCGGGTTGGTCCAGCCGTTCATTTCGACGGTGATGGGGTCGCTCGACAGCAAGGGGCGGGTCTGCATTCCCGCGTCCTACCGCCACATTCTCGCTGCCCAGAACACGCAGGGCGTTTATGTCTGCCCCAGCTTCGCCGAAGCCGCGCTCGACGCTTTTGGTCAAAATGTCATCGACACCGTGCATGCGCGCCTTTCGGCGCAGGACCCGTTCTTCTCGCCCGTCCATGATGACGAAGCCATCGCAGTGATCTCGCAGACGCAACTGCTCGTCGCGGACGAGCAGGGTCGCGTGCGTTTGCCCGATGCGCTGATCGAACACGCCAAATTGAAAGACAAGGTCGCGTTCGTCGGCCTGTCGCAGAAATTCCAGATCTGGGATGCCGAGACTTACGCGCCGATCCAGGCCGAAGCGCTGGCGCGCATGAAGGCGCGTCTCGAACGCGCACGCGCAGCCGCGCAAGGCGGTGACGCATGAGCGGACATCTGCCGGTGATGCTGAATGAAGTGCTGGCCGCGCTGAAACCGCGCGACGGTGCACACTATATCGATGGGACCTTTGGTGGCGGCGGTTATACGCGCGCCATTCTGGAAGCTGCCGATTGCCGCGTGTTGGGCATCGACCGCGATCCCGAAGCAATCGGGCGCGGCCGCAAGCTGGTGGAACAATTTTCCGGCCGCCTGACTTTGGTCGAAGGCGAGTTCTCGCGCATGGATGCGTTCGCCGAAGCGAGCGATGGTGTGGTGCTGGATCTGGGCGTTTCGTCCTTCCAGTTCGACACACCGGCCCGCGGCTTTTCCTTCCGCGAAGACGGCCCGTTGGACATGCGCATGAGCCTTTCGGGTGAAAGCGCCGCCGATGTGGTGAACAGCGCCGACGAACGCACGCTGTCCCAGATCATTTCCCGCTACGGTGAAGAGAAGAATGCGCGCCGTATCGCCCGTGCCATCATCGCGGCGCGGCCCGTCACCACGACGGCCGAACTGGCAAAGATCGTATCGGAGGCGCAAGGCCCCGCGGCGTTGCGCCATGCCATTCATCCGGCCACCCGTACCTTCCAGGCGCTTCGCATTCATGTGAATGACGAGTTGGGCGAATTGGAACGCGGACTGGAAGCGGCGCTCAAAATTCTGGCGCCGCGCGGCCGTCTCGCTGTGGTGTCGTTCCACAGTTTGGAAGACCGCATCGTCAAGCAATTCCTGGCAGGCAACAGCGACACGCGCCCGCGCGCTTCGCGTCACGCTCCCGATGCGGGCGAAGCGCCGCGTGCGCATTTCCGGCTTCTCACCAATCGTCCTCAGGTTCCGTCTGAAGGCGAAATCGCAAATAACCCCCGCGCCCGGTCCGCCAAATTGCGGATCGCGGAGCGGTTGGCCGCTTGAAGGAGGCGTGGCAATGATCCGTGTGCTCAATTTCTTCTGCGTCGCCCTGATGGGGCTTTCGATCCTGGGCCTTTATCACGTTTCGGAACGCACGCGCGTCACCCAGATGGAGTTGACCAAGGTCAATCACCAGATCCGCGATACGCATGGCAATATCGGCGTGTTGCAGACCGAATGGGCGCGGGTCGCGGGGCCCGGGCGCATTCAAGCGCTGGCTTTGCGCAATGGCATGCACGATACGACTTCGGCACAGCTTTCGTCTTTTGAGGCGCTGCCGCGCCGTGGCGATGCGCCGCTGAACAATTCGCCGGTGCGCAACGCCAATGCAGAAGTGCCGCAATCCTCCGGCGCCATGGTGCGGCCGACCTTGGCCCCGCAAGCCATCTCCGCTCTCTCGGGGTACTAGAAATCCATGGCGGATGTTCCCGGCATCTTCCAGCGACGTATCGTTATCGGAGCGGTGTTCTGCGTCGCTGCCTTCGCGCTGGTGGGACTACGCCTTGTCGATGTGAGTCTTTTGCGCGGCACCGGCCGCGCCGGATATGAAGGCCGTGCGGTTGCCGCGCGCGCCGATCTGGTGGACCGCAATGGCGAATTGCTGGCGCGCGACATTCCGGTCAAGGACCTTTATGCCCGTCC
>DASYDX010000223.1:0-19199 GCA_036499345.1 Rhizomicrobium sp.
AACGCCTGGACCGACATGGCAGAAGGGCCCGATCTCGACACCCGCGCCCAATCGCGCGCCGTCTTCAATCAGCGCTGTCGGATGGATCATTGCCGGATACCGCGCCCGCGTGAATGGTGGCACTGAACTCTGCCTCGGCGCAGAGCGTGTCGCCGACATAGGCTTCGCCGCCGAAACGCCAGACCGGACCGCGGCGGCGGATCGCCTTCACCGGCATGCGCAACATATCTCCCGGGATCACCGGCTTGCGAAAGCGGGCTTTCTCGATGGTCATGAAATAGACGATGTCTTTTTCGCGCTCCAACCCCAGGCTGTGCATCACAACAGCCCCGGCGGTCTGAGCCATGGCTTCGACGATCAAGACACCCGGCATCACCGCATAATCGGGAAAATGCCCCTGAAAGAATGGCTCATTGATGCTGACCGCTTTCCAGCCGGTCGCGCTTTCCAGCGGCACGATATCGGTCAACCGCTCCACGAACAGCATAGGCGCGCGATGCGGCAGCAATTTCTTGATCTGCGCGATATCGAGTGTGGTTTCAGCCATTGTCGTCCCGTTTGCGGCGCCGCACGAGCTGGCTGACCGCATGAATCTCCCGCAACCATTCTCTTACAGGCTTTGCCGGAACGCCGCCATAATCCTGACCGCCTTCGATTTTCTGGCCCGACACCATCGCGGCGCGCGCCGCCAGCCGGGCTCCGGGTCCGATCCGGACATGGTCGGCAATGCCCACCTGCCCGCCCAGCACCGCGAAATCGGCAACCACGGAGCTTCCCGCAATGCCGGTCTGAGACACCAGCACGACATGACGGCCGATCTGCACATTGTGGCCGATCTGGACCAAATTATCGATCTTGGCACCTTCCCCGATCACGGTGTCGCCCAGCGCACCGCGGTCGATGGTGGTTGCGGCGCCGATCTCCACACCGTCCTGGATGATGACACGGCCCAGTTGCGGGATCTTCACATGCCCGCTCTCGGAGGACGCGAAACCAAACCCTGGCTGGCCGATCGCAGCGCCCGGCAGAATGGTCACGCGGTCGCCGATATAAGCATGGGTGATAACGGCATTGCTGCCGATCTCAGAGCCATGGCCGATGCCCACGCCCGGACCGATCACCGCATTGGCGCCGATCCGCACACGGTCGCCGATCTCTGCCCCAGCGCCGACAACAACGCCAGGCCCCAAAAAAACGTCCTTGCCCAACCGGGCCGATGGCGAAACAGATTCGGTTTGCGCCCAGACCGGCTGAGAAGCGTCCGGATAGAACAGCGACGCCACGGCGGCAAAGGCATGCGATACGGAAGCCGCCGGTAACAGCACCACGCCGGCGGGCTCGCTGCCGTGATCGCTTTTTTCCGGGATCAGGCAATAACCTGCGCGGCTTTGGGCGAAGGCGTCTGCCATTTCGCGGCCGCCCGAAAAGAAAGTCAGATGTGCGCTACCCGCGCCTTCCAGGCCGGCAAGGTCTTCAATTTGCGCATTCGCATCAGCACCGGCCGGCAGCGTCACGCCTGCCCGCGCGCAGATTTCCGCCAGACTGAAAGGGCCCCGATTGGTGAAAAAGCGCGGATCGGCCATAAGCGTTGGCGCGCTAGCGCCCCGCTACTTCTTGGCCGGGGCCGGAGGCGCCGCCATAGAAACCTTGAGGCTGGGAAGCTTCTGGTTCAGAGCGTTGATCGCGGCTTCCGTGATATCGAACGCCTTGACCGCATCCGGCGATGCATAGACCAGCGCGTTTTTGTCCAGGATCATGTTGGCGCCGCGCTGCTGCATCAGTCCTTGCAGAATGGGCTCCAGCGTCTTGGCGATGGTGGCCTGCGCCATCATGAAACCGCCCTGGATGGCCTGTTCCTTTTTCTGCGCCGCTGCCTGCATACCGGCCTGTTTGTTTTCAAAATCCTTGATCTTCTTGGCCTTGGCGTCTGCGGCCAGAATGGCGATCTGCTGCTGAAGCTGCTGCGCTTCGGCCTGAAGTGCCTTCTGCTGACCCGCGATTTCGCCCTTGGCCTGATTGCCATAGCCTTCAACCTGCTTGGCCACGTCCTGGCCCACTTTGGAGAAGCGCAGGATCGCCTGGCGGTCGATCAGCAGGATTTTCTGCTGCGGCGCGGGCGGCGGACCCGCTGCCAGTGCGGGCGCGGAGGCCGCAGCCAGAATGAGAATCGCAAGAAGGGTCTTTTTCATTGTCTTAGAATCCTGTTCCGGCAGAGAAGTGGAGGATCTGCGGCCTATCATACTTGGTCTTGACGAAAGGCACACCGAGATCGATCTGGAGCGGACCGAAGGGCGACCGCCAGCCGAAACTGAGGCCCGCCGAGGCCCGGAAGGCGAAATTGTCCTTCACGCAGGAATTGGCGATGGTGCCCTGGATCGTGGCGCTGCCGCAGGTCCGGATGACATTGTCGACCCGGCCAAGCGTACCGAAGTCGGAGAAGGCGGCGATGGAAACGCCGTAGCTTTCCGGCAGAAGCGACGGCAGCCGGGACTGCAACGTGCCGATGGCATAGACGTTGCCGCCGATGGCGCCGGCATTGAGCGGCGCCACCAGATCGCGCGGGCCAATGCCGGCGATGGCGAAACCGCGGAAGCTGTCGCCGCCCTTGAAGAAGCGCTGATTGATCGGCACGGGTGTGCCGTCATAACCCTGAATGATACCCGCATGCAGCGCCAGTGAGTTGATCATCGCGCCGTCAAAGCCCGGCCGATAGCCGGTAAACTCGGCCTCGGTCTTCATGAAGCGCAGATTGCCGCCGAAGCCCGCGAAATCCTGACTGAGCGAGAACGACATACCGGTGGTGGGTTTGCGGACATCGTCCAGGCTGTTGTAGCCGTAAGTGAACCCGAAGATCGAACCATAGGTTTCGCCGGCAGCGAGCTGGATTTCCAGCGGCGCGCTCGCGAACGGGAAGACATCGGTGATCTGATAGGTGTAGCGCAGACCGACGGAGGAATATTCCGAGATCGGAAAACCCAGACGCAGCGTGATGCCCGACACATCGCTGGAATAGGTCGCCTGACGGTAATCGGTCTGGGACTTGTAGATGTCGAAGCCCGCGGCCAGGGGACGGTCCAAGAACCAGGGCTCCGTGAAGCTGAACTGATAAAGCTTGTAGATCTGGGACACCGAAACCGATGTCTTCAGATATTGGGCCCGCCCGAACAAATTCTGTTCGGTATAACTGAATTCACCAGTGAGCTGGCTGGCCGAAGAATAGCCCAGACCCAGCTGCAGCTGACCCGTGGATTGCTCCGTAAGCGCCACCGTGAGATCGGTGCGGTCGGGCGCACTGCCGGGCGTGTTCTTGACGTCCACTTCCTTGAAGAAGCCCAACCCGCGGATACGGGTACGCGAGCGATCCACCAGAACCCGGTTGAAGGCATCGCCTTCCACCAGGCGGAATTCGCGGCGCACCACTTTGTCCAAGGTGCGAACATTGCCGGTGATGTTGATCTTGCCGATGTAGACGCGCGGCCCTTGCGCGATGTCGAAAATCAGATCGATCGTCTTGGTATCGCGATTGCGGGCGATGCGCGGATGCACTTCGGCAAAGGCATAGCCCTTGGTCCCGGCCGCGTTGGTCAGCGCGTCGATGGCTTTCTGCACCGACTCCGCATTGTAGATATCGCCACTGACGATCGGCACCATCGGCCGAAGCGATCTTGGCTGCAATTCCTTGATCTGGGAATTGATCGTGACCTTGCCGAATTTGTAGCGAGGCCCCTCGTTCACCGTGAACGTGACGTAGAAACTGCGGCGATCTTGGGCCAGCTCCGCAACCGCACTGACGACCGTGAAGTCCGCATAGCCGTGATTGACGTAGAAACGGCGCAACTGTTCGCGGTCGAAAGCGAGCCGGTCGGGATCGTAATTGTCGTTGCTGGCGAGGATCTTGTACCAGGCACTTTCCTCGGTCGCGATCTGCCCCTTCAACGTGTTGGCGTCATAGATCTTGTTGCCGACGAAATTGATGCGGGCGATGCCCGTGGTGGGGCCTTCGGTGATCGAGAAGATGAGGTCGATGCGGTTCTGCGGCCGCTGAATGATCTGCGGATCGACGCGGGCGGCGAATTTGCCGTTGCGGCGATACAATTCGATAATGCGCTGAACGTCGGCCTGAACGCGGGCGCGGGTAAAAGTGCCACGCGGCTTGATCTGTACTTCTTTGGTCAGATCCTTGGTGGAAACCTTATCATTGCCCTCGAACACGACCTGGTTGACGATCGGGTTTTCGACCACCCGGATCCCAAGGGTTCCGCTGTTGAAATTGATCTTTACGTCGGAAAACAGACCGGTTCCGAACAGCGACTTCAGCGCCTTGTCCACATTGGCCGGGTCATAGGCATCGCCTTCGCGAATATTCACATAGGTCAGGACGGTGCCCGGCTCGACGCGCTGCGTGCCGCTCACGGTAATGTGCTGGATGATACGGGCGGGTTGGGCCGGCTGGGCGGCGGGCTGCTGAGCTTGCGGCTGGGCGCGCTCGGCATTCAGCACCGCGGCGCGATCCTCGGCGCCAGGGCGCAACTGCGCGCCCGCAGGCACGGAAAAGAGCGTCAGGCACAGCGTCGCCGAAGTCGCGCGCAGAACCGCTTTATGATGGGCAATCCGCATTCCGCCGTCCGGCACCCGTCTTGAAGGCGCGCATCACCAAGTGAGGCAGCGGCCGAGTTCTAGAAAAGATTCAGGCGCGCGAGGTCGTTCCAAGTGGTCAGGAGAACAAGCCCCAAGACCAAAACGAGCCCAAGCCGAAATCCGACATCCTGGGCCCGCTCCCCGAGCGGCCGTCCCAAAACTGCTTCGCATGCATAGTACAGAAGATGCCCGCCGTCGAGCAGCGGAATCGGAAAAAGGTTGGCCAGCCCAATGCTTACCGAAAGTACAGCCACCAGCTGGAGGAGCGCCATAAAGCCGAAAACCGCCACCTGGCGGGTCATCTTGGCAATGCCCACGGGCCCGCGAAACTGGTCGGCGCTGCCATAGCCGCGCACCATCTGGGCAATGCCCTGCACCGTGGTGCGCATGATGTTCCAGGTTTCGGCGCTGGCTGCGCCCACGGCCCCTGGCAGACTGTAATGTTCGGTCGTGATCGGCGCCGTGCGCGACGGCTGGACCCCGATCACCATGTTGGTTCCCATATCGCCCAGAGCATCCCGCATCCGCGTGGCGCGTGGGGTGACCTGGATGCTCAGCGGATTGCCGCCGCGAAGAAGTTCCACCTTCAGGTTTCGGCCACCGCTGACCGCAATGATCTGCGGCATCTGGTCGAAATCGGTGATGCGCGCGCCGTCAATGGCGGTGACGCGGTCCCCGACCTTGATACCAGCCGCCTCCGCAGCGCTGCCCTTGACCACATTGCCGACGATGGGCGCGATCACCGTATGGCCGTTATAGAGAAACAGGCCTGTGAAAAGCAGAATGGCGAGAAGGAAATTGGCGAGTGGCCCGGCCGCGGCCACGGCTGCACGCTGCCATACCGGCTTGTAGAGAAGCGTGTGCGCGCGTTCCGCCGGGCTCATACGTTCCGCCGCCTTGTGATCAGGCGTACTGGCGGCGCTGGCATCGCCGGCAAATTTCACATAACCGCCGATCGGCAGCCAGCTGACTTTCCAACGCGTGCCATGCCTGTCGTTCCAGCCGAAAATCTCTTTGCCGAAGCCGACGGAAAAAACATCCACTTTCACGCCGCACCAGCGCGCCACCAGAAAATGCCCAAGCTCGTGGAAGAAGACCACGACCGTGATCACGAATAAAAACGCGGGGAGCCCAAGCGGCGTCCAGGCGATCAAGCTGCGAATGGCGTCAAACATGGCGTTCCCTTACATCCCCACCCGTTGACATATTTCCTCGGCCAGAACGCGCGCGCGCGCATCGGTGCCCAGCACCGTGCCTAGATCGCCCGCCTGTCCGTTCGACCCCTGGCTGGCATCGGCGCTCAGGGTTTCGCCCACCACTTTGGAGATATCGAGAAACCCGATGCGCCGGTCGAGGAAGGCCTGCACTGCGATCTCGTTGGCGGCATTGAGCACCGTGGGCGCCAGCCCGCCGGAGCGCATGGATTCGATCGCCAGATTGAGTGCGGGAAAACGGTCATGCGCCGGTGCCTGGAAGACCAGTTGCCCGAGCTTGGCAAGATCGAGACGGCGCGACGGCGATGCGATCCGGCGCGGCCAGGCCAGCGCATGGGCGATGGGCGTGCGCATATCGGGCGCGGAGAGATGCGCCATGGTGGTGCCGTCATCATAACTGACCAGGCAATGCACGATGGATTGCGGATGCACCAGGACATCCAGCTTTTCGGGTGGCAGCGCAAAAAGAAAATGCGCCTCGATCAGCTCCAGCCCTTTGTTCATCAGGGTTGCGCTGTCGAGCGAAATTTTGCGGCCCATCGCCCAATTGGGATGGGCGACCGCCTGCTCCACCGTCGCCGCGCGCATCTTTTCCAAAGACCATTCGCGGAAAGGACCGCCGGATGCGGTGATCGTCACCGTTTCCACATCGGAGGTATCGTTCGATCCCAGAACCTGGAAAATCGCATTATGTTCGGAATCGACGGGGATGACGGAAGCGCCTGAGCGCTCCAATGCGTCGCGGAACACCGCGCCCGCCGCCACCACACATTCCTTGTTCGCAAGCGCTACGATGACGCCGCGATGGATGGCGGCCAACGCCGGCTCGATCGCCGCGGCCCCCATGATCGCCACCATCACGAAATCGGAAGCCATGCTGGCCGCCGCGATCACGGCTTCGCGCCCAGCCTCGGCTTCGACCCCGGTTCCGGACAATCCGGCCTTCAGTTCCGCATAAAGCGCAGGGTCGCCGATGACCGCCCGCTTGGGCTTCAGCGCTCGGGCCTGCTCGATCAAAAGCTTGACGTTGGCGTGGGCGGTCAGCGCCGTGAGCGGAAAGGCGTGCGCGCCATAGATCTTGCGGGCATGGGCAACGACATCCAGCGTGTTGACGCCGATGGAACCGGTCGAACCCAGCACCGTGACACTGCGATGGGTCACCGCATCAAGTGACGGCATCTCATCGAAATGTCCATTTGCGGCTATCGGCTTCATGATGTGGCACCAAACAAAATATCAAAACGCGCAACGAATACCAAAAGCGCCAATACGATACTGGCCAGAATGGTGGAATCCATCCGGTCCAACACGCCGCCATGGCCCGGAATCAAGCTTCCCGAATTCTTGAGTCCGAACCGGCGTTTGACGAAGCTTTCGAACAGATCGCCCGCATGGGCAAAGATGCTGAAGAAAAGTGCGAAAAGCGCCGCCCCCCAGAATATACCGTTCAGCAGAAGGATATAGAGGCCGAATATCACCGCCGCCGTGACGCTGCCACCAATGGTTCCGGCCCAGGTCTTACCCGGCGAAAGCTTTGGCGCCATTCGAGCGCCGCCGATCAATTTGCCGAAGATCAGAGCGCCGGTATCCGTCGCCCAGACGATCAGAAACAAGCCGATAATGACAAGCGCGCCCCGGTTCGGAAAAATCCGTAAGGCGACCAGCGCAAGCGCCGGAAATCCCAGATAGATCACACCCAAGGCCTGCCATAACGGATTTTGGTTCTGACTCCTGGCCAGCACCGCCGCAACGCCCGCGCCCAAAACCACCACCAGCATGGCGGGCCATGCCTCGCGCATCAGCGTTAGCACCAAAACGGCCAGCGCCGCGGTCGCGGACGTCAGCACGGTACCAGCGATATAATTTTCGCCCGTCCGAACCATGCGGTGCCATTCATACGCGGCCAACCCCGTGATCAGGACAACCAGCACGACGAAATATTCCGGGGCTTGGAAGATCGACCAGATGGCGAGCCCCGCCAATACCAACCCGAACAGCGGGCGCATGACCCAGTCCATGTTCCGGCGCATCGCGCGATAGCCCGGTGCCTGATTGCCGGCAATGGGCGATTGCTGGCGCGGGTTGCTCACGCGACGGCTTCCGAATTGACCGCGCCGAACCGCCGGTCGCGTCCGGCAAAACTCTGAAGCGCTTTCAACAATTCCGCGCGGCCAAAATCGGGCCACAGCGTGTCGACGAAAAGCAGTTCCGCATAGGCCGATTGCCAGAGCAGAAAATTGGAAAGCCGCCTTTCGCCCGAGGTGCGGATGACCAGATCCGGCTCCGGCAGCGCGCTGGTGAAAAGACGGGCGCCGAACAATTCGGTCGTGATGGTTTCGGGGTCCAGCCGACCTTCGGCAGCGGCGCGCGCCAGCTCACGCGCGGTGGCGGCGATTTCTTCCTGGGCGCCGTAATCGAAAGCGAAAGTGAGGTTGAGGCCGGTGTTCTGGGCGGTGCGGTTTTCCGAATCCAGAATCATCTGATGGATGTCGCCGGCAACACGCCCGCGATGGCCAATGATCCGCATACGGACATTCCGCTCGACCAGCTCGTCCATATCGCTGCGGAAATAGGTGCGGAAAAGCCCCATCAAGGCGCCGACCTCGGCCTTGGGCCGCTTCCAGTTTTCGCTGGAAAACGCGAAAAGCGTGAGGTTGCCGAGCTTCATGTCGCAAGCCGCCCGAACCGTCTCGCGCACCGCATTCATGCCAGCAAAATGCCCGGCCTCGCGCGGCAGATGGCGCTTCCGCGCCCAGCGTCCATTGCCATCCATGATGACGGCGACGTGGCGGGGCAGAACTTGCGGAAGATCGGCCAGGGGGATGTCCATGCCTGGGCTCAAACCTGCATGATTTCCTGCTCCTTGGCGTGGAGCGCGGTGTCGATGTCCTTCACATGGGCGTCGGTCAGCTTTTGCAGCTCCTCGCCTTTGGTGTGATGCTCGTCCTGGCCGATCTTGTGATCCTTCTCGAGCTTCTTGAGCAATTCCATGCCGTCGCGGCGCACGTTGCGAACCGCCACGCGCGCGGCCTCGGAGTATTTGGAAGCCAGTTTGGAAAGCTCCTTGCGCCGCTCTTGATTGAGCTCCGGCAAGGGGATGCGCAAAAGCTGGCCGTCCATCTGCGGATTGAGACCCAGGCCCGCATCGCGGATCGCCTTGTCCACCGCCTTGGCCAGGCCCTTGTCCCAGACCTGCACCGTGATCATGCGCGCCTCGGGCGTGGAGATCGTGCCCACCTGGCTGATCGGGACCACATTGCCATAGGCTTCCACCGACACCGGATCGAGCAGCGCCGGGCTGGCCCGCCCGGTCCGAAGACCGCCGAATTCGCTTTTCAGGGTGGCAACGGCGCCCGTCATGCGCCGGTTCATTTCGTCTTTGCTGTAAGCGTCCGCCATTGTCCTCTGCCTCGCCCCGGGAGCCGGAATCCTAACCCAAACCCCGGCCGGAACTTCACTTTTCTTCGATGATGGTCGCCCGGCCTTCGCCCCGCAGGACCTTGGCCAGCGCGCCCTGATCGTGCAGCGAGAACACCAGAATCGGGATGCCATTCTCCCGCGACAGAGAGATAGCCGATGCATCCATTACTGCAAGATCCCGCGCTAACACCTCGTGATAACTGAGAGATTCGTATCTGACAGCATCAGGGTACTTTTTGGGGTCAGCGCTGTAAACACCATCAACTTGGGTGGCTTTCAGCATGGCATCGCACGCCATTTCAGCTGCCCGCAGGGCCGCCGCCGTGTCCGTGGTGAAAAAGGGATTTCCGGTTCCAGCGGCGAATATCACCACCCGGCCCTTCTCCATATGCCGAATCGCGCGGCGGCGAATATAGGGTTCGCACACACTGCTCATGGGGATGGCCGATTGGACCCGGCTGGGCAAACCGCAGCGTTCCAACGCGGCCTGCATGGCCAGCGCGTTCATCACCGTCGCCAGCATGCCCATATAGTCGGCGGTGGCCCGCTCGATGCCTTTGGCGGCGCCGGCCAGACCCCGGAAAATGTTGCCGCCGCCGATCACCATGCAGATCTGCGTGCCCGCATCGGCCGCCTGTTTCACATCGGCGGCGATACGGTCCACGGTTGCGGTGTCTATACCGAAACCGCCCTCGCCCATCAGCGCCTCACCCGAGACCTTGAGCAGAACGCGGGCGTATTTCGGCGTGGGCGACATAGCGATACTTCCTATCAGCGATTGCCTGCCATCTGGGCGACTTCGTCGGCGAAATCACTTTCGACTTTTTCGATGCCTTCACCGACCTGGAAGCGAACAAAGCCTTCCACAGTGACCGGCGCACCGAGATCCTTGCCGGCCTTCTCGACCACCTTGCCGACCTGGGTTTCCCCGTCGATCACGAAGGTCTGAGAGAGGAGCACGGTTTCCTCGTAGAATTTGCGCATACGCCCTTCCATCATCTTTTCGATAACGGCGTCGGGCTTGCCGGACTGCTTGGCCAGTTCCCACTGCACATTGCGTTCGCGCTCGACCACTTCCTTGGAAAGATGCTCGGGCGTGATCGCCAGCGGATTGGCGGCAGCGATGTGCATGGCGATCTGCTTGGCCAGCGCCGCCAGCTTGCCTTCATCACCGGCCGACTTCAGCGCCACCAGCACGCCGATCTTGCCCAGCTCGGGCGACGCGGCGTTATGGACATAGGCGCTCACCACGCCAGGATTGACCGACAGCGCGATGGTGCGACGAACGCTCATATTTTCGCCGATCTTGGCGACCAGCTCGGTCAGGGTCTGCTGGACAGTGCTGGTGCCATGCTTGGCGGCCAGCAGCTTTTCCAGATCGCCGCTTTCCTGCAACGCCAGCTCGGCGGCGGCTTTGACGAACCCTTTGAACTCGTCATTGCGCGCGACGAAATCGGTTTCCGCATTCACTTCCACCAGCGCGCCGGCGCCCTTGCCAACGGCAACGCCGACCAGGCCTTCGGCGGCAGCACGACCGGCCTTCTTGGCGGCCTTGGAGATGCCTTTCTTCCGCAGCCAATCGATGGCGGCTTCCATGTCGCCGCCGGTTTCGTTGAGCGCGGTCTTGCAATCCATCATGCCCGCGCCGGTCTTGTCGCGCAGGTCCTTCACCATGCTCGCGGTGATGTTCGTCATTGTGGTCTCCGTAACGGCGCTTGCGGGGCGTTACCGCCCGCAAGCGCCCGGTAAAGGGATTGATTAGGCCGTCGCCTGAGCAGGCGCGGCTTCGACATGGCTGGAAGTGTCTTCGATCTCTTCGGCAGCGCCGATATCGACACCCGCCGCGATCTGGCTTTCGCCCAGCCCGTCGATGATGGCGCGGGCGGCGAGATCGCAATACATTGCGATGGCGCGCGCGGCGTCGTCATTACCCGGGATCGGATAGGCGATGCCATCCGGATCGGAGTTGGAGTCCAGGATCGCGGTCACCGGAATGCCCAGCTTACGGGCTTCGGCGATGGCGATGGATTCCTTGTTGGTGTCGATCACGAACAGCATGTTGGGCAGACCGCCCATTTCCTTGATGCCGCCCAACGAACGTTCCAGCTTGTCCTGCTCGCGCAGAAGGCCCAGCAATTCCTTCTTGGTGAGACCGGAATGCTCGGCGCCCGACAGCGTCTCTTCGATGGAGCGCAGACGGCGGATCGAATGGCTGATGGTCTGCCAGTTGGTGAGTGTGCCGCCCAGCCAACGGTGGTTCACATAATATTGGGCGCAGCGCTTGGCGGCTGCGGCGATCGGGTCGGAAGCCTGGCGCTTGGTGCCGACGAACAGAATGCGTCCGCCGCCCGCCGCGATTTCGCGCAACGAGACCAATGCCTGATGCAGCAACGGCACGGTCTGGGTCAGATCGAGAATGTGGATGTCGTTGCGCGCGCCATAAATGTAAGGCGCCATTTTCGGATTCCAGCGCTGCTGGCGATGGCCGAAATGGGCGCCGGACTCGAGCAGTCCACGCATGGAAAATTCTGGCAGAGCCATAGGTCGTTCTCCTTTACCGGTTGGCCAGATGTGCGGGTTATCCCCCTTAAAGGAGACACCGGACGGGGAGACCGGAACACCCGGCCTGGACCCACCCGCACATGCGAGATGAGCGGGCTTATAGGGGCTTGGCCGGTCCCGCGCAACCCTGGCCCGTCGCCAAAAACCGGCCTTTCGGGCGCGTTCCGGGGCAGGAAACTCACCGGAAAGCCGGGCGAGATCAGACCGCTTCCACCGAAACGACCCCCGGGATGGCGGCGATATTGCTGCGCAAAACCGCCGTCACGGTGTGGCGCTTGGAGAGTGCGATCTCGACCTCTTCACCCGCCCCGCCTGGCACCACGAAACTGACCAGGCCTTTACCCGGCTGCGTCAATTGCGCGGCAATGGCCGAAAGCGCCGACACCGCATCCAGCCGCACCAGCATGCCCTCACCCGCATTCGCGGCCGCCTGATCCAGATCCGCAATCGAGGCGGCCCGCAACTTCAGCTCGTCTCCGTCCCAATCGGCGCTGGCGGTGATGACCAGACTTTTGCCCGCCTCTAGCAGCGGCCGGCTGGCGGCCAGCACTTCGGGGAACAGCATGATTTCGTACATGGCGGTGGCGTCGGAAAAAGAGACGAAGGCGTACATCTGATCATTGCGGCCACGGCGCTCCGATTTCTTGATCATGGTGCCCGCCAGTTTGGCCTTGAACCCGGCGCGCCGATCTTCGAGCAGGCTGGCATAGCTGGTCACGCCCAGCCGCTTCAGCGCAGCGCCATAGGCATCGAGCGGATGGCCCGACAGATAAAAGCCCATGGCGCTGAATTCTTCGCCCAATTTTTCATGGGCAGGCCAATCCGGCAGATTGGTCAGGCGCAACTCCTCGGTGGAAGCATCGCCGCCGCCGAACAGCGAGACTTGACCACTGTCACGCTCGCGCTGCGCCGCTTGCGCGCCGCCCAAAATCCGGTCGGAATTTTCCACCAACTGGCGGCGGCTCCGGTTCAAACTGTCGAACGCGCCTGCCCGCACAAGATTTTCAAAGGCGCGCTTATTGACCAGCTTAGGATCGATGCGGCGGGAGAAATCGGAAATGGATTTGAACGGGCCGCCCGCCTCGCGCAATTCCACGACATGGTCCATCGCCTGGCGGCCCACGCCTTTCACCGCCGCCAGCGCGTAGAAGACCGTGTTCGCTCCAGCATCGCAGGTGAACACCGCAGCAGAGCGGTTGATATCCGGCGGCGCGATTTTGACGCCCAGCCGCTGCGCTTCCTGCCGGAAGACGTTGAGGCGGTCGGTGTTGGTGATATCGAGCGTCATCGACGCGGCCAGGAATTCGACCGGATAATTCGCTTTCAGATATGCGGTCTGATAGGCGACCTGGGCATAGGCTGCAGCATGGCCCTTGTTGAAGCCGTAGCCTGCGAATTTTTCCGCCTGCTCGAAAATCTGTTCCGCGACGGACGTCATGATGCCGCGTTCGCCCGCACCTTTGAGAAATTTCTCGCGGTGCACGATCATTTCAGCAGGGATCTTCTTACCCATGGCGCGGCGCAAAAGATCGGCCTCGCCCAGCGTATATCCGGCCAACTCACGCGCAATGCGCATGACGTCGTCCTGATAGGTCATGACGCCATAGGATTCGCGCAGGATCGGCTCCAGCAGCGGATGCAGATATTCCACCGCCTCCTTGCCGTTTTTGCAGGCGATATATTTCGGAATGGAGTCCATCGGACCGGGACGATAGAGCGCCACAAGCGCGACCAGATCGTTGATATGGTCGGGCTTCATTTTGCGCATCAGATCGCGCATACCCGCGCCTTCCAACTGGAAGACGCCGATACTGTCGCCTCGCGCCAGCATTTCGAAAGTTCCGCCATCGGTGAAATCGATGGTCTGGGTGTTGAGCGAAATGCCCCGGTTCTTCAGCAACTCCTCCGCCTTGGCGATGACGGTGAGTGTCTTCAGGCCCAGAAAGTCGAACTTCACCAACCCGGCTTTTTCCGCGTCCTCATAGTCGAACTGCGTCACCGGCATGTCGGAACGCGGATCGCGATAGAGCGGCAGGATTTCGTCCAGCGGCCGGTCACCAATCACCACGCCCGCGGGATGGGTCGAAGCGTGGCGGTAAAGCCCTTCGATGCGGCCCGTGATCTCAAACAAGCGCTGGGCGATGGGTTCGGATTCCGCGATGGTTTGAAGACGCGGCTCGCTGTCGACGGCATCGCTCAGCGACATGGGCTTGCCGGGCGGATTGGGGATCAGTTTGGCGATGCGGTCCACCAGGCCCAACGGCATCTGCAGCACCCGGCCCGCGTCGCGCACCGCCGCGCGCGCCTGAAGCGATCCCAGCGCGATGATGTTGGCGACGCGGTCGGCACCATATTTGTCGCGCACATAGCGCACGACTTCTTCGCGCCGTTCCTGACAGAAATCGATATCGAAGTCCGGCATCGAGATACGTTCGGGATTGAGAAACCGCTCGAAGAAAAGACCGAAGCGCAACGGATCCAGATTGGTGATGTCCAGCGCCCAGGCCACCAGCGAAGAAGCACCCGAACCGCGCACGCCGACGGGAATGCCCTGCCCCTTGGTCCATTTCATGAAGTCCGAAACGATCAGGAAGTAACCGGGAAAGCCCATGCGATTGATGATGGAGAGTTCATAGGCCAGCCGTTCGTGATAAACACTTTCCTCGGCCGCGAGCGTGTTGACCGCCATCCGCTTTTTCAGACCCTCCTCGGCCTGGACCTTCAATTCCTCTTCCGGATCGCGGCCCGATTCCGGCACGAACACCGGCAAGATGGGCTTGCGCTTCATCGGCCGGAAGGCGCAGCGGCGCGCAATCTCGATGGTGTTGTCCAAGGCTTCGGGGAGATCGGCGAATTGAGCCGCCATTTCGGCGGGCGTCTTGAACCGGTGCTCGCGCGTCAGCCGGCGGCGATCATCCTGCGACACGAAAGTGCCATCGGCGATGCAGAGCAAAGCATCATGGGCTTCGTACATGGCCGAACTGGTGAAATGCACGTCGTTGGTGGCCACCAGCGGCAGGCTCTTGGCGTAAGCGAGATCGATCAGCGCGGCTTCCGTGGCGCGCTCTTCCGGCAAGCCATGGCGTTGCAACTCGACATAGAGCCGGTCGCCGTAAATCACTGTAAGCTTGTCCAAAAGCGCGGCGGCGGCATCGGCCTGTCCCTCCAGCAAAAGTGCATTGAGCGGTCCGCCAGGCCCCCCAGTCAGCACGATCAGGCCTTCGGAATGCTCCGCCAGCAGGTCGGCTTTGACATGCGGCCAGTCGCCCGGTTCGGCCTTGAGATAGGCGGCACTGAGAAGCTTGGTGAGGTTGCGATAGCCGATGTCGTTCTGGACCAGAAGCGGCAGATTAGGCGGCTTTTTCCGGCTGCCCTGCTGGGTCGGCGCTGCGGCCGTCATCTCGACCGAGATCAGGGCGCCGACGATAGGCTGGACCCCCGCTTTGGCCACCGTGTCGGCGATCTCGTAAACACCGAATAGATTGTTGTTGTCGGTGACGGCGACGGCCGGCATGGCGCTTTCCGACGCCAGCATCGCCAAGTCTTTGGGCCGGACAGCCCCTTCCAGGAGCGAATAGGCGCTCTTCACCCGCAGATGGACGAAGGAAGCCATTTTACGCGCGCCGGCCATTGGGAAAATTCCGCTGGGATTCGGTCCGACTATCGCGTGTCAGAGCCGCTCTGTACGGCCCTTGAGCAGGCTATCCACAGTCAGAGGATCGCCATCATGGCGTGGGCCCCGCCACTGGCGAGAACGAAGGACGACACCATGAAAACCAGCAAACCCGCACCCGCCACCGCATCCTTGAGCCACATGATCGTCGCCTCCCGTATCTGATCTTTTTGTTCTACTTTGGTTCTCGTTGGAACACAAGAACAAAACAGGATCAAATCCAGGCTGTATTCGCGGCCAAAAACGGGGAGCTGTGGATAAGACGGGACGGCCAAATGGCGAAAACCGTCTTTGTTTCCGCCCATTAGCGACAGCCAAGTGGGTCAGGCGGATGCCGGTGCCCGCGTTCTATCCACAAGGCGGCCCTGCTCCAGCACCAGCGAGCGGTCCATCCGGTCCGCAAGCTGGAAATTGTGGGTGGCGATCAGCGCCGCCAGACCTTCGGCACGCGTAATCTCCAGCAAGGCATCGAACACGCCGCCGGACGTCCGGGGGTCGAGATTGCCGGTGGGCTCGTCCGCCAGAAGGATGCGCGGCTTGTTGGCGAGCGCGCGCGCGATGGCGACGCGCTGCTGCTCGCCGCCGGACAATTGCGCGGGCCGGTGTGTCAGCCGTGCGCCCAGACCCAGCGCGACCAGAAGCCGTTTGGCCTCCGCCGCGGCTTCGACGCGTCCGATGCCCGCAATCATTTGCGGCATTACCACATTCTCCAGCGCATCGAATTCGGGCAGCAGATGATGCGCCTGATAGACGAAGCCGATCATGTCGCGGCGGATGCGCGTGCGTTCCGCGTCCGGCAGGCGCGAAGCCGCCACACCGCCGATATAGATCTCGCCGCCCGAGGGCGTCTCGAGCAGCCCCGCCATGTGAAGCAGCGAGGATTTTCCCACGCCCGACTGGCCGACCAGCGCCACGATCTCTCCGGATTGAAGCGACAGGTTCAGATCGCGGAAGATTTCGAGCTGCCCTTCGCCTTCCTTGTAATGGCGCGAGACATTTTCCAGTCGGAGCATCTCAACCATGGCGCAGCGCCTCGACCGGATCGAGCTTGGCGGCACGCCATGACGGATAGAGCGTTGCCAGGAATGTGAGGGTCAGAGCCATCACCACCACGGCTGCCACCTCGCCCGCATCCAGCTCGGCGGGCATTTTGGACAGAAAATAGATGGTGGGATCGAAGAGTGTCGTGCCGGTCAGGCGCGACAGGCCTTGGCGGATGCTTTCGATATTGGCGCAGAACAGCACGCCGATCGCAAAACCCAACAAGGTACCGATCACGCCGATGCTGGCGCCAGCGATCAGGAAAACCCGCATCACGGCGCCGCGCGACGCGCCCATGGTACGCAGAATGGCGATGTCTTGCGACTTGTCCTTCACCAGCATCACCAGGCCTGACACGATGTTGAGCGCCGCCACCAGGATGATGAGAGTGAGGATCAGAAACATGACATTGCGCTCGACCTGCAGCGCTTCGAAGAAACTGGAATTGGTTTCCTGCCAGGGCACCAGGCTGGTGTTGCGGCCGGCGGCCTGCGACAGAGCCGGGAGCATGGAGAGGTCATTGTCCGGATCGGTGACCATCACCTCGACGCTGCTGACGCCGCCTTCGAGATTGAAGAAAAGCTGCGCCTCGCCCAACGGCATGAAGATGAAGCTGGTGTCGTATTGCGTCATGCCGATGCGGAAAGTGCCCGCAACCTTGTAGGTCTTGATGCGCGGTGTCGTGCCGAACGGTGTGACGTTGCCTTTGGGCGCGATCAGAGTGATGGAGCCGCCAGGGCGCACCCCCATCTTTCGCGCCAGTCCCGCACCGATGATGACATCTTCGCCGCCCTCGAAATCGGCGAGCGCATTTTGCGACAAGGTCGAAGAGACGATGGTGAGGCTCTTCAGATCGGCGGGCTTTAGGCCCCGCACGATCACGCCCGAATTGACGCCGTTCTGGCTGGCCATCACCTGGCCGTCCACCACGGGCGCGGCGCGTGTTACGCCCGGCACCGCGCGAAGGCGCTGCGCCAAGGCATCGAATTCCGGCAACGGTCCGCCCACGGACTGCACCGTGACATGACCATTCAGGCCCAGAATGCTTTTCAGAAGTTCGTGCCTAAAACCGTTCATCACCGACATCACGATGATCAGGGTCGCCACCCCCAGCGCGATGCCGATCAGTGAGATCACCGAAATGAAAGAGACATAGCCCTGGACCTGCTTGGGCCGCAGATAGCGCAGCGCCAGCATCCATTCGAAGGGCGCAAAGGGTCCGGTTTTCCGCGATTCGGCCATGGGGGGCGAGGTTAAGGGGGCCGCCCCGGAACGTCCACTTGCTTATAAGTCAGGCTGGTCCTAAGCGATCCGCCGTGATCCCGCCCGCCACCCTCACGCCCGCGCGCCGCTTCGAACTGATCTTTCTGTTCGGTGCGCTTACCGTTTTCACGCCCTTTGCCATCGACATGTATCTTCCCGCGCTTCCCGTCATCGCGCGCGATTTTTCGACCTCCATCGCGGCCATCGAGCATTCGCTGGCCTCTTATTTTCTGGGCGTGGCGGTGGGACAGGCGATTGTCGGGCCGCTGTCCGACCGGTTCGGGCGGCGATGGCCCTTGCTGATTGGTCTTGGGCTTTATGTGCTGGGGTCGGCGGGCTGCGCGCTGGCGCCGGGGGCGCTGTCACTGGATGCCGCCCGCTTTGTGCAGGCCACAGGCGGCTGCGCCGGATCGGTTCTGGCGCGGGCCTGTGTCCGCGATATTTTTCCGCCCGGCGAAGCCGCGCGTATTTTCGCCCAGATGCTGCTGGTTCTGTCGGTCTCGCCTTTGTTCGCACCGCTCTTTGGTGGCTGGCTGCTTCTGGTGGCCGACTGGCGCGATCTGTTCTGGATTCAAGGCGCGCTCGCCACACTGGCGGCGGTGGCGGTTTTTATCCGCCTGCCCGAAAGTCATCCCGGCTCGGACCGGCCGATCCATCCCGTGGCGGTGACACGGGATTATCTGGCCATCGCGCGTGACCGGCGCTTCCTGGGCTATGTGATGGCGTCCACGCTGTCGGGTGGCGGGCTTTATGTCTATCTCACCGGCTGGTCGCATGTGGTGATCGATATCTTCCACATATCGGCGCAATATTTCGGCTTCACATTTCTGCTCAACGGCATCGGCCTGATTGTCGTCTCCCAGGCCACGGCGCGGCTTCTGCGCCATCGTCCGGCGCCACGTCTGCTGTTCTGGGCACTCGCGGCGCAAGCCTTTTTCGGCGCCATGGCACTTCTGTTCGCCTGGACCGGCTGGGGCGGATTGTTCGGGCTCCTGCCCTGGCTGTTTCTCTACTGCTCCATGATCGGTGCGGTCAGTCCCACCGCTTCGGGCCTCGCCTTGATGGGCTTCGGCAGCAGCGCGGGCATGGCGTCGGCCCTGATGGGGATCATCGTCTATGGCGGCGGGACTATCGCCTCGCTCGGCATGGGCGCCTTCACACCGTCCACTGCCGTACCGATGGCGGCCCTGATCTGCCTGTGCGGCCTTTCCGCGCTGGCTGCCAACCATTTCTGGTCGGCGCCGGTGCTGGAACCGTCCGCCTCAAAGGGCTAAGAGAGCCCGTCATTTTCGCTCCGGATCGACCATGCAACGCGCCTTGAACATTACCCGCGAACGCTTTGCCGACTGGTACCAGGCCGTGGTGCGCGATGCCGATATGGCCGAGAC
>DASYDX010000224.1:0-1975 GCA_036499345.1 Rhizomicrobium sp.
GCGGCGCTCGGCACCACCCTGGTCGAGCTTCTGTCCGGCAAGTAATCAGCCTCATCTTCTTTTTGCAGTGCAGCCAACCCCGCGCGAGACCCCTCGCGCGGGGTTTTTGCGTCGCAATTCCGGTGTTGTGAGGCCATATTAACTGCAATCGTCGTTGAATTGGCCTCTTAAAGACGGTACGACCCCACCCACTCAGAAAGCCCGCAATTCCCCGCGGCCCAGGACAGGTTCAGGCCTAACAAGCTGACCGGTAAGCATCTGAAATGACCGAACAATCTCCCGCAGATCGTATCAATCGCGCCTCGAACGACATTTTCGATGCGACCAGTTTTCTTTCCGGCACCAATGCCGCCTTCCTGGAGGCGCTTTACGAGCAATATCTCGCCAGCCCCGGCTCGGTGGATCCGGAATGGCAAGCCTATTTTCAGGGCCTGGGCGAACAGGGGCTTTCCCCTACCCAACTCGGCCGCGGTCCCGCCTGGAAGCGCGACAGCAAGCCCGGCATCCCCGCCGACGAGATCACCGGCGCCCTGAGCGGTCAGACCGCTCCCCTGCCCAAGCCCGCCAAGGGCGGCAAAGCCGCTCCCGCCACCGCAACGGGCGAAAATGCCCACGCCCTTGCGCAAGATTCGATCCGCGCCATTCAGTTGGTGCGCGCCTATCGCATCATCGGCCATCTCGCAGCCGATCTCGATCCGCTGGGGATCACCCCGCGCCAGCCGCACCCGCAGCTCGATCCCGCTTTCTATGGCTTCCATGAAGCGGAGATGGACAAGCCCATTTTCATCGATGGCGTGATGGGCGTGGAAAGCGCCAGCCCGCGTCAGATCGTCGATCTGCTGCAAAAGACTTATTGCGGCCGCATCGGCTATGAATTCATGCACATCACCGATGCCGAGCAGAAAGACTGGCTGCAGCGCCGCATCGAAGGGCCGGATAAGGACATCAGCTTCACGCCGGAAGGCAAGAAAGCGATCCTGAACAAGCTGGTCGAAGGCGAAGGCTTCGAGAAATTCGCCGCCAACCGGTTTGTCGGCACCAAGCGTTTCGGTCTGGACGGCGGCGAAGCCACCATTCCGGCGCTGGAACAGATCATCAAGCGCGGCGGCCAGCTGGGCGTGAAGGAAATCGTGCTGGGCATGGCCCATCGCGGCCGCCTCAATGTGCTGGTCAATGTGATGGGCAAGCCCTATCGCCAGCTCTTCCACGAATTCCAGGGCGGCGCCGCCAAACCGTCGGAAGTAGAAGGCTCCGGCGACGTGAAATACCATCTGGGCGCCTCTTCGGACCGCGAGTTCGATGGCCGTCAGGTGCATCTGTCGCTGACGCCCAATCCCTCGCATCTGGAAATCGTCAATCCGGTCGTATTGGGCAAGGCGCGCGCCAAGCAGCATCAGTTGCGCGACACCCAGAGCCGTACCTCGGTCATGCCGCTCTTGATCCATGGCGATGCGGCCTTTTCCGGCCAGGGCGTGGTGGCGGAATGCTTCGCCGCCTCCGGCACCAAGGGCTTCCGCACCGGCGGCACCATCCATTTCGTGATCAACAACCAGATCGGCTTCACCACCGCGCCGATCTATTCTCGCTCCTCGCCCTATTGCACCGATGTGGCGCTGATGGTGCAGGCCCCGATCTTCCATGTGAATGGCGACGATCCGGAAGCCGTGGTCCATGCCGCGCGCATCGCCACCGAATTCCGCCAGTTGTTCCGCAAGGACGTTGTGCTGGACATGATCTGCTACCGCCGCTTCGGCCACAATGAGAGCGACGAGCCGGCCTTCACCCAGCCCCACATGTACCGGGTGATCAAGGACCATCCCTCGACCTTGCAGCTCTACAGCAAGAAGCTGGTCGCCGAAGGCACGGTCACCGATGCCGAAGTTGCGGCGATGCAGGCCGAATTCACCCAGAAGCTGGATGCGGAATTCGACGCCTCCAAGTCGCATCTGCCCAACCGCGCCGACTGGCTCGATGG
>DASYDX010000225.1:0-2673 GCA_036499345.1 Rhizomicrobium sp.
CCGTCGGGCTGAATGAAGGTCACTTTGGGCATCGGCTCACGCCATCTGTTTCATGGGAATGGAAAGGTCCGCGAGCTTTTCCGCCGGGACCGACACGCCGTCGGCGATCAGCTTCTTGCCGATCATATATTCGGGCGCGGCATTGACTGCTTCCACCGCCGCGACCACGCCGTCGCGCAAATGGAAGGCGGCGAATTTGCGCTGGCCCGGATCGCCCCGGAGCACGATCCGATCTGTCGGCCGCGCCAGGCCCGCGATCTGAAGCTTAAGGTCATATTGGTCGGACCAGAACCAGGGCACTTCGCTATAGGTCTTGGGCCGTCCCACCATGGCGAGCGCGGCATGCTTGGCTTGGTCGATGGCGTTCTGCACGCACTCCAACCGGATCTCGATGCCTTCGCGACCATAATGGCGGGTGCAATCTCCGGCTGCGAAGATGGCGGGATCGGAGGTCATGGCATTGCGATCCACGATGATGCCGTCTTGGCAGGCCAATCCGGATTCGCGTGCCAACATGTCGTTGGGAAGCACACCGATACCGACCAGAACCAGATCGGCATTGTGATCCGCGCCACCGGCCCGAACACTTTCTATTTTTCCATTTCCTTCAAATGTTTCCACGCTTGTGTTGAGATTCAACTTCACGCCCGCACGGCGATGTTCTTCGGCGTAAAAATCCGAAACGGAAGGCGAAACAGCACGCGCCATCAAACGGTCCGCAGTCTCGAACACCGTCACGTCCAGGCCCCGCTTGGCGCCCACCGCTGCAACTTCCAGTCCGATATAGCCGCCGCCCACCACGGCCAGACGCTTGCCCGCCTGGAACACATCCTGCAGCCCATCCACATCGGCGATGTCGCGCAGATAATGGACGCCGGGCAGCTCCGCCCCCGGGCAGGCAAGCTTGCGCACCTTTGTCCCGGTGGCGAGCATCAGCTTGTCATAGGGGAGCGAGCGCCCGTCGCTCAGCGCCACGGTCCGTGCCGCGCGGTCGATCGCCGTAACCCGGACATTCAGGATCAGCTCGCAACCGGTTTCCCGGTAGAAGGCATCGGACTTCAGAAAGAGCCGCTCGCGCGCAAAGCTCCCCAGCAGATAGGCCTTGGACAGAGGCGGCCGCTGATAGGGCGGAAAGGCCTCATCGCCGATCATAGTGATGGCGCCTTCGAACCCTTCGCGGCGCAGGCTTTCCACCGTCTGCACGCCCGCCTGACCGGCGCCGATAATGACAATTTGTTCCGACATGATTTTCTCGTGAATTCGGCCGGGGGCTACCATGGGCGCGGAAGCTGTGCAAACGCGGCATAAGCCCTGCCTAGCGCCGTTGAGAGCAGCCCCGGACGCGGGCTAGAACAGGCCATGACGGACAGGTTTCGCATGACTATGGCCTTGCCGGACCTGGCGGCCACCGCCGCGCTGGGGTCGGCGATCGCGCACGCGCTCGCCCCCGGCGATACCGTGTTGCTGAAAGGCGATCTGGGCAGCGGCAAAACCACCCTGGCGCGTGCGGTGCTGAGCGCGCTGGGCGTGTCGGAAGCCGTTCCAAGCCCGACCTTCACCCTGGTTCAGGGCTATGACACGCCGCGTCTGCCGGTCAGCCATTTCGATCTTTACCGGCTGAAGCGCCCCTCCGAGATGGACGAGCTTGGCCTGGACGAAGCATTGGAAGACGGCGCCGCACTGATCGAATGGCCCGAACGGGCGGAAGGCCGCCTTCCCCAGGATGCGCTTCTGGTGGAACTGTCCGCAGACGGCGAACGCCGGGCCCAATTGGAAGGGCCGCCGCGTTGGCGGGCGCTGGAAAAAACACCATGACCGATCGGCAGCACTTTTTGGAAACCTCGGGCTGGGGTGGGGCCGAGATCATGCCCCTGCCCGGCGATGCCTCGACCCGCACCTATGCGCGCGTCCGCAAAGATGGCCGCCAGGCGATGCTGATGCACCAGCCACAGGGCGCCGAAACCTCCGTCGCGCCTGCGGACGCCGACGAAGCCGCGCGCCGCGCGCTGGGATACAATGCCGTTGCCCGTCTGGCGGGTGCCGATTGCCGGCGGTTCGCGGCGGCCTCGGAATTCCTGCAAGCCCATGGCTTGTCTGCACCCGCGATCCACGCCGCAGATTTTCCGCACGGATGGGTCTTGCTGGAAGATCTGGGCGATGCGCTTTACGCCGATGTCCTGGCCCAAGGCGGCGACGCCGAAGCCCTCTACAAGGCCGCGGTCGAAGTGCTGGCCCGGTTGCATCGGGCATCCGCACCGCAAGAACTGGCACCAGGTCTCCCGCTCTTCGCCTATGACGATGTCGCGTTGATCGCGGAAACCGATCTGATCCTGGAATGGTTTCTGCCACTGGCGCTGGGCCGCAAAGCCAGCGAAGGCGAATATCGCGAGCATAGATCCTTGTGGCGCGACGCCCTGGGCGCCGTCGCGGGCAGCGCGCCGGTTTTCGTACATCGCGACTATCACGCGCAAAACCTGCTCTGGCTCCCGGAGCGGCTGGGCCTTGCCCGCGTCGGGCTGATCGACTTCCAGGACGCTGTGGCGGGCAGCCGCGCCTATGACCTGATCTCGTTGACCGAAGATGCGCGCCGCGATGTGCAACCGGAATTGGGCGAGATCGCGACCGTGCATTATCTGGCGGCGATGCGGGCGCAAGGCACGCCGCTGGACGAAG
>DASYDX010000226.1:0-8959 GCA_036499345.1 Rhizomicrobium sp.
TTGGCGGCGTCCGCAACCAATGCGCCAAACGTCAGCACGCGGCCGCTCGCTTTATGCGCGACCTTGCCCATCGCGGCGCTGCATTCGGATGCGGGCACATTCCATCTGGTCGCCGCCGCCTGGGTCAGGCGCGCCCGCGCCGACGCGCCCGCTTGCTGCACATACGGCCAGGACGTGCGGATGCCGCGGCTGCCCGCCGTCATCTGATCGCCATAAATTTTCTTTTCCCGGATGTTGCGATTGACCGAGGAGAATTCGACTTTCACCTTGCTCCAGTCGCATTCCAGTTCCTCGGCCAAGAGCATCGGCAGGCCAGAGCCGGTGCCCTGCCCCATCTCCGCCATCGGGCAGCGCAGGATCACGCTTTCATCCGGTTCGATCACCACCCAGGCATTAACCTCGCGCGGATCTGCGCTGTCTTCGGCCCAGGTCTGACGCGCGAATTCCGCCGCCTGGCCCGGCAGAGTCAGGCCCACCAGCAATCCACCCGACGCGGTGGCAGCGGTGACGACGAAATCGCGGCGTGTGAGGGTTCTGGTCATGGCGTCACACCTTTCCCGCCGCGCGCTTGATGGCGCGCCGGATGCGAACATAGGTGCCGCAGCGGCAGATATTGCCTGCCATCGCCGCATCGATATCGGAGTCGTCGGGATTGGGCGTGCGATTGAGCAGCGCCGTCGCCGACATGATCTGGCCGGACTGGCAATAGCCGCATTGCGGCACGTCCTCCGCGACCCAGGCCTTCTGCACTTTGTTCAAGTTGCCGTTCTGCGACAGGCCTTCGATGGTGGTGATCTCGCGGCCCTTCGCGCCGGAGACCGGCAGCGAGCAGGAGCGCACCGCCTTGCCATCCAGCAGCACAGTGCAGGCGCCGCATTGTGCGATACCGCACCCGTATTTGGTTCCGGTCAGCCCGATCTCGCTGCGGATCGCCCAAAGCAGCGGCATCTCGTCTTCGATGTCGAGCGTGTGGGTTTCGCCATTGACCTTGAGCGTGATCATACGGCCTCCAATTTCTGCGGCGCGGCAATGCACAAAAGCTAGCATAATCAGAGGCAAAGCGCATGCCGGGTGCATGATATCGGAATGAATACCGCGTCATGCCATTTGCACAATGATCCCGGCCAGTTATCATCACCATGGGTTAAGCATGCGGGGGAAGCATGCGGCGGGGCTGGAAATTCTTTCTGCTGGGTTGGGCACTGGTCTTGGGCGGCGGCGCGCTGGCGCATCGCATCCAGACGGCCGATGGCGTGCGCGTGCAGGATGTGCGCTTCACCGGAACCGCAGGCATGCCGATGAGCGGCCTGCTTTATATTCCACGCAGCGCCACACCCGAACATCCCGCGCCCGGCATTCTGGCGGTTCATGGCTATATCAATTCGCGCGAGACGCAGGACGGTTTCGCCATCGCGTTCGCGCGCGCCGGTTATGTCGTGCTGGCGCTGGATCAGACCGGCCACGGTTATAGTGGCGGCACGGTTGCCGCCAACGGTTTCGGCGGCCCTGATGGATTGCGCTATCTGCGCGGGTTGGATGTGGTCGATCCCGCCAATATCGGATTGGAAGGTCATTCCATGGGCGGATGGGCGGCGTTGAGCGCCGCCGCCGCAATCCCCGATGGCTATAAAGCGATGGTGCTGGAGGGATCGGGCACCGGCATTTTCGGCACCCCGCCGGGCACACCGGATTTTCCGCGCAACCTTGCGGTGGTGTTCAGCCGCTATGATGAATTTTCCAACTTGATGTGGAATGTGCCGCGCGGCGCCGATGTCGGCAAAAGCGAAAAGCTGAAAGCGCTGTTCGGCACCGCCGATGATGTGGCGGCCGATACGCTTTACGGCGAACCCGGCGACGGCACGGCGCGGCGGCTTTATACCCCCGTCACCACCCATCCCGGCGATCACATCTCACCCACCGCCATCGCCAATGCGGTGGACTGGTTCGGCCGGACCTTGAAAGGCGGGGCGGCGAAATCGGACTCGCAATGGCTTTGGAAAGAAGCGGGAACCGGCATCGCCTTTATCGGCTTTGTCTTCCTGATGCTGGGCGCGTTCGATCTTTATCTGCGTCTGCCGCTGTTTCTGGATCTGCCGCAATCGCCCGAGCCGGTGCGCGAGCGCAGAGGCGCAAGCTGGTGGCTGCTCGCCATCGCTTTTACGCTTATCCCGGTGATCGATTTCTATCCCTTCATGGCGCTGGGCCAATCGATCCTGCCGCCGTCGCGCTTTCTTCCCCAGAGCATAACCAACCAGATCCTGGTCTGGGCGTTCTTGAACGCGCTCATCACGCTGATCACCGGGCGCATGATCCGGGGGCCGCGCATGCGTTACAATTTCTCCAGCCGGGGCGCGATCCGCATTGCCATGCTCACGACAGCGACGGGCTATCTAGCGCTGCTGGTGTCGGACTTCCTGTTCAAAACCGATTTCCGCTTCTGGGTGGTGGCGTTGAAGCTGTTGTCGCCCAGCCAGTTCGGCTGGTTCCTGGCCTATGTCGTGCCCTTCACACTTGCCATGCTGATCCTGTTGCGCGCCCTGCTGCGCCTGGCGGTTAAGGGCGACGGCACGGCGCGGCAATATGCAACCGTGATCGGCGTGATGGGCGGCGGCTTTCTGGTTTTCCTTCTGGCGCAATATCTGCCGCTGTTCCTGGGCGGCCAGCTTCTGGTGCCCACCGAGGCGCTGAATGCCATCATCTCCATCCAGTTCCTGCCGCTGATGACGATGGTGGCGGGGATTGCGGTTTTCACCTGGCGGCGCACCAACAGCGCCCTGCCCGGCGCGGTGATCGCCGGAATCGTCACCAGCTGGTATATCGTGGCCGGAACGGCGGTACAGTTCGCCGCGTCATAATCGGGATATTCGCCCTATGCAGAATGCTTCAGCCGGCCAGGGTCAACCGGGCCAGGATATCCCGGATCTTCGCTTCTTCGTCTTCGCGCTGTTCTTCATCTTCGGCGGCATCACCAGCCTGAACGACATCTTGATCCCCAAGCTGAAGGAGTTGTTCACCCTCAGCCATGCCCAAGCGATGCTGGTGCAGTCGGCTTTCTTCACGGCCTATTTCATCGTCTCTCTGCCCGCCGCCGCGCTGATCAAACGCTTCGGTTATATGCGCACGGCGGTGATCGGGCTTCTCACCATGATGGCGGGCTGCCTGTTGTTCGTGCCCGCATCCTTGTCGGCTCTGTTCGCCATGTTCCTTCTGGCGTTGTTCGTGCTGGCCACGGGCATCACGGTGATCCAGGCCGTCACCAATCCCTTGATCTCGATCCTGGGCGCGCCGGAAACCGCGCATAGCCGCCTGACGTTCGCGCAAGCGTTCAATTCGCTGGGCACCACCGTCTTTCCCTATGTCGGTTCGATCCTGATCCTGGGTTCGCTCGCCCATATCGATCCCGCGACATTATCGGGCCCGGCTCTCGATGCCTTCCGCCGCACCGAAACCCAGATGATCATCCGCACCTATCTTGGCCTTGCTCTGGTGCTGGCAGGGATCGCGGCGTTGGTGTGGTGGCGGCGCGACCGGCTGAAGGAGATGATTTTCGAGAAAGTCGATATCCTGGGCGCCTTCGATCTTCTGGCGCGCCCGCGCTTTGCCTTCGGCGCGGCCTGCATCTTTCTTTATGTCGGCGCGGAAGTCGCCATCGGCTCCATCATCGTCAATTACCTGATGCAGAGCGATGTGCTGGGCCTGGCCGCCGAGCCCGCGGGCGAGCATGTACCCTTTTATTGGGGCGGCGCGTTGGTGGGCCGCTTCATCGGCGCGTATGTGTTGCGCCTGGTCTCGCCGGGCAAAGTGCTGGCCTTCAACGCCAGCATGGTCGTGCTGCTGTTGCTGGTGTCGGCCAATACGGCGGGCGCGATGTCAGGCTGGTCGCTGCTGGCCATCGGGCTGTTCAACTCCATCATGTTTCCCACCATCTTCGCGCTCGCGTCCGAACGATTGGGCGCGCGCACGGCGGACGGTTCGGGCCTCATCTGCATGGCCATTGTCGGCGGCGCGATTGTTCCACTGCTGAGCGGCTGGGCGGCGGACCATGTCGGCCTGAAACAGGCCCTGGCCGTACCGGCCATCTGCTATCTGGGAATATTGCTGTTCGGGCTTTATGCGCGCCGGCCCGCACGCGCCGATGACGCGGCAGCGATGCCCCAGACCTCCTGAAAGCGTTACGCGAGGGCAGGTAAAAACGAGCGCCGCTGTCGGGCGCATAGGTGCATAAGCGAAAAGTAGCGCCCCTTTCTCGATACGTCTGACCCAAATCGGCCTATAGACGGGTCCAACCCATGCATAAGCATGGGATTACCTACTCGACAGGATTGGAGCGTTCATGCGCATTTCTTTAAAAGCGGCTTCGGCTGCCCTTATCGTCGTCGGCATGATGACGGCGGGGGCAGCAATTGCCTTGGAAGCCGGCGATGTCAGCGTCGCTTATGCCGATGGCTATATGGGCGCCGACAATCAATTTCATGCCTGGGAAAGCCGCACTGACGCGATCGAATTCCGCGCCAAGCATGCCGATCATTACCGCGCCTGGCGCCATGACGACCCACGGCATAAGAACGATAAATAACCCCCTCTGCCTTCGCACGCTCGAGAGCGTGCTACGGCATCTCCCCCTCTATGCGCTGCGCGCAGAGGGGGAGGTGGGCCTTTGCCAAGGCGTTAGGTAAGAGCAAGGGAAGCTCCCTCCGGTCCCGGCCAGGGTTCAAGAATTAAGAATGCTTCACCTTCAAACCCTGTGTGCGAAGGGGTGCGCGTGATATCCAAATCACAGGAACGCATACGACTAAGGCTTTAAGCAAAAGCAAAAAGAACCAGCCTTGCCCGCCCGCGCGGCCTGTTGCGAGCGCGGCGCGTGTGCAATCCAGCGGAAATTGTCATTCCGATAGGCTATAATCCTCCTTACACTGCCTTTCTTCATCGCTGCCCCGCGCCCAATCCCGGACGCCGCAGCCCGGACCGAGGGAGATCGCGTTGAACACACAACCCCGCCGCGCCTACGGTCCGCTCGCAAAGGGCCTTCACTGGCTGATCTTCCTTTTGCTCGCCGGGCAATTCCTTCTCGGCTGGATGATGTCGCCCGGCGGACATGGCCCCGTTGATCCGCATCTTTTCGCGTGGCGTGTCTATCTCGGTATCGTGCTCATTCTTGCGGCGCTGGCCGCTGTGGGCGGGCGGTTGTTGCGCCCGGTCGCACCCGTGCCGCGCGTGCGGCCCGCCGAACGCTATTTCTCCCGCGCGCTGCATCTGCTTCTGTATGGGTTGGTGGTGGCCCTGCCCGCGCTGGGCGTGGCGGCGATCTGGTATCCGGACCTGTACGGCCCGCATCGCATGGTCGCGTATGCCCTTCTGGGCGTGGCCATCCTGCATGTCGCGGATGTGCTCTATCACTATTTCGTGCGTGGCGATGAAACGCTGCAACGCATTCTGCCCGCCGCGCATTGGCAGCAGCATATAAACTTAGAAGAGAAATAACCCCCTCTGCCCTTCGCATCGCAAGCGCTGCTACGGGCATCTCCCCCTCCATGCGCTTCGCGCAGAGGGGGAGATGGGGCACAGCCAAGCTTCACTAGATTCAAGCGGCGCGGTTGAGTATCTCGCGCGTGTAATCTTCATCGCTCATCACGCGGAAGCGTCCGAAGCCCCAGGCGCAGACCTGCGCCATGATGGCGTTGCGCGCGGTTTCGTCGGTGGCGAATTCGGAGAGGAATTCCGGCTCGCCCTCCTCCACCCCGGTCATCATCAGATGCATCACCCGCGCCGTGCGCGCGAAGGCGTAGCGGCGGTCCATCAGCGCCATGATGCGGGTAAAGGCCTCGGTCAGGGTCAGACCGCGGGCATCGCTGAGAATGTCGGGGGGAATGGTGCGGACCGTATACATATAAGTGCCTCCCTGCTGGCGCCCGGAATCTATAAGAACAAAAGAAGAACAAATGGCCGGAAAAGTCCAGTACCAGGGCTTGTGGGCCCCTGTGCGGGCCACGCAAACCAATTGGAAACCAATGGGGCGTCTTCTTCGGGACAAGGCGCCGCCCGCAAGGCTCCATGAGGCCATCATGACCGAACCGAACCGGAATCTTTCCCCCGCCGAGCGGCGCACCTATCCACGCATTCCCACCGCGATTCCCGCGGCGATCAACATTTTGACCGGCGACGGCGCGCGGGCATGCGTCGTCACCGATCTTTCGGCATCCGGCGCAGGCGTGCGCATTGATGGCGATGTCCCGTCAGCCGAGCGGGTCTGCCGGTTGGATATCAGTTGGTTCGGCACCTTCGAAGGCATCACCGTGCGCGAGGGCGACAATTTCTTCGGCGTGCGCTTTGTGCTCGGCGAGGCCGAACGCCAGCATCTCATCGCCAAGCTGGCCAAATATGTGGAGATCGGGCTGTCCCCCGCCACAGACGAAGACATACTTGAACCGGGCCGCCCGCATCTGATGGTGCGCACCATGGATGGCGTGACGCTCGATTGCGATGTGCAGGACATCACCCTGGACGGCGTGCTGCTGAAAGCCGATATCGCGCCGCCCGTGGGCGAGCTGATCCGCGTCGGCAATCTTTACGGCCGGGTGGAATCCTATCAGGACGACGCCATGGCTGTCGTATTCGTCGATATGTCTCGCCCGGGCGCACCGCCGCCTGCTTTCTGAGCTTCTCCGCGCCCGCTATTCCCGCTAGCCTTCCCGCGCGAGCGCGAGGACACGGCCATGGCGGAAAAATCCGCATCCAAAGAAATCGACGCGCGGATCAAGGATCTGGGCGATTGGCGGGGCGAAACCCTGGCGCGGATGCGCGCGCTGATCCATGCCGCCGATCCCGATGTGGTGGAAGAGATCAAATGGCGCGGCGTGCCGGTCTTTTCCCATGACGGCATCCTCTGCACCGGCGAAACCTATAAGGCGGTGGTGAAGCTGACCTTCGCGCGCGGCGCGGCGCTGCCCGATCCCGCGAAACTGTTCAATGCCAGCCTGGACGGCGGCACACGGCGCGCCATCGATATTCCCGAAGACGGCAAGATCGACGAGAAAGCCTTCAAGGCCCTGATCCGCGCGGCGGCGGCATTAAACGCCAGCAAGACCAAAAAGAAAGCCGCGCCGAAAGCAAAGGCCCCCGCCAAGATCAAGGCCCCGGCCAAGACAAAGACCAAACGCGCGCCCGCAAAAAAAGCGCGCAAATAGAAGCGGCAGACAGAACAGGGAGACAGAGATGACGGATGTGGCGGAGAAGCGTGCGAAATTCCGGGCGCTGCATGAAAAAGGCTGTTTCGTCATTCCCAATCCCTGGGACATCGGCAGCGCGCGGCTGTTGCAGGATATGGGCTTTGCCGCCCTCGCCACCACTTCGTCCGGTTTCGCGTGGACGCAAGGGCGTCCCGATTATGCCGTGACGCGCGACATGGTGCTGGCGCATCTGATGAGCCTTTGCGCCGCGACCGATCTGCCGGTGAATGCGGATTTCGAGAATGGTTTTGCGGAAAAGCCCGAAGACGTCGCCGCCAATGTGCGGCAGGCGGCAAAGACCGGCATTGCAGGACTTTCCATCGAAGACACCCGCACCGACGGCAAAGGGCTTTACGATCTGCCCACCGCCGTGGCGCGCATCAAGGCGGCGAAGCAAGCGGCGGAGGCCGAAGGCGTGATGCTGGTGGCGCGGACCGAGATCATGTTGCATGACGGCAGCGCCTTTGCCCCTGCGCTGGAAAAGATCAAAGCCTTTGCCGATGCGGGCGCCGATGTGCTGTTCGCGCCGGGCGTGGTCAAGCCGGACGAGATCGCGGCCATGGTCAAGGCGGTCGCGCCCAAGCCGCTGAGCTACATGATGTTCGATTACGATCAGAGCGTGGCGCAGCTGGGTGAATTGGGCGTGCGGCGCATCAGTGTCGGCGGATCGCTGGCGCGGGTGGGCTGGAATGCCGTGCGCGGCGCAGCGGAACAGTTGCTGGCCGGGTCGTTTCATGGCCTGAACACCAAAGGCCCCGGCAAGCCGCTGAACGAGGTTTTCCGCAGCTTCGGCCCGGCGTAAAGCCTAGCGCGGGAACAAGAAGCGCGCTGCGCCGTTGCCGAAGAGGAACCTTCGGAACGGACCCGCATGTCGGCTTATGGGGAATTTCTGCGCGGGCTGGTGGACGATCCCAAAAGCGTCAGCGCGCCGACGCCATCGGGCCCGGCCTTGTCGGCGGCGATGGCGGCGAAGGTCGATCTGAAACGCCCCGGCCTGATCGTGGAATTGGGCGCGGGCACCGGCGTCATTACCCAGGCGCTGACCGCGCGCGGCATTGCACAGCGACGCCTGCTGTTGATCGAAAGCGGGGAATTCTTTTGCAAGCTGCTGGCCCGCCGCTTTCCCGGCGCGGAAGTGGTGACGGGCGATGCCTTCAGGTTCGAAGATTATGTGCCGCATGGCGCGCGCATCGCCGCCATTGTCTGCGGTGTGCCGTTGCTGAATTTTCCGCCCGCGCAACGCGAAAGCCTGATCGCGCGCGGGCTGGATGCGCAAGGCCCGGGCGGGCGCTTTATCCAACTCTCCTATGGTTGGAAACCCGCTGTGCCGCCGGGACCCGATCTGGCGGTGAAGAAGAGCCTGGTTTGGCGCAACCTGCCGCCTGCGCATGTGTGGACCTATTACCGGCCCAACTGACAACCACGCCCCAGATATGCAAAAGCCTCGGCCCGGAAAAATCCGGACCGGGGCTTTTTCCGTTCGCCCGTTACAGCGTCGGATAGATTTCGCGTTCGCGCCGCGCGCCTTCGGCGTCATAAGCGGGCGCTTTGGGGTCGTACCCCTTCCAGCCCGTTTCGCGATAGGCATTGGCCCGCGCGCTGACATCCATGGCGCCCGTGTCCATGATCGCGCCATAGCGGGCGGCATCATCGTCCGACACTTTCGCCGTCACGATGGCGCCTCCACGGCGGAGCGCCTCCGCATACAATTCCGCATTTTCCTTGCTGGTGCC
>DASYDX010000227.1:0-5626 GCA_036499345.1 Rhizomicrobium sp.
TGACGGCTCGACCGACAATCCGCGCGCCGTGACGGACAGGATCGCCGATCCCCGCATCCGTTTCCTGCGCCAGGACAATCAGGGCGGCGGCATGGCGCGCAACACCGGCATCAATGCCGCGCAGGGCCGCTTCATCGCGCCACTGGATTCCGACGACATCTTCCTGCCCCATCATCTGGAAAGCATGAAAGCGCTTCTGGACGGGAGCGAGAATCTGGTCGGCTATGCCCGCATTCTTTGCGACCGTGGCGACGGCAACAGATTTCTGCGTCCGCCGCGCGCCATCCGCCCGCTGGAAAATATGGGCGAATATCTTCTCTGCGACCGCGGCTTTGTTCCCACCATCACCATTGTGGTGGAGCGCGAGATGGCCCAGCGGGTGCGCTATCATCCCAAGCTGCGCGCCGCCGAAGATCTGGATTTCGCGCTCCGGTTGGCGCTGGAAGGTTGCCGTTTCGAAATGCTGGAAGAACCGGGCGCGGTCTGGAACGATCGTGACGATCCGGCGCGCGCCTCGGCCCGCAACCAGGCCGAACAACTTGGCGCCTGGCTGACCCAGATGCGCCCGCTTCTGACACCGCGTGCCTGGCATGGTGGACGCGGCTGGCCTTACGCGAAATTGCTGGCCCATAACGGACACAAGCTGGAAGCGCTGAAGCTGTATCTCGGCGCCGTGTGGCATGGTTGTTACCGCCCCAAGCTGACCGTGCTGATTTTCCTGCAAATATTCCTGAATGCGCGCAGCTATCGCGCCTTGGCCGATATCGCCATCGGGCGGTTGCGTGCGGGCTTGCGCCGTCCGCAACCCGCGCAGTCTTCGAGCAATCCCTTCAAACCCGCATGATCACGCGGCGCGCGGCGCTGGCGCTTGGCGCGGCAGCCATCGCAACGCCCGCTTGGGCGCGCGAAGAAAGCCTGCGCGGGTTGGCAGCTTCCAAAGGCATTCTGTTCGGTAGTGCAGCCGCTTCCTATGAATGGAAAGACCCCGATTTTCCGCCGCTGCTGGCGCGCGAAGCCGCCATCTTGGTCCCCGAATATGAAATGAAGCGTGATGTGCTGCAGCCCGCGCGCGGCTCTTATGATTTTTCCGGCTGCGATGCCTTGATGGACTTCGCGCAAAAGCGCGGCCTGATGATGCGCGGCCATCCGCTGGTCTGGCATGAATCCAATCCGCCCTGGCTGGAAGCGGCAGTGCGTCAGAGCCGCGATGCCCGCCTTCTCACCGATCCTGTGACACGGATCATGCGCCACTATCGCGGGCGGATGCATTCCTATGATGTCGTCAACGAAGCGCTGGTGCCGCCGGATGAAGGCGCCACCGGTTTGCGCCCCAGTTTCTGGCGGGAGGTCTTCGGCCCCGAATATCTGGACATGGCGTTTCATGTGGCGCACGAAGCCGATCCGAAGCCTCTTCTTGTCTATAATGACTTCGGCTGCGAGGCCGGTCTGCCCGCCAATGACCGTTTCCGCAAAAACACGCTGACCCTTCTGGACAGACTGTTGAAGCGCGGCGTCCCGGTTCAAGGCCTGGGCATCCAAGGCCATCTCACCGCCTTCGGGCCCAAGACCGATCAGCGCAAATTGCGCGATTTCCTGGCCGAGATCGCCGCCCGGAACCTTACGATCCTGATCACCGAGCTGGACGTGGACGACGACGGCGGGCCCCGCGACGCCGCCATCCGCGACCGGGCCGCAGCGGACGAAGCCCGGCGCTTCCTGGATGTGGCCCTGGACAATTCCGCCGTCCGCACCGTCCTGACCTGGGGGCTGAGCGACCGTTATCTGGACCCGCCCCAGTCCTGGCGGTTGCGGCTATCCGGCTGGCGGGGCCGCCGGTTGCCCTATGACGCCGCGTTCCAGCCCAAACCCCTGCGCGAAGCCCTGGCTCAGGCCTTCCAGGCCGCCCGCAATCGTTAAGAGAAGTGTCTCGTTAACCATTCGGTCTTAAATTTCCCCTGATTTGCGGGGGGTTGCGCCCGGCCCGCAGCATGCCCGCGGGGAAGGCGTCTTAAGGTTCATGACCTATTACCGGCCCATGACAGGCTTTGCCCCGGCGGCACCTTCTTTCGAGCCGGAGGATCTCGCCCGCCTGCTTTGGAGCCGCCGCCGCCTGGTCCTGCGCATTGCCGCCGCTGTTGTTGCGGCGGCCATTCTGATCGCGCTGCTGCTGCCCACCGTCTATTCGGCATCGGCGGTGGTGATGCTCGATGCACGCAAGAACAGCGTCACCGATCCGTCAGCGGTGCTGGCGCAGATCGAAGGCGATCCCGCGTCACTGCAAAACCAGATTCAGATTCTTTCGTCCCGCGATCTGGCTGCGAAGGTCATCACCCGCCTCAAACTCGACCAAGACCCCGAATTCAATCCCACCCTGGCGCGGCCAGGCGCGGGCCAATTGCTGAACGACCTCGCCGCCATCTTCAATCCGCGCGAATGGTTCGCCGATCAGATGGGTGGCCAGCGCATTCAGGACCGCATCCTGGACAATTTCGCCAAGCATGTCGGCGCAGGCGCCAACGGCCTTTCCACCGCCATCACCATGACGGCGACGTCGCGCGATCCGACCAAGGCGGCGCAGATCGCCAACACAATCGTGCAGACCTATATCGCCGATCAGATCGCGGCCAAGCGCAATGCCGCGGGCGGCGCCACCGACTGGCTCAACCAGAAGATCCACGAACTCGGCGAACAATTGCAGCAGCAGCAATCGGCCATCGCCGCTTACAAAGCGGTGCATGGCCTCAGCGACTCTGCGCCCGGCTCCTCGCTGGTGGATCAGCAGATGGCGGGCATCAATGCCCAGATCGTGCTGGCCCGTTCGGAACTGGCAGAAAAGCAAGCGCAGAATGATCGCGTTCAGGCGATGATGCGCGCAGGCAATGGGGCCGACGTGGCGCAGATCGTGTCGTCGCCGCTGATCGTGCAGTTGCGCACCCAACAAGCCGATCTGGTGCGCCAGCTGGGCGAAGCGTCTCCGCAATATGGCCCGCTGCATCCCAAGATGAAGGCGTTGCAGTCCGAAAAGACCGATCTCGATCTGAAGATCGCGCAGGAAGTGAGCCGGTTGGCGGGCGCCATGGCCAGCGATGTGACGGTGGCGCGCGCGCATCTGAATTCGCTGGAATCAAGCCTGAAGGGCGCAGTGCAGCAGCAGACGTCACAGAATATGTCCCGCGTGCAGCTCGATGCGCTGCAAGCCAACGCCGCCTCGACCCGCACGCAATATGAAAGCTTTGTCGGGCGCCTGCGTCAGACCCAGGATCAAGGTGCGGCCATGATGGCCGACAGCCGCGTGATCTCCACCGCCTCCGCGCCGTCCGCGCCCACTTCACCCAAGCGCAAGCTGATCGTGCTGGCTTCGATTCCGTTGGGGCTTCTGCTGGGCGCGATGGCTGTGCTGCTGCGTGAGAAATTCAATCTTTTTGCTTCCGCGCCCGCTTTGTCCGCGCCCGCGCGGCCCGCGCCGCGCCGCACGAGGGTCGATCCGGTTTTTCCCGCGGCCCAGATCGTACCGGTTTCTCCGGCCTGGACGCCGCCGCCGGTCATTGCCGATTTTCCCGATATCGTTTCGTTGAAAAGCGGCGATGCGATCCTGGATCAGCCCGCCAGTCCGTTTGCCTATCGCATGGCCGCGCTGGTGCGCCGGCTGAAATCCCGCGACGGCGCCGCCGTGGTGGCGATGACGTCGGCGGCGACCGGCGACGGCAAGAGCGCTATCGGTATTTCATTGGCCCGCGCCGCCGCCGACATGGGCCGTAAAGTGGTGCTGCTGGATTGCGATCCCGCACAGACATCGGGCCGCGCCATGCGCATTGCCGATATGGGCGGCCTTTATGACGTCCTGACTGGCGCCATTCCGCTCAACCGGGTGCTGACCCGCGATCCGCGCAGCGAAGTCTTCGTGCTGTCGATGCTGCGCCAGCCGCCCAATGTCTCGACCATGTTCGGATCGGCGCAGATGAAAAAGCTGATCCGGCTACTCCGCGACAATTGCGACATGGTGGTGATCGATTGCGGCGAGGCAGGCACGCCTGAGACCTGGCCCCTGGCCCAGCTTTCCGATGCGACCTTGCTGGTGTCACGCCGGAGCGTTCTCAACACACCCGCGCTGTCACGCGCGGTGCATCTGCTCAGCAACGCCAAAGCCGCGCCGCTTGGTCTGATCGTGACGCGATAGAATCCTTTTCAGAATCTCCCCTTCACCATGGGCGGGCCTGACTCGCCCATCCAGGAATCTCCAAAGCGAATGGATGGCCGGATCAAGTCCGGCCATGGTGAGAAGTATGCTGGGAGAAATACCTACCGAGGGAGTTCGGAACTACCCATCAGGAACTCATCCACGCCGCGCGCGCACTGGCGGCCTTCGCGGATCGCCCACACCACCAGGGACTGGCCCCGGCGCATGTCGCCGCAGGAGAAAACCTTCGCCGCGCTGGTCTGATAGCTCTTGGTGTCGGCCGCGACATTGCCGCGCGCATCCAACGCCACGCCCGCTTGTTCCAGCAGACCCTGCTTGCGCGGACCGACAAAGCCCATCGCCAGCAAAACCAGATCGGCCTTCAGCACGAATTCGCTGCCCGCGACTTCGACCAACTTCATCTGGCCGCCATCGCCCAACTGCCACTCGACGCGGACGCATTCCAGACCGGCAAGCTTGCCGTTCTCAACAACCGCGCGCTTGGTCTGGACCGACCAGTCGCGCGCGACGCCTTCTTCCTGCGAGGAAGAGGTGCGCAGCTTGAGCGGCCAATCCGGCCACACCAACGGCTTGTTTTCCTTCGCCGGCGGCTTGGCCAGAATTTCCAGCTGCGTCACCGACAAAGCACCCTGGCGATTGGAGGTGCCGATGCAATCCGAACCGGTATCGCCGCCGCCGATCACCACCACATGCTTGCCCTTGGCGGTCAGCGTGCCTTTCGGTGCGGCCTTTTCTTCGCTGTCGCCAGCCACCCGCTTGTTCTGCTGGGTGAGGAAATCCATGGCGAAATGAATACCGTCGGTCTCGCGGCCCGACACCGGCAGATCGCGCGGCGCTTCCGCCCCGCCCGCCAGCACCACCGCGTCATAATCCGTCAGCAGCATCGCCATCGAGACATTGACGCCCACTTCCACTCCGGTACGGAAGGCGACGCCTTCGGCTTCCATCTGGCGGATGCGGCGGTCGATCAGATGCTTTTCCATCTTGAAGTCGGGAATGCCGTAACGCAGCAAACCGCCGACCCGGTCGGCCTTTTCAAACAAAGTGACCGAATGACCGGCGCGCGCCAGTTGCTGCGCTGCCGCCAGACCGGCCGGACCCGAACCCACCACCGCGACGGTCTTGCCGGTTTTCTTCGCCGCGATCTGCGGGCGAACCCAACCTTCTTCCCAGCCGCGATCCACGATCTGGCATTCGATGGTCTTGATGGTGACCGGCGTGTCCTGAATGTTCAGGGTACAGGACGCTTCGCACGGCGCCGGGCAGATACGGCCGGTGAATTCCGGGAAATTGTTGGTCGAATGCAGCGTGTCGGACGCGGCCCGCCATTGATCGCGATAGACCAGATTGTTCCAGTCGGGGATGAGATTGTTGACCGGGCAGCCCTGGTGACAGAAAGGGATGCCGCAATCCATGCAGCGCGCCGCC
>DASYDX010000228.1:0-7041 GCA_036499345.1 Rhizomicrobium sp.
ACGGAAATCGCCTGCCGTCACCGGACCGCCCGTGATGGCGGGACTGGCCGCAAACGCCAGCATCAGGCCGATGCCCAGAAGCAGGCCCATCCCGGTCAACGCCACCTTATCGACGGTGAACCACCAATTGGCGAAGCCGCCTTTGTCGGCGCGCGAGATGCTCATGAGACCACCTTTGCATCGGCCTGGGCGGTGTTCTGGCGCACATCGCGCGGCAGCTTCGCCACAAGAGCGCGGAAGACATCGCCGCGCTGCTCGAAATCTTTGAACTGGTCGTAAGAGGCCGAAGCCGGTGACAGCAACACCACCGGCTCGGGCACGCTCGAACGCGCCGCATCAGCGGCAGCGTCTTCCACGGCTTTGTCCAAGGTGCCGCTGCGCGCGACGGCGACACGGCCCTCCAACGTACGGGCGAAAGCGTCCGCCGCTTCGCCGATCAGATAGGCTTTGCGGACGCGCGGGAAATAGTCCGACAGGCTGTCGATGCCGCCGTCCTTGGGCTTGCCGCCAACGATCCAGAAAATATCAGGATAGCAGGCCAGCGCGCGCGCCGTGGCGTCGGCATTGGTGGCCTTGGAATCATTGATGAAGCGGGTGCGGCCGATATGCCCCACCTCTTCCATGCGATGTGCCAGACCGGGGAAACTGGAAATCGCACCGGCGATGGCGCGGCTGTCCTTGAGGAAATTCCGTGCGGCGGCATAGGCGAGCGCGATATTCTGCCAATTGTGCGCACCCGGCAGGCGCGGCGCGTCTTCCATCGCCATGACTTCGGTAGCGCGCTGGCCTTGCGCGTCATAAAGCGTGCCGTCGACCACAAAGACGCCGCGGCCCAATATCTTGCCCACCGACACGGGCGTCGCCGCCGCGCCGCCATTGGACGACAGCGCCGTGAAGATCGAGGCGCCGTAAGCATCGTCCACACCGACAATAACCTGGCCGTCCTTGGGCACCTGACGCAGCAACCGCTCTTTGATGGCGGCGTAGTTCTCCATGCTGCCATGGCGGTCGATGTGATCGGGCGTGAGATTGGAAAACAGCGCCACATCGGGATGCAGCCCTGGCGTGAGATCGATCTGGAAGCTCGACATTTCCAGCACATAGATGGTCTTGGGTCCCGGCGGCGCCAGCTCCAGCACGGCCTTGCCGATATTGCCGCCGACCTGCGCATCAAAACCGGCGCTGGCCAGAATATGACCGATCAGCGCGGTGGTGGTGGATTTGCCGTTGGTGCCGGTGATGGCGATTACGGGCGCCTTGCCCGGACGGCTCGCATCGGGCCGGATTTCGCGGGCGAGCAATTCGACATCGCCGATAACCGCCACGCCAGCCGATTTGGCGTGCAGCACGACTTCGTGCGGACGCGGATGCGTCAGCGGCACACCCGGGCTGAGGATCAGCGCGGCAATGGAATCCCATGCCCATTCGCGCCAGGGCGTGATCTCGGCACCCGCTTCATAACCGGCATCGCGGGCATTGCTGTTATCGTCCCAGGCGATGACATGGGCGCCGCCCATCTTCAGCGCGCGCACGCTGGCAAGCCCGGTGCGGGCCAGGCCGAACACCGCGACTGTTTTTCCGGTAAAGCTGCGCGCCGCGATCATGCCGTCACCGCAGCTTCAAAGTGGCGAGGCCAGCCAGGGCCAGCACCACTGCAACGATCCAGAAACGGATCACGATGGTGGATTCGGTCCAGCCCAATTGCTCGTAGTGATGATGGATCGGCGCCATGCGGAAGACGCGCTTGCCGGTGAGCTTGAAGGACACTACCTGCACAACGACGGACACGGTTTCTAGCACGAACAGACCGCCGACAATGGCGAGCACAATTTCATGCTTGGCGACCACCGCGACTGCACCCAGCGCGCCGCCCAGCGACAAAGAACCGGTATCGCCCATGAAAATCGCGGCAGGCGGGGCGTTGTACCAGAGAAAGCCCAACCCCGCGCCAACCAGCGCCGCCAGAAAAACCGCCAACTCGCCCGACCCATCGACATAAGGAATTTGCAGATACGCGGCAAACCTCTCATTGCCCACCAGATAGACGATCAAGGTGAAGGTCGCCGCCGCGATCATCACCGGCACGATGGCCAGGCCATCGAGCCCATCGGTGAAATTCACCGCATTGGCTGCGCCGGTAATCACGAAACCGCCGACCAGAATGAAAAGAAGCCCCAAAGGCAACAGCGCGGTCTTGATGAAGGGGACAGCCAGCATGCCCGACAGGCTGGGATCCTCGACCTGCATGATCAGCCAGGTGGCGATAAAGGCCGCGCCGAATTCGATCAGCAGCCGGGTCCGGCTCGACAGGCCATCGGCGGTGCGCTTGGTCACTTTATAATAGTCGTCCAGGAAACCCAGCAGCCCGAACACGCCCGTCACCAGCAACAGGATCCAGACATAACGGTTCGAAAGGCTGGCCCACAAAAGCGTCGAAGCCAGCCAGGGGATCAGGATCAACAGGCCGCCCATGGTCGGCGTGCCCGCCTTTTCCACGATATGTCGCGCAGGACCGTCGGTGCGGATCGGCTGGCCCTTGCCCTGCTTTACTTTGAGCCAGGCGATCAGCGCCGGATTGATCAGGAAGGCAATCAGAAGCGAGGTCATCACCGCCGCGCCCGAGCGGAAGGTGAGATATTTGAACAGCCGAAAGAAGGCGAGCTGGTCGGTGTGGGTAAGAAGCGACAGATAATAAAGCATCAGTTCGCCGCCCCTCTCAGCGCTTCAACAATCACTGCCATGCGGCTGCCCAGCGAACCCTTCACCAGCACCGTGTCGCCACGCTTCAAAGCCGCCATCAGCTTGGGCGCGAGCGCAGCGGAATCTTCGGCATAAGCGCCCCGGCGCGCGGCAGGCAGCGCATCCCACAGCGCTTTCATCTGACGGCCGGAGGCGAAAACCAGATCGGCCTGCGCAGTGGCGATAGGTTCGGCCAAGGCGGCATGCAAGGCCGGACCACCCTCACCCATCTCCAGCATATCGCCCAGAACCGCCAGCTTGCGGCCGGGCGCATAGCCCAGCAGCGCCAAAGCCGCCGCCATCGAGGCCGGATTGGCGTTGTAGCTTTCATCGATCACGTGAATGCCATTGGCTTCGAAGCGCGCGCCGCGCCCTTTAAGCGCGGTGAAATTCTTCAACGACGCCGCCGCGTTCAGCACATCGCCATCGGCCAGCGCAACCATGGCCAGCGCCGCCACCACATTGCGCGCAATATGTTCGCCGGGCGCACCCACCAGACAATCGACAGCATGGCCTAGAATATCAGCCTTCACCCGCATGCCTTCGCCGTCCGGCGTGGAAGACAGAAGCCGGGCCTCGCCCGTCGTGCCAAACCGCACCAGCCGCCCGACCTGCACCTGTGCGGCCCGCGCGGCAAGACGATCCACATAAGGGGAATCCGACGGGATCAAGGCCGCACCACCGGGCGCGATGCCTTCGAAAATTTCCGACTTGGCGTCCGCGATGGCTTCGCAGGACCCAAAGAATTCTAGATGCGCGGCCGCGATGGTGGTGATCAGGGCCACATGCGGACGCACGAAAGAGACCAGATTGCGGATCTCGCCCGCATGATTCATGCCGATCTCGAACACACCATATTCGGCATCGCGCGGCAGCGACGCCAGGCTGAGCGGCACGCCCCAATGATTGTTGTAGGACGCCGCAGAGGCATGGGTGCGGCCCAGCGCGTTGCAGCAGAGCCTTAAGATCTCCTTGGTGGTGGTCTTTCCGGCGCTGCCGGTGATCGCCAGGATTTTGCCGCCGTTGCGCGCGCGCGCGGCGCGGGCCAGATCTTCGAGGCCGCGCAGGGTGTCGGCGACGGCAAGCAGCGGACCTTTTGCATTCGGCACCTCACCGCTGACCAGCGCGGCGCCAGCCTTGGCCGCGAAAGCAGCCCCCACAAAATCATGGCCGTCGCGCGCGCCTTTCAGCGCCACGAACAGATCGCCTTCCTTGATCGTGCGGGTGTCGATGGAAAGACCGCGCACGGCGAAATCCGCGCTGGCGCGGCCCAGGGTGGCAGCTTCCGCTTCGGAGGATGTCCACAGCATCATGCCGCGCGCCCTCCCAATGCCAGAGCCGCCTTCACCGCTTCTTCGCGGTCGGAGAAAGGCCGAACTTCGCTGCCGACATATTGGCCGGTCTCATGACCCTTGCCCGCCAGCACCAGCACATCGCCCGCCTGAAGCGCGCCGATGGCGGCGCGGATCGCTTCGGCGCGGTCGCCGATTTCGCGGGCGCGCGGCACGGTGGCCAAAATCTCTTTGCGGATGAGCGCAGGATCTTCGCTCCGGGGATTGTCGTCGGTGACGATGATCTCGTCGGCCAGCGCGGCGGCGATCTGGCCCATCAAAGGGCGCTTACCCTTGTCGCGGTCACCGCCACAACCGAACATCACATGCAGCCGGGCGGCGGTGTGGGGGCGCAGGGCCTGCAATACTTTTTCCAGTGAATCCGGCGTGTGGGCGTAATCGACATAGATCGGAGCACCCGCAACCGAGAACGCCACTTTCTCCATCCGGCCCGGCGCACCTTTCAGATGCGCCAGCGCGGCAAAAACCTTGTCGGCGGGCGCACCCAAGCCGATTGCCAAGCCAGCCGCGACCAGGGCGTTGGACGCCTGGAAGGCCCCGGCCAGCGGCAGTGACACATTATAAGTCTGCCCTTCATGGACGATGCCGAGCTGCTGGGTGTCGCCCTTGCTTTGACGGGACTTGAGACGGATGGTTTTTCCGGTTTCTCCAACCGTGATGAGATTCAGTCCGCGCGTTTCCGCCGCCGCGACGAAATCCTCGGCATGCTCGGCGTCGCAATTCACCACCGCGACACCGCCCGCCGACACCACTTCGCCGAAAAGGCGCAGCTTGGCGGTGAGATAGTCCTGAAAGGTCGCGTGATAATCCATGTGATCGCGCGTGATGTTGGTGAAGCCCGCAGCCGCCACCGCCACACCGTCCAACCGGTACTGGTCCAGACCATGGCTAGAGGCTTCGATGGCAAGATGTTCGACGCCATCGCGCTTCAGCCCCGCCAGAAGCTGATGGATCTCCACGGGATCGGGTGTCGTGTGATGAAGCGGCATTTCGCCTTTCGGCCCGATCACGCCCACCGTGCCCAAGCTGGCGGCTTTTTCGCCAAGCTGGGTCCAGATTTCCCGCAGGAAAGCGACCACCGACGACTTGCCCTTGGTGCCGGTGACGGCGGCGACGGTATCGGGCTGGATGCCGTAAAAGGCAGCCGCCATCTTGGCCAGCCGCAACCGCGGGTTTTCATCGGCGATGAACGCAACGCCCAGGGCAGCCGCGTCGGCAGCCATTTCCGGGCGGGCCAGCACGGCACGCGCGCCGCGCGCCACCGCATCCGGCAGAAAGCGCGCGCCATCCGTCTTGCTTCCGGGCAAGGCCGCGAACAGATAGCCGGCCTCAACCTTGCGGCTGTCGCTGGTCAGTCCTGTGAAATCCTTAACCGCCACCATGGCGTATTGTCTTTCTTATCCGCCACATTCGCATCCGAATGGGGCGCCATTATGAATTTCCGTTCGCCACCAATGTCGGCGGCGCCGTATTCGGAACGCCCAGAAGCGGTGCGATGCGCGAAATCACCCGGCCGGCGAGCGGCGCGGCGGTGTAACCTGCAAGCGCAAAACCGCCGGTGGCCTTGATGCCATGCGGCTGATCCATCAGCACGAAAACGATATAGCGGGGCTTCTCGATCGGAAACGCCGCAAAGAAAGAGGTGCGCAGGGCATGCGGGATATAGCGGCCATGCTCGCCCGGCACCTGGGCCGAGCCGGTTTTACCGCCCACGTCATAACCTTCGACATTGGCATTCTTGCCGGTACCGTTGGTCACGACATAGCGCAGCAGATCGCGCATCTTCTGGCTGGTTTCGGGTTTGATCAGCTGCGCCCCGCGCCGGTCGGCATCGGTCTTGATGAAAGTCGGCGTGATCTGGCGCCCGCCATTGACGATGGTGGCGGCCGACGCCACGAAACGCAGCGGGCTGACGGAAATGCCCTGACCGAACGCGACGGTTGCGGTTTCGATAGCGCCCCAATTGGCGGGATACAGCGCCTGGCGATGTTCCGGCAATTCGGTCTGAAGCGGCGACAGCAAGCCCAAATGGGAAAGGAATTGCTTCTGCCGCACACCGCCCGAGCGCAGCGCGATCTGCGAGGTGCCGATGTTGGAAGATTGGGCCAGGATATCGCGCGCCGCCAAAGTCGCCGGCATATGCTCGGCTTCATGGATGGTGTGCTTTCCGATCTTGTAGCCCTGACCGATCGGGAACACTTCGTCCATGTTGGTGGTGTGATCTTCGAAGGCCAGCGCGAAGGAAAAGATCTTGAACACCGAACCCAGTTCGTAAACGTCCTGGGACATGATGTTGCGCATCGTGTCTTCGCCGTTCAGGCCACGCGCATTGGGATCGAAGTTCGGCAGCGAGGCCATCGCCACCACTTCGCCGGTGTTCACATCCATCACAATGCCGCCCGCGGCATGGGCGCTGAACGTTGCCCGCTGCGCGGCCAGTTCGTGCGCCAGGATGAATTGCACCCGCATATCAATGGATGTCGTGATGGGCTCGCCGTCGTCGGAGGCGCGGATGCGGTCCTGCAGACCCATTTCGAGGCCCGAAACCCCGTTATTGTCGGGATCGGTCACGCCCAGAATCTGCGCGGCATCGCGCCCATCTGGATAGTAACGCTTGAGGCCCGGCTCGAACTCCAGGCCCGGCAGACCCAGATGCATCACGCGGCTTTCGATCGTCGGCGTGACCTGGCGTGCGATCAGGACATAAGGATGTTTGGCGTTCGCGAAAGCGTCGCGCAAACGGCTCTCATTCGTACCCGTGGCGGTGGCCAGATCGCGTGCCGCCTGGTCCTTGTCCCAGAAGACATGCGGACGGGCATAAAGGTCCTTGACCGGAATGTCGCGCGCCAGCAATTCGCCATTGCGGTCCACCAGATCGGCGCGCGCGGCAACCGCACGGCCTTCATATCCGGCGCGGCCGGTGCCGCGCAAAAGACTCACATCGACAAGG
>DASYDX010000229.1:0-36094 GCA_036499345.1 Rhizomicrobium sp.
CCGGGCCTGGATCCCTGGGGCCTGCCTTTGTCTGCCGCCACCCGGCGCGAGACCGAAGACATGCTGGCGCGGGTCAGCCGGTCCGAAGCCGAATCCTCGGATTCCTACCGCCGTATCGAAGATCAGCTGCGCAGCGTAAGCCGCCGCCTCGACAGCGCCGAGCGCAGCCAGAGTGAAAACAACCGCGCCGCCTCCAAGGCCGCCAGCGAAATCAATATCGCCAACCGCGAACAGGCCCAGGCTTTCGACCAGCTCGGCGGCCATGTGATGACCCTGTCCGAGCGGCTGGAGCGGCTGGAGCACAATGCCCATCAGGACGGTCTGAAAGACGCGGTCAAAGGCCTGCACCAGGGTCTTTCACGGCTCGCCGACCAGCTCGGCCAGACCGCCAGCCAATCCGCCATCCAGGTTTCGACCCTGACCGGCAATCTGGAACAGTTGGCTATCCGGCTGGGTCAGGCCCGCGCCGATGCCGAGAACGCCACCCGTGCCCTGGAAGCGCGGATCGCATCCATCGAAAGCTCGCTGCAATTCACCGCCGCATCCCTGGAGCATGTCCAGGAACGCGTCGACGTGCAGGCCAACAACCGCGCTCACGATCTGGCGGATCTGCAAAAGCGCGAAGCCAAGCATCAAGGCGGGTTAGATCGGATCGAAGAACGCATCGCCCGGCTGGAGTCCAAGGGACCCGATCCGGTGATGGAACGCCGGCTGGACAATATCGAACGGGCCTTGTCAGGCATCGTCGTCCGCCTGGAGCAATCCGATCCCTCCGCCGCCCTCGCCGACACCCTGCGCCAGGTCAATCATCGCCTGGATGCGGTGGAAAAAAATCACGGCGAAATGCTGTCGGAGCTGCGCGCCAATCTTGCGCAGACGCCACAGGCAGCCGCGCCCGTCGCCGAAGCCGTTATGGAAGCGCCGCCCTTCAAGGCCTCTGCCTTTGAAGGAAGCTCGGCCTTCGACGCGCCCGCCACAGACGTTTCGACTTTCGAAGCCCCCGCCTTTCCCGAACCCGAAACATCGGCCTTTGATGCGCCGAGCCTTGGGACCTCCAGCTTCGGCGCGCCCAATTTCGAAACATCGCCCTTCGAAACATCCGCGTTCGACGCACCGGCTTTCGAGCCCGCCGCCACGGAAGCGCCGCCCTTCACCGACGATGCCCAACCGCACGCCGATGCCGAACCGCATGACGTCCTGAATTTCTCGCCGGATGCCTTCTCGGCCGATCCCTTCGCGCCGGAAGCCGCGCATCCCAGCTTCGCGGAAGAAGCCTTCGCCACCAATTTCGAGATGCCGCAGGATCTGGCCGATGCGCTGGACCAGCCCATTCCGGGTGACGACAATTTCCTGAGCGCGGCGCGGCGCTCCGCCAAGGCCGCTTCGGCAGCCGAAACGCATCGTAGTGGCCTCGGCTTCAATTGGAGCCCTGCGTCCACCGAAGGCGCGGACAAGACCAGCCCGCGTTTTGTCGGCATTCTAGTGACGGTCTTTATCGCTCTTTTGATCGCGGCAGCGGTGCTTCTCTTCAATCAGCGCAATGCGTCTCGCGTGCGCCAAATCGCACCGGCCCCGGCACGCGCCACCGGCACCATCACCCCGCGCACGGTCGTGCCCACACCGCCTGTCGCAACCACACCTTCGACGCCTACCGCTCCCGCGCCAGCCACCTCTGAAGCCAAGCCTGCCGCCACACCAGCTCCGGCGGAAACCAAGGCGCCAATTTCCACTGCTCCGGCGCCTGCGGCTCCGCAGGCCAATCAAGCCGCTCCGCTCTCGACGGACAAAATTGCCGCCGCCGCCAATGCGGGCAACCCAGTCGCCGAAACCGTCATCGGTCTGAAATATCTCGATGGCCAGGGCATTCCCGCCGATCCGGTCCAAGCTTCCAAATGGCTACAGAAAGCCGCCGATGCCGGACAGGCCGTCGCGCAATATCGCCTCGGCACGATGTATGAACGCGGCCAGGGCGTGACCGCCAATCCCGCCACCGCTGCGAAATGGTACCAGGCGTCCGCAAATCTCGGAAACCGCAAGGCGATGCACAATCTCGCCGTCGCTTTCGCCGAAGGTTCGACCGGCAAGAAAGACATGGCGGAATCGGCGCGCTGGTTTTCCAAGGCCGCAGCATTGGGCCTGTCGGATTCACAGTTCAATCTCGCGGTGCTCTATGAACGCGGCGACGGCGTGCCGCAAAGCCTGATCGATGCCTACAAATGGTATTCCATCGCCGCCGCCGCGGGCGATACGGAATCCAAGACCCGGATCGCGGTGCTTTCGACGCAATTGCCCGAGACCGACCGCACCGCCGCCATTCGTTCGGCGCAAGCCTTCAAGCCCGCACCGCTCAACCGCATCGCCAATGTGCCGCCGGAGCCTTCCGACATCGCGGTGAAGTGACTTAAGAGCGGCAGACCCGCCTTTTCACCCGCAAATGGTTGACCCATCAGGCGCACCCGCGCACATTCCGTCATCGCGGAAGCTTCGCGACTCGTCCCGTTCTGACGGACCGGTCTTATGGAAATCTACCTGCCCATAGCGGAAATGTCGGTCCAATGGATCGTCATTCTCAGCATGGGTTTGGGCGTGGGTTTTCTGTCCGGACTTTTCGGCGTGGGCGGCGGCTTTCTGCTGACGCCGCTCCTTGTTTTCTACGGCATTCCATCCGGCATCGCCGTCGCTACCACACTCAGCCATATCACCGCATCGTCGATTTCCGGCGCCGTGGCGCATTGGAAGCGGCGCGCCATCGATTTCAAGATGGCGGGCGTGATGATGATCGGCGGCCTGGCGGGAACCGGTGTCGGCGTCTGGCTGTTCGCCATCATGCGGCGCGCGGGACAGATGGATCTTGTCGTCTCGCTCACCTATGTGCCGATGCTGGGCATCATCGGCGCCATCATGCTGAACGAAAGCGTCAAGACTTTGCGCGCCTGGCGCAGCGGCCATGCTCCGGCCCGCATCCATCCCGTCAATCATGTCTGGATTCACGGCCTGCCGCTGAAAGCGCGCTTCCGCCAATCGCGGCTCTATATCAGCGTCATCCCCCCGCTCGCCATCGGCTTTCTGGTGGGCGTGATGAGCGCGATCATGGGTGTGGGCGGCGGCTTCATTCTTGTGCCTGCCATGATCTATCTGCTGCGCATGCCCACCAGCGTGGTGATCGGAACCTCGCTGGTGCAGATCATCGGCGTGGCCATCGTCACCACCCTGCTCCAGGCCACCAACAATTATGCGGTGGACATTGTGCTGGCGGCGATCCTGGTCGTGGGTGGGGTGATCGGCGCACAATTCGGCGTGCGCGCGGGCGCCAAGCTGCGCGGTGAGCAGATCCGCCTGCTCCTGGCGCTGCTGGTTCTTGCGGTGGCGCTGAGGCTCTTGTGGGGCCTGCTGGTCACGCCCGCCGATTTTTACAGCATTGCGGGGTCGTGATGCGGCACGCCCTGCTCTTCTCCCTACTTCTGGCCGCGACGCCCGCATCCGCCGACCAGCTTGTCTCCGGCGTCAGCCAGGAGCTGATCCAGATCACCTCCAACTATACCGGCAGCGATATCGTCGTATTTGGCGCCGTGGAAAGTGAGCCGGGCCGTGATGTGAGCGGACCCAAGGATGTGGTGGTGGTTGTGCGGGGACCGGAAGCCGATGTCACCGTGCGCCGCCGCGACCGGGTGGCGGGCATCTGGATCAACCATGACGCCGCCAAATTATCGGGCATGCCGGCTTATTATTATCTCGCCAGCACGCGGCCGCTAAAGGCTATCGCGCCAGCCGAGGCGCTGACCCATTACAATATCGGCCTGCAAAGCCTTCAGCCCGACTCCGTTCATAGCCATCATGATTACGAGCCCTTCCGTCAGGCGGCGCTCCGGCATCTCACCCATGACGGGCTTTACACCGAAGTTCCAGGCGGCGTGGAATTTCTCAGCGCGACCTTGTTTCGAGCCCATGTTCCGGTGCCCGCAGGCGTGACCCGCGGCCAATACAAGGTCGAGGTCTATCTCTTTCGGGATGGAGACGTGGAAAGCGCGCAATCCACGCCGCTCTTTGTCGATCAAACCGGGCTGGAGCGCAGGCTCTACAACTTCGCCCACAACCAGCCTCTCGGTTATGGCCTGGCCGTGGTCGCGATGGCGGTGATCATGGGTTGGATATCGTCGCTCCTGTTCCGCCGCCCCGCCTGACGCGGAATGGCATAGACCCGCTCCGCACCCAGCATGAAGGCGTGAAAGCGAGCCACGAACAGACTTGATATCGCCGGATCGCCGACATCGAGCCCGCCGGTGTACGCGCCGAAGGACGGCAACACGAGCCGCCGCGCATCGCCCGCGAAACAACGCCGCCGCACCCCGCGCCCGAATTTGGCGACCGTGGCGGCGGGATGCAGATGGCCTGCGATTTCACCCGGTGCCGCATCGGCCCGCGGCTCGTGCCGGAAGATCAGCCCGGCCTCATGCCATTCCGCCATCACCGTGCCACCCAGCCAGGCGGGCGGATGCGGATCGTGATTGCCGGTGATCCAAAGGAAATGCGCCTTCGCCGCCAACGCCGACAGCATGGCGCGCTCTTCGACGCCCATGCGCTCCGCGGCAAGCGGATCGTGAAAAGAATCGCCCAGGGCGATGATACGGGCGGGCGTGCGCCGCGACACCACCTCGGCCATTCGCAAGAGCGTGGCACGCGTATCATAGGGCGGCAGAAATTGGCGTCCCCTGGCATAGGAGCTGCCTTTCTCCAGATGCAGATCGGCAAAGATCAAAGTGCGCGCCGGTTCCCACCAGGCGGCGCCGGATTTGTCGAGCAACAGACTCTGGCCATTCACTGTCAGGGAAAGATCAGTCAACACGCATCGCATCCGCAATCAGCGCGTCTTCATTTTCGCGCAAAATATCTTCTTCGACTTCGCCCCGCGCCACCATCTCGCGGGAAATCTCCAGCAAGGCGGGAACCGCCAGCGGCGAAACCCGGTCCAGCTTGCGGGTCACGATTCGCGACCGCACACGCGCCAGCATATCGGACAGCCTTGCGATGTCGAGCAATCCGCTACCCGCATCGGCGTAAGTGGCGCGCAGAAGGACATGGTCCGGCTCGTGCGCGCGCAGCACGTCATAAATTAGGTCGGAGGAAAATGTCACCTGGCGTCCGCTTTTTTCCTTGCCCGGCATTTTGCGTTCGATCAATCCCGCGATAACCGCACAGTTCCGAAACGTACGCTTGTAAAGATTGCTGTCGGCTAGCCAGGCATCGAGATCGTCGCCCAGCATGTCTTCATCGAAAAGCGGACCCATCGGGACCCCGCTCATATCGCGCGCTGACCAGACCGCCAACGCATATTCGTTGGCGATAAAACCCAGAGGCTTCATCCGCGCCCGCTCCAGCCGCCTTGTCAGCAGCATGCCCAAAGTCTGATGCGCCAACCGTCCCTCGAAGGGATAGCAGACCAGATAATGCCGATTGCCACGCGGAAAGGTTTCGACCAGCAGCTGGCCCGGCTTGGGGATCACGCTGCGCCATTCCTGAATGCGCAGCCATTCCTGCACCGGATCGGGCAACACATGCCAACGCTCCGGCGCCGACACCATTTCGCGCACGCGCTGCGCCAGAAACGTCGAGAGCGGAAACTTGCCGCCATTGTAACTGGGGACCTGCGCTTCGGGATCATTGGTGCGGGTGACATAGGCGGCCGTTTCGCGCAGGCCTTCAAAACGCAGCACATCGCCAGCGAACACGAAAGTATCGCCGGCCGACAATTGCTCGATGAAATACTCTTCCAGCTGGCCCAGACGGCGGCCGCCGGAGCCCGTGGGCTTGCCGCGCGATTGAAGCCGGATATCCACCATGGGGTCTTCCACGATCACACCCACATTCAGCCGGTACGCCTGTGCCAAACGCGGATGCGCCAGCCGCCACAAACCTTTGGATGCGCCATCGGGAATCTGCCGCAACCGTGCAAAACGGTCATAGCTTTTCAAGGCATAGCCACCGGTGGCGACGAAATTGAGCGCCGCATCGAAATCGGCGCGGCTGAGTTTCATGAAGGGTGCGGCGCTGCGCACTTCGTCATAAAGCGCATCCACCGCGAAAGGCGCCGCCACCGCCATGCCCCAGATATGCTGACACAGCACATCCAGACTGCCTTCTTTCAACCGCTCGCCGTCCAGTTCTCCTGCCAGCACCGCATCGCGGGCGGCGTTGCATTCCAGCACCTCGAAACGATTGGCCGGAACCAGCAACGCGGCGCTTGGCTCGTCCAGCCGATGATTGGCGCGACCGATACGCTGCACCAACCGGGCCGCCCCCTTGGGCGCACCGATGCAGATCACTTTATCGACCGCACCCCAATCGATACCTAGATCGAGCGTGGAGGTGCAGACCACCGCGCGCAGCGCGCCCTTGGCCATTGCCGCCTCGACCTTGCGGCGCTGTTCCGGCGCCAGCGAGCCATGATGCAAAGCGATGGGCCAATTGTTCTCGTTCAGGCGCCACAATTCCTGAAACGTGCGTTCCGCTTGGCTGCGGGTGTTGACGAAGATCAGTGTGGTCTTGGCCTCGCCTATGGCCGTCATCACATCCAGCATGGCGTGGCGGGCTAGATGCCCAGCCCACGGGACATAGGAATCCGACGCGCTGATGGCGATCTGCGGCTTGGCGCCCCCCTTGGCGATCACCAGTTGCGCCAAAGCTTCGCCATCCGGCGGCTGGGGCACCAGAAAGCGTTGCAAGGGCTTGGGATCGGCAACCGTGGCCGAGAGGCCGACGCGGCGATGGCCGGGCGCCAGTTGCGACAGCCGCGCCAGACCCAGCGCCAGCAGATCGCCGCGCTTGGAATTGTAGAGCGCGTGCAATTCGTCCAGCACCACCGTCTTCAGCCCTTCGAACAATTGTGCGCTCTTCGGATGGGCGATGAGCAGCGCCAATTGCTCCGGCGTGGTGAGTAGAAAATCGGGCGGGGCATGGCGCTGGCGCTGACGTCGCGCGGCGGGCGTGTCGCCGGTGCGCGTCTCCACCGTCACGGCCAATGCCATATCGGCAATCGGCGCTTCCAGATTGCGCGCCACATCGACGGCAAGCGCTTTGAGCGGCGAAATGTAAAGCGTGTGCAGACGGGAGGCCCGCGACCGGCGCGGCCTTTCCGCAAGGTCGATCAAGCTGGGCAGAAAGCCCGCCAAGGTCTTGCCGCCGCCGGTGGGCGCGACCAGCAGCACACCGGTCCCGGCCTGTGCGGCCTCGATCAGCGCCAGCTGGTGGGGCCGCGCCGTCCAGCCTTTTGCGGCGAACCAATCGTGGAAACGGGCGGGAAGCATGGGCGATTTTCCCACGCGCCGCCGTCCAAAGGCGAGGATTTTCTAGAGGGTCTCGCCCATCAGGCGTTTCAGCTCAGCCTCGGGGATGCCGTAAAAGCTGCCCGCAACCTCTTCGATGCCCGCCCGGTTGATCAGCGTGAGCTGCCCGCGCCGGGTGGCAATCAGTCCGCGCCGCTCGAAGGAATGCAGCGCCACCGTGACGCCGGCACGGCGCACCCCCAGCATCACCGCCAGGAATTCATGGGTGAGCGGCACCGCGTCGCTGTTCAGCCGGTCATGCGCCATCAAAAGCCAGCGCGCCAACCGTTCTTCGAGTTTGGCCCGGCCATTGGCGAGCGCGGTATGGGCGGTCTGGATCATGAAAGCCTGGGCCGATTTCAGCACCAGCGCCCGCAAGGTCTGGCTTTGATTCATGGCAGTGACGAACGCCGCAGCCGGGATGCGCTTGCCGCTGCCGCCAATCTGCATATAGGCGGAATGTTGCGCCCGGTCGTCGCCGAACACCAAAGGCGAGCCCGTCATGCCTTCCCGGCCAATGACACCGACTTCGATGCGATGATCCTCGGCATTGACCGCGACCACTGAAACCACGCCGGTCTCGACGAAATAGACATGGGTGATGGGCTTGTTGGGCACTTCCACCACCTGGCGTTCCTTCAAGGTGATGTCTTCGAGAAGCGGCGTCAGCAAGGCGAGATCGGAGGCGGACATTTTGGCGAGCAACCGATTCCGCACCTCGCTTCGCACAGGCGTTGCATCGTTCATGACTGTAGCGCCAGCCTCGATCGTCATGGCCGGCAATCCTTTTGCTGTTGAAAGTGCGCCCCAGGACTCGATAAAGCCCGCACACAGAACTTAGCGGCCTTCGCACAAAAGCCCATTGTTATTTCAGTACGGAAACGTACGGGCTTCTCACGATTCCCCACGCCAATGACCATACGAAACCTCCGTATACAGATTGAATGAAATCCGTGTACGGATTAGTCGCAACCGCACCGGAGGCGGGCCGGTGAGAATGTTCAAATGCCCGCACCATGGAAACGCACGGTACGGCGGGACGGTTTCAGCTTTGGAGGAAATCCACCACCGCTTGACGGGTGGGACGCGCGCCCACGGCCGTCATGTGGTCGCGACCGGGCACGATTGCGGCAGAGCCGTGGGGAAATATGGCGGCAAGTGGGCCGGACGGACCAGCGACGAAATCCTGGTCGCCATCCACCACCAGAATAGGCTTGTCGAAGGATTGAAGGATGCCCAGCGGTAAGGGCGGGCTCATGGCGCGCATGCAGGCCGCCAGCGCGAAACGGTCCTTACCGGGCTGTTCGGCGAAATCCCGGAACATGCGGGCACGCGGATCGGTGATGCCGGCCTTGTCTTCGGTGAGCAATCCGTCGGCAATGGCGTCGCGCTGCGCGGGATCGGAGACGCGCGGTCCCTTCAGATAGGTCTCGCCCACCCCACCCAGTGCCAGCCGCGTCACACGGTCGGGGAACAGCGCAATGAAGCGCAGACCAATCAACCCACCCATCGAATAACCGACATAGGGCGCGGCCGCGATGCCGGCGGCATCCATGACGGTCAGGACATCTTCGGCCATGCGGTCGTGATGATAGAAAAGCGGATCATGGGGTTTGTCGCTCTGACCATGGCCGCGATTGTCGATCGCCAGCACCGAATAGCCCGCTTCTGCCAGCGAGCCATACCAACCCGTCGATTTCCAATTCTGTTCTTTGCTGGAGCCGAAACCGTGCACCAGAACCACGGGCGGCCCTTCGCCCACGCGTTCATAGGCGATGCGAATTCCGTCGGTCGTGGTGACAAACTCGGTCATGATGGACTTTTCCCTCCCCCATCTGTCTGCCACGCGGGCAAGCCCGCTAGCAGACATCTTCCCCCGCCAATGGCTTCGCCATGCGGGGGAAGAAAGCCAGCGGAAGTCTCACTACCGTAACGCCACCGGTATTGTCTATGATGGCGCATGAACCGGACTTGGCTTGGAATAGCAGCAATCAATGGCGCCCTTGCCGTCATGGCTGGCGCGTTCGCAGCGCATGGCTTGAAGCCACACCTTTCCGCTGATGCCCTCGCCATCTTCGAAACCGGCGCGCGCTATCAGATGTATCACGCGCTGGCGATGGCGCTGGCGGCGCTGATCGCGCAAACGCGCGCAGCGGCCCTGTTCCTAGTGGGGATTATTCTGTTCTCGGGCTCGCTCTATCTGCTGGCCCTGACGGGCATCGGCATTCTGGGCGCGATTACACCCATCGGCGGGCTCTGTTTTATCGCCGGATGGGGGCTGGTGGCCTGGCGCGCCTTCAAGGGCCCGATTTGATCGCAAGCGCCGGAGTGTAGGCCAAGGCCCCTCTTGCCAGATTGGCGCCCGATGATGATCTGGAGTGCCTGAGATGAAAAATTCCAAAAACCGCTTGCAGGCGAAAGCCACAACCGAAGCCGATCCCCGCTGGGGCAAAGTGGTGGCCCGCGACGCCGCCAGCGACGGCCAATTCGTCTATTCGGTGAAATCCACTGGCGTCTATTGCCGCCCCTCCTGCGCGGCACGCCTGGCCAACCCCGCCAATGTCCGCTTCCACGCCACGCCCGCCGACGCGCGGACAGCGGGCTTCCGCGCCTGCAAGCGTTGCAAGCCGGATTTGGGGTCCGAAGCGCCGCATGCCGCCAAGGTGGCGGAAGCTGCGCGCCGTATCGCCGCCAGCGAAGAGATGCCGTCCCTCAAAAGCCTGGCCGCCAAGGCCGGCCTCAGCCCGCACCATTTCCACCGCGTCTTCAAATCGGTGACGGGCCTGACGCCCAAGGATTATGCCGCGGCCCATCGCGGCAGCAAGGTGCGCGACGGTTTGCGCAAAAGCGCCAGCGTCACTGAAGCGATCTATGATGCCGGTTACAATTCCGGCAGCCGCTTCTATGAAAAATGCAAGTCGCTGCTGGGCATGACGCCGACCCAGTACCGCACGGGCGGCGCGCATGAGGAAATCCGCTTCGCCATCGCGGGCACCTCGCTGGGCGCCTTACTGGTGGCGGCGAGCGGGAAAGGCATCTGTGCCATCCTTCTGGGTGACGATCCGGACGAATTGCTGCGCGATTTGCAGGATCGCTTCACAAAGGCCCAACTGGTCGGCGGCGACGCCAAATTCGAAAAACTGGTGGCCTATGTTGTCGGGCTGGTGGAGCGGCCGCGCCAGGATCTGGATCTGCCGCTCGACATACGCGGCACGGCTTTCCAGCAACGTGTGTGGAAGGCGCTAACGGCGATCCCCGCCGGCAAGACCGCCAGCTATGCGCAGATTGCGCGCAAGATCGGCAAGCCCAGCGCCGTACGCGCAGTGGCTCAGGCTTGCGCCGCCAACAATCTGGCCATCGCCATTCCCTGTCACCGGGTGGTGAAGACCGATGGCGGCCTCTCCGGCTATCGCTGGGGCGTAGCGCGTAAGAAGCAATTGCTGGCGCGCGAAGAGGCAGCTTGAAGATGACGATGATCGACCGGATGGCGGCGCTGGATTGGACCGGCGCCGCCGCCAGCCTGAATGCACAAGGCTGGGCGCATCTGCCCAAACTGCTCGACGCGACGGCGACAGCGCAGCTGCGCGGGCTTTACGACAAAGATATTTTCCGCAGCCAGGTGATCATGGCGCGGCACGGTTTTGGGCGCGGAGAATACAAATATTTCTCCTACCCCCTTCCCGATCCGGTGGCAGCGTTAAGGCCCGCGCTTTATACGCAACTCGCGCCCATCGCCAATCGCTGGGCCGAACGTCATGGCGACGAGACGCGCTATCCCGAACGCCACGAAGCCTTTCTCGACCGCTGCCATCAAGCGGGCCAGAAGCGGCCGACGCCGTTGCTGCTGAAATATGGTCCGGGCGATTACAATTGCCTGCATCAGGATCTGTATGGCGAGCATGTCTTCCCCATCCAAGTGGCGATCCTGCTTTCGCAGCCGGGCGCGGATTTCCAGGGCGGCGAATTCGTGATGACGGAACAGCGCCCGCGCATGCAGTCGCGCGCCAGCGTCGTGCCGCTTCAGGAAGGCGATGCTGTGGCCTTCGCCGTCCATCGCCGCCCGGTGCAGGGAACTCGGGGAACCTACACCGTCAATCATCGCCATGGCGTCAGCGCCCTGCGCGACGGCGCGCGCTATACGGTGGGAATCATCTTCCACGACGCGGCATAAGGGCGGGCTGGTGAAGGACGCCCCTCCGGTCTAGAAGACGCGGGCTGTTCCGGATTGCCGAAAATGAAGTTCCTGTCATGCGTGGCGATGCTGTGCCTTGTCACGGCGCCCGCTTTCGCCAGTGCGCATCTGGTCCGGTCCGTCCCCATCAATGGCGCGAAAGTCAAAGCGCCGCGCCGGATCGTGCTGACCTTCAACGAAGCGGTGGAACCCGCTTTTTCCGGCGCCATGGTGCTGGACGATACAGGGCGCAATCTCACCGGCGAGCCTGTCCGGTTCAGCGGGCGAACCATGAGCTTACGGCCCGACCGGCTTGAACCGGGCCACTATCAAGTGAGCTGGCATTCCGTCGGGCATGACGGCAAGCGGCGGGAAGGCCGCGTTCGCTTCACCGTCCGGCGTTGATTTTCATCGATGGCCACTGGCCATCAATGGCGTACCGGCTGGGTTTCGGGGCGCGCACGCGGCACTGCTGTCGCATTCTTGAGTTTGAATTCCTTGGTGCCCATCAGCGCCGACAGGAACTTGTCGCCCCATTTGGAGATATCGTTGCGCAACAGCGCGGCGAACAAAGCCGCATGACGGGTCTTGCGTTCGGCCAGCGGCATCGCCATGGCCCGCGCGATGGCCGCCGCCACCGCATCCGGATCATAGGGATTGACCAGAAGCGCGCCTTCGCGGAATTCCGCCGCCGCGCCCGCGAAGCGCGACAAGATCAACACGCCGGGATCGCCCGCATCCTGAGACGCGACATATTCCTTGGCCACCAGATTCATGCCGTCGCGCAACGGCGTTACCAACGCGACGCGCGCGCCGCGATAAAGACCCGATAAGGCCGTGCGGCTGTAAGGCCGGTTGACGTATCGCATGGGCGACCAGGAAGCGTCGGAATAGGTGCCGTTGATGCGCCCCGCGGTGGCGTTCACCGCCCCTTCCATTTCTGCATATTCCTTGATCTGCGACCGGCTCTTGGGCGTGATCTGAAGGTAAGTGATTTTTCCATGCCAGGCGGGATGGGCGGCGAGAAAACGCTCATAGGCTTCCAGCCTTAAGGTAAGACCTTTGGAATAATCCAGCCGGTCCACGCCGATCATCAAGGCGCCGGGAACGCTCTTCATCACTTTGCGCACCAGTTCGGATTTGATCGCGCGCCGCGCCAGACGGGCAAAGCCGCGCGGCTCGATCCCGACCGGAAATGTGCCGATGCGCATCACCCGGTCACCCGTGCCCAACCGGCGCGAGATGTGCGACGGCGTTCCCAACTCATTTGCCAGATAACGGGCGAAATTGGCTGCGTCATTGTCGGTCTGGAATCCCACCAGATCGTAATGACAGAGCGCCGGGATCAGGACTTCGTGATTGGGCATCGCCGTGATGATCTCCGGCGGTGGCATCGGAATATGCAGGAAGAAGCCCACCCGATTGTGCATGCTGCGCTCCCGAAGCGCCTTGGCCAGCGGAATCAGATGATAATCATGCACCCAGACGACGTCATCTGGCTTGAGCACTTTGGCCAGCTCGTCGGCGAAATGTTCGTTGACGCGCAGATAGCCGGACAGGTCGCGGCGCGAAAACTCCGCCAGGTCCAGCCGGTAATGCAGGATCGGCCACAGCACGCGGTTGGCGAAGCCGTTGTAATATTCGTCGAAATCCTCTTCCGTCAGATCGCTGACGATATAACTGTTGTTGCCCTTGTGCATGGTGCGCACACGCGGACGCGGGCCGGTCTCGCCCGACCAGCCCATCCACACACAGGGATGGTTCTTGAGCGTCGCTTTCAGCACCACTTCCAATCCGCCCGCGTGAAGGCCGGAATCGGGCGTGGCGACGCGGTTGGAGATTATGAAGACGCGTGCCAATAGCGCTCCTCCCAACTCTTGCTGAGCCGCATTGCACTCAGGATCAGTCCGGCCATGGAATAGGTTTGGGGAAAATTGCCCCACAGCGCGCCGGTCTGCGGATTGATGTCTTCGGCGAACAATCCGTAATGGTTGCGCAACGCCAGCGCATCCTTGAAACGGTCGCGCGCTTCGCTGCCGCGCCCCAGCAGGCACAGTGCATCGATCAACCAGAAACGGCAGACCAGAAATTCGGATTCCGGCAAACCGAAATCATCGGCGGCGGCATAGCGCAACACATGGCGCCCGCGCACCAATTCCTGTTCGATGGCCGCCACGGTCGACGCGAAACGCGGATCGGCGGAATCGATCAAGCCGAGTTCGGGCAGAAGCAGGACGCTGGCATCCATGTCTTCGGTGTCGATGGCGGCAGTGAAAGCGCCCCGCTTCTCATTCCAGCACCGCTCGATAATGACATCGCCGACCTGGCGCGCGAGCCCGTTCCAATGTTCCGCCCGGTCCGAAAAGCCCAACCGTGCGGCAATAGCGCCCGCCCGCGACAGACCCGCCCAGCACATGGCGGCGGAATGGGTGTGAACACGCTTTCTGCCGCGATATTCCCAGATGCCGGCATCCGGCTCCAGCGCCAGCGCCGCGCATTGGCGCGCCATCTTCTCCACCAGCCGGAACAGCGGCTCGCCGCCGGGCCGCGGCAGACGCTTGTCGAAAAACATCGGCACCGCCGAAAGGATCACGCTGCCATAAGCGTCATGCTGAAGCTGATCCACCGCCGCATTGCCGATGCGCACGGGTCCATGGCCCTCAAACCCTTTCAGATCCGGCGCGATCCATTCGGTCAGATCGCGCGACGGCACGATGCCGTAAACCGGCTTGAGCGCGTCTTCTTCACCCACAATGGAAAAGACGAAGGCGATGAAATCTTCCATCGTCTTGGTGGCGCCGATGCGGTTCAGCGCCCGCACCACGAAATAGGCATCGCGAAGCCAGCAATAGCGATAATCCCAGGTGCGGCCCGAATGCGGCGCTTCCGGTATCGACGTCGTCAGCGCCGCCACGATGCCGCCGGTTTCTTCGAAATTGGAAAGCTTGAGGGTGATGGCGGCACGGATGGTCGCATCCTGCCATTCGAACGGAATGGAGAGCCGCCGCACCCATTCGCGCCAATATTCATTGGTGCGGTCCAGGAATTCGCGCGCCGTGGTGGCGGGATCGGCGGCGAAGGGTTCGTCCGGGCCCAGAATCAAATGCAACGGACGGGTCAGCGCGAACGGCGTTTCATCCTCGATATAGGAAAGCGGCGCATCGGTCGTCAGCCGGATCACACCGGGCTGGCCATAGGTGATATGGCTGGACCCTGCGACGCGGCGCTGCATCGGCTTGCCGTATTCCGAAGCGGGGCGCACGCGAATGGTGATGCGCGGCATGCCCGCCACCGGATCGATGCGCCGCATCAATTGCGGCGGGCGCAAAATGCGGTCGAAATTGCGGAAGCGCGGCGCGAAATCGGTGATCCGCACGGCCGAACCGTCTTTGGCCGTCAGAAGCGTGACCACGGTGGCGGTGTTGCGCTCATATTGCGAGACGCTGTGGGAAAAACCGTCCAGCACGACATCGCTGAAGCCCTTTTCTTCGTCGCCCGCAATCAGGCGGCAAAACAAAGGGTCGCTGTCGAAGCGCGGGAAACACCACCACACGATCCGCGCATTGCGGTCCACCAAGGCGGCGGTACGCCCATTGCCGATCACAGCCAGATCGAGAGGTTGATGGGTCATGCCGCCATCCCCTCTTGCGCCAGATCGCTGAGCCATTGGCGCACGGCCTGGGGCGAGGAAAATTGATAATCGATACCTTCGAATGTGCGGCCCACCGAGAATCCGTGGCCGCCAAGCTCCGGCAAAATATGAAAAACATCGATGTCGGTGGTGTCGTCGCCGCCAAAGACCGGATGGCGATCACGAAAAGGCGCCTGGCGCATCAGCGCGCGGACACCGGCACCTTTGTCGATCCCCTGCATGCGAGCATCGATCACCGACTTTCCATGCTGAATGGCGACCGTCTCGCCGGCAAAAACCGATGCATATGTCTCCATCGCGGTTTCCAGCGGCAACCGCGCTTCCGGCGCCAAGCGATAATGCAACGACAAGGCATATACCTTGTCCTCCAGAATCGTCCCGGGATGCACTTCGGCCAGCGTGCGAAAAATCGTGCGCACCGTGTCGGGAATGGGGCCGGACAGCGCGCGTACGACCCCATCGTCGCCGCGCACTTCGGCGCCATGACATCCCACAGCGGCCGTATGCAGAGGCATGAACAACCGATCGATGGCCGCCAGCGAACGACCGCTGACGAACGCCAATGCTCCGCCCAGTGCCTGATGCAACCGCACCAACGTCGATTGCAATTCGGCGGGCACCACCACATCGTCGGGGGTGCGAGCCATATCGAGCAGAGTGCCGTCAATATCGAGAAAAAGAGCCGAATTCCTGTTCACAGGCGGCGTCATCCTGACCTGTCCAAAATGCATCCCGTTCCAATTGATTTCGCGTGCGGCCAGAGCCAATAGCCCCGGTCTATGCCGTTAACGCGCTATCCTTGGTAAAGTTCCGCAACGTTTAGGTGCAGCGCTCAGCGCCGTTTGGCGGAACCTTTGGGATGCCAGACAAAGGCACTGCCTTCCATCCCTGCATCGTTGGAGACGGTGGAAGCATTCTTCGGCAACTTGAAGCGCAAGCGCTGGGCATTGCCGCCGCCGATATAGAGATGATCGTAATTCATCACCGTGGCAAGCATGGGAATGATTTTCTTCACCCGCTTGTTCCAGGCTTTGTCGCCAATCTCGAGCCGCGCGCCTTCACCGATATAGGCATCGAAATCTTCGCCGTGATGGATGGGGATATGCGCCAATTCCATATGCGGCATCAGTTCGCCGTCGCGGAACCAGGCCGTGCCGAAGCCGGTGCCCAATGTGCAGACCAGCTCGAGGCCCTTTCCTTTTATCACCGCCAGACCCTGTACGTCCGCGTCATTGTTGAGACGTGTGGGTTTGCCCAACTTTTTTTCCATCACTTTGGCGAGCGCATAGCCCTTCCACAATTTGGTGCCGAGATTGGCGGCCGTGAAAACCTTGCCGTCGCGCACATAGCCGGGAAACCCGATGGAGACATGGGCATAGCCCGTCAGCGGCGCCACGAGCTCGATCAAAGCCTGCACCACTTTGGCGGGGCTGGGATGCTTGGGGGTTTTGACCCGCAGCCGTTCCGTCAAAAAGCGGCCCTTGGCATCGACAATCGCCGCCTTAAGCCCGGTGCCGCCGATGTCGATTGCCAGCACCTTATCGGCGCGTGATTTTGCGGGCTTTTTTCTTACGGCCATGGCTGCGATTCTCTTCCTGCATCAAATTGAGGGCGGTGTTGATCAACGCGACATGGGAAAAGGCTTGCGGGAAATTCCCCAACATGCGCTTTCCTACCGGATCATACTCCTCCGCGAAAAGGCCGACATCATTGGCCAGACGTTTCAGCCGGTTGAACAGGCGCGTGGCATCGGCCTTGCGTCCCAGCATCAGATAATTGTCCGCCAACCAGAAGCTGCACGCAAGGAAGGCGCCTTCGCCCGGGGGCAGGCCATCCACGCCGGTTTCGGTCTCATAGCGCAGCACCAGACCCTTGTGGAGAAGCCGCTTCTCGATCTCCGCCACGGTGCGGCGGATGCGCTTGTCCTTGGCCGGTAGAAAGCCCACCAAGGGCAAAAGCAGCAAGCTCGCGTCCATGCGGGGCGAACCATAAGCCTGCACGAAACAGCCCCGTTTGGGGTCGACGCCCTTGGCGCAAACCTCCTTATGGATACGGTCGGCGACTTTGCGATAATGCGCCGCCTGCCGTTTGTCGGGAGTGGCCTCGCTGGCGCGGTCGAACGCGACCCAGGTCATGACTTTGGAATGGACGAAATGCTGACGGCCGCCGCGAATTTCCCAAATGCCTTCGTCGGGCTTTTTCCAGATCGTTTCCAGATGCTTGAGGAAGGTCCTGCGGATCTCGCCCCGGCGCGGCGCGGCAGGCAATCCGCCCTTGCGCGCCTGGCTGAGCACGTCGGCCAGTTCGCCGTAAATATCCAACTGCAATTGCTGGGCGGCGGCGTTGCCGATGCGCACCGGCCGGGAATTTTCATAGCCGGGCAGATGCGGCAACTCCAACTCTTCCAGGCGTTTGTCGCCCATCACGCTGTACATGGTCTGAAGCTGCTCGGGCGCACCGGCGATCACCCGGACCAGCCAATGCTGCCAGACATTGGCCTCCTCGGTGTAGCCCGCATTGAGAAAGGCGAGCAGCGTGAAGGTGGCGTCGCGCAGCCAGCAATAGCGATAGTCCCAATTGCGGATACCGCCGATCTGCTCGGGAAGCGAGGTCGTCACCGCCGCCACGATCCCGCCCGTGGGCTGATAGCTGAGGCTTTTCAGGGTCAGCAGCGAGCGCATCACTTCCTTGCGCCATTTGCCTTGCACCTTGCACAAGCCGGTCCAGGCCGCCCAATGTTTCTCGGTTTCCTCCAGCGCAATATCGGCGTCGATCGTGCGCGGCAGTTGGTAATGCGACTCGCGATAGGACAGAACGAACGGCACACGTTCACCGGCGCGGACCGTAAAGCGGGCGGCGGAATGCATATTCTCGCCCTTCAGATTCACCGGCGTGCGAACGCAGAGAAGATTGGGCCCGGCGATGGCGGCGATGGTCTTGGAATCGACGCGGTTGACCCAGGGAATCGTGACGCCATAGTCGAAACGGATCACCAATTCGGTTTCCATCGCGACATGGCCGGAAATGCCTTCCACGATGCGCACGATGGCGCGGTCTCTGCCATGCAGCGGCATAAAATCGATCAACCGCACAGCGCCGGTCGCGGTGCGAAACTCGGTTTCCAGGATCAGACTGTCGCCACGATAGCGGCGCTGGATACGGGGCGGCGCACCGTTCTTATAGGCTTTGATCCGGCGATCCGGCGCGATCAGCCAGCGGCCATGTTTTTCATCACCCAGAAGCGCGGTGAAACAGGAGGCGGAATCAAAACGCGGCATGCAGAGCCAGTCGATAGACCCCTCGCGGCTTACCAGCGCCGCGGTGTGGCAATCGCCGATGACCGCGTAGTCCTCAATCCGCATTCGCACCTGCTGCAGCCCGGTCCACCAGCCAGATCACTTCGCCCTGGAGCTTCAGGCGGCCCGCAGGGACCGACGGGTCTGCGGCGCGGGCCCGGGCAAGCGCGTCTTTCTTGCCGGCGCCGCTGACCAGGAAAAGCATGACGCGGCTGGATTCCAGCGCGGGATAGGTGAGCGAGATGCGCGGCTCGCGCCGGCCTTCGGGCACCACCGCGACCCAGCGGGTGCGCTCGTCCAACACCGGCTGACCGGGAAGCAGCGAGGCGGTATGACCGTCTTCGCCCAAACCCAGCAATTGCAAATCGAACAATGGCCGATCTGGCAGAAGACGGCTGCTGCCATATTGCTGGCGCAGGATTTCTTCATAGGCGTCGGCCGCGCTCGCCGGCTCGCCATCGTACGGAACCGCAAATAGCCCACGCGGCTGGACCTTGCCGGACGCCAGCAAAGTCTCGCGGATCAGACGGTAATTGCTGTCGGGATGATCCGGCGGCACGAAGCGCTCATCGCCCAGATAGATTTCCACACCTTCCCAGGGCACTTGATGCAATTGTGCAAGATGGTGATAGCAGCCGCGCGGTGTGCCTCCGCCCGCCAATGCCAACCGGAACGGCGCATTCCCCGCACGAATCCGGTCGGCAATAATCTCTGCAGCCCGCGCCGACAGCGCGTCCAGATCTGCAACAATTTCCATTTTACCGGCGATGCTCATCTCATCCTCATTTGATCGCGCGCCAGGAGCGGCCGTCATGGGCCAAAAGATCGTTGGCGGCGCTGGGGCCTTCGCTGCCCGCATTATAGTTCGGGAAGTGGCGCGGCGCGGTGGCAGCCCAGGCTTCTAGAACCGGTTCGACCACGCCCCAGGCCGCTTCGACTTGGTCGGCGCGCTGGAACAGAGTCGCATCACCGATCAGACAGTCATAAATCAAGGTTTCATACCCCACTGCGGGCGCTTGCTGGAACCAGTCCTTGTATTTGAAATCCATCGCCACGCTCTCCAGCGCCATGGTGGGGCCAGGCCGCTTGGCATTGAATCGCAGGCGAATGCTTTCATCGGGCTGCACGCGCAGGATCAGCCAATCGGCATCCAGCTCTTCCACCGGCGTTTCGCGGAAAAGCGCATAGGGCGCACGCTTGAAGCGGATGGCGATTTCGCTGGAACGCGCCGCTAACCGCTTGCCCGTGCGCAGATAGAAAGGCACGCCCGCCCAACGCCAATTGTCGATCAAAAGCCGCATCGCGACAAAGGTTTCGACATTGGAATCCGGGGCGACATTGTCTTCCTTGCGATAAGCCAGTGCGGGCGCACCCGCCACCAGGCCAGCGTCATATTGGCCCCGCACCACATCGCCGATGGTCAGCGGATGCACGGCGCGGAATATTTCCGCCTTTTTGGCGCGGATCGCTTCGGCATCGAAAGACACAGGCGGCTCCATCGCCGTCATCGCGACAAGCTGGAACAGATGATTGGGCACCATGTCGCGAAGTGCGCCGGTCTTTTCATAGAAATTGCCGCGCCCTTCAATGCCGATGGATTCCGCCACCGTGATCTGAATATGGTCGATGCGGTCGCGGTTCCAGATGGGTTCGAACAAACCATTGGCGAAGCGCAGCGCCATGATGTTCTGGACCGTTTCCTTCCCCAGGAAATGGTCGATGCGGTAAATCTGCTCTTCCTTGAGATGCTTGAGAAGGCAGGCATTGAGCGCCTTGGCGGACGCCAGATCGTGGCCGAAGGGCTTTTCCACGATCAGGCGGCGGAAACGCCCATCCGCCTCTTCGGTCAAACCGGCATCACCCAGCTTGCCCGCAATGGTGGCGAAGAAACGGTCCGCGACCGCCATATAGAACAGCACATTGCCGCCCAAGCTCTTCTTGGCATCGATATCGGCAAGGCATTTGGCGAGATCGGAATAGGTCTCATCCTTCTCGAAATCGCCCTTGAGGAAAACCATGTCCTTGGCGATGGATGCCCAAAGCTTTTCGTCAACGCTTTCCCCGCTCTTGGCCAGCGTCTGGGCCAGAAAATCGCGCAATCCCTCGCCCCACTGCTCCGAGGTCTTGTCGTTGTGATCCACGCCGATCAGCGCCAGATTCTCGGGCAACATGCCGCCGCGCGCCAGATTGTAGAGCGCGGGCACGATCAGTCTTTTGGTCAGATCGCCATTGGCGCCGAAGATCACGATGGCGCAATGGGGCGGCACTTTCTTGTGCGAACTCATTTGTCGTCGTCCTTGGCCTTGTGGGCCGGGACCAGACTTTCGACATGGCCACCGAATTCGTTGCGCATGGCGGAGAGAAGTTTCTCGCCGAAGCTATGTTCTATGCGGGAACGGAAACGCGCGAACAGCGCCGCCGTGATGACCGGCGCGGCCACCGCTTCGTCGATGGCGGCTTCGATGGTCCAGCGGCCTTCACCGCTATCGTCGACAGAGCCTTCGAATTTTTCCAGCTCGGGCGACTTCGCCAAGGCGATGGCCGTGAGATCGAGCAACCAGGAGGAAACCACGCTGCCCCGCCGCCAGACTTCGGCAATATCGGCGGTGTCGAGCGTGAAACGCTCATCCTCCGGCAGTTTGTCGCTGGCGCGGCCGCGCAAAATATCGAAGCCCTCGGCATAGGCCTGCATCAGGCCATATTCGATGCCGTTATGAACCATCTTAACGAAGTGGCCCGATCCCACCGGCCCGGCATGCAGATAGCCATTCAGCACGCGCGGATCGCGCCCTTCGCGTCCCGGTGTCTTTTCGATGCTGCCCTCGCCCGGCGCGAGCGCCGCGAAAATGGGATCGAGCCTATCGACCACCGCCTTGTCGCCGCCGATCATCATGCAATAGCCGCGGTCCAGCCCCCATACGCCGCCAGAGGTCCCGCAATCGACATAGGCGATATTCTTTTTCTTCAGCGCCTGAGCGCGGCGGATATCGTCTTTGTAGAAAGTATTGCCGCCATCGATCACCACATCGCCAGGGCTGAGCAGATCGCCCAGTGCGAAGACGGTGTCATCTGTAATCTTTCCTGCCGGCAGCATCACCCAGATGGCGCGGGGCGCTTCCAGCTTTTCGACCATGTCCTTGAGCGATGCCGCCCCGCTCGCGCCCGTCAGCGCGGCGATGGCTTTGGGCTCGCGGTCGAACGCCACGACCTTATGGCCCCTGCTCATCAGGCGGCGGCCAATATTGGCGCCCATCCGGCCAAGGCCGATAATACCGATCTGCATGAAAACTCCCTCGCCGAGCGTAATGCTCGAAACAGCTTCGCAATATCCGTGCAGTATGCACAGCTGACGCCCGTCAAGGAACGCATTGCAAAGCCGGGAAGTTCCGGCCGGATCAGCGGAAATCCGGCCCCGAAACCTTACTTTTTCGGCACATACTTCACGACAGCCTTCTGGCGGACCTGGGCGCTGTAGATGACACCGTCATGAACCCAGATGCCCTCGCCGCCGCTGGTGATGTGGCGGTCGGCTTCCGGATCGATGTCGGGAATCCAGGCGGTCACGATGCCGTCTTTGACACTGCCCACGCGGACACCGCGGCCCCAGCCGGGGTGGAAGCCATACGCCACCGGCGTGCGCGATTCGGAATCGGTGCTGTAGAGAATGTCGTTCTGATCGATATAGATGCCGCTGGGGCGTCCGAACTGATGCCAGATGTCGATCAGCTTGCCGTCCTGGCTGAAGATCTGGATGCGATTGTTGTAACGGTCCGCAATGAAGATGCGCCCCTTGCTGTCCATCGCGAGGGCATGGGGGACATTGAAGCGCCCCAGGCCGATGCCGACACCACCGAACCAGCCGATATATTTGCCGTTCTTGTCGAAATGCACGATGCGATGCGTGCCTTCGTTGGGGGTATGGCTTTCCGCAACAAAAATGTCACCTTGCGGCGTGACCAGCACCGCATTGGGTTCGTTGAAAGCATAGACGCCGTTGACGAAGGTCAGCCCGTCGCCCATCACGCCAGGCACGCCCAGAGTGCGCAGAACATTGCCGTCGCGATCCAGCTCCAGCACGTCATTGCCGATGCCCTCGCCGATCTGACCGTCCGTCAGCCAGAGATGATCATTGCGGTCGATATAAAAGCCATGCGGGAAGAGGAATTTGCCCGCGCCGAAGGATTTGATGAAAGTGCCGTTGGCGTCGAATTCCATGATCGGGTCGAGCTTGGAGCCCTTGCAGCTGTTGGCGCCGCAACGGTCCGCCACCCAGATATGACCTTGGCTGTCCACGGCCACCGCACTGGTGGAGCCCATTTTGCGGCCCGCCGGCAGCTTGAGGAAGTCGTTCACCTGCGTATAGGGGTTGGGATAGGCGTTGGGATCATCATCCAGACGGTCAAGCGTCTGAGCCTGAACCGGGGCCGCCGCCGCAAGCCACACCGCGCACAAAGCGCCCGCAAAAAACGTCCGGTACTGCATTGCAATCTCCACGCCGACACTCTCCAGCGGCGCGACCCTAACGAGCGGAAGTTCCGCTGGCGAGCCCGGAAAAGGGATCGAAGACAGGAAATCCTCCCGCCACCAATAAATTCCACGTCCCGTTTGTGGCTTTTGCAGGAAAGGTGCGCCGCCTATAACAAACGCCAATTGCCGGGCGGGCCCACATTGATCAAAAGACAGATTCTGCATACCGCGTATCTGGTCGCGATCCTGATCAAGGGACTGGACGGCGCGCTGGAAGCTTTGGCCGGGATCGTTCTGGCCATTACCGGTCCGCAGCGATTTTACGGCTGGGTGATCCGGTTCACCGCGCCGGAATTGACCGGCCACCACCCCGCCCTGCACGCGATCCGCAACGGCGCCACGCGGCTGTCGGAAGCCTCGCATGAATTCGTTCTTTTCTATCTTCTGGTGCACGGATTTCTAAAGCTGGGAATCGTGGTGGCGCTCTTTTGGCGTGGCGGACGCTTGGTCTTTCCCATCGCCGCACTGATCCTCGCCGCGTTCGTCGTCTATATGGGCTGGCATCTCACCCTGCGATGGTCGGGCTGGGTTTTGAGCTTTGCCCTGTTCGATCTTCTGACGCTCGCGCTGGTGCTGAACGAATGGCGCAACACTTCCCGAAACGTCAATTCCTGAAGAGCGTGCAAACATCCACCACCCCATTTGGTGGTTAACGCCTCGCAACCATATTCGCCCTCTCTTTCGCCCATTAAACCATCGTCCATTCTTTCCACCGTAGAATCCCCGCTTCATCGGGACCCACCGGGAATGAAGCGATTCCAATCGATCGGCGTATTATTGTCTGCGATCACCGGCCTGCTGGTGGTGCTGCTGATCTCCGTCTTCGCTTACACGGCCAAACAGGCCTATGACCGGCGCGAAGCCGCGACCAAACTCCTCCAAACCGTCGATGTTTTGGGTGACGTATTCGCGGCGTCGGAAGCCCTGCGTTTCGAACAAGGCGAAATGACCACCGCTCTTGCCTTGCGCGCGCCGGACAATGGCGCGTTGCTGACAAAGCTCAAAAAACTTCATCTGGCTTCCGCCGAGGCGCTGGCCGCGACAAGACAAAGCGCCAGCACCGAAGCGAATGGCCCGATCCCCAATATTCGCGAAATCAACCGGGCGCGCGACGCCTATAACGCGGCTTATGCTGCCGCCATCGCCGATTTGGAACGGCCGCCGGCGATGCGAGCCGCGGGCCTGCAGCAGCAATGGAGCAGAGCTGCGAGCGCCTTGGTGGCTGTGATCAATCTGCGCACCCGCATGCGTTCCATGTACATCGCCGACGCCAGCGCCTTTAACAATGAAACGACCAAGATCATCCGCATGGTCTGGTCCATCCGGGAAACATTGGGCGGCGACCGCCGCCGGCTCGCCGAAGCGATTATCGCGCAGCGGCCCGCCACATCCCAGCAATTGCAGAAATTCGCGGAGCAGGAAGGCAATCTGAATTACCCCTGGGCTGCGCTGGTGAACGACCGCGCCGACCTGCCCACCTTCCCCAAAGCGCTGGGAGCCGCCATAGCCAAGGTCGAGAAGATTTATTTCGGCGAAGTTCGGCCCGTTCGCCGGGTCATCCTCGATGCGCTGGGCGCGGGAAAACCTTCCCCCATTTCCGAAACCGACTGGCTCAGACTTTCCGACCGGGGGCTTTTTGCGATCACCGACATTTCCCGGACGGCCTTTCGGCTGACACGTGAAAGCGTCCAGGACAAGCTGGATCAAGCCAGCCACGATTTCGACATTGCGCTGGTGCTGATGATCCTTTCCATCAGCCTCGCATCTTTCACCTTGATCTATGTCGTTGTGCGCGTGATCCGGCCGCTGCGCGCCATATCGGGCGCGATGCAAGCGGTGGCGGACAACAATCTCGATTATCCGATTCCGTATCAGGTCCGCCGCGACGAAATCGGCCAGTTCGCGCGCTCCTTGCGCCTGTTCCGCGACAATGTGATCGACAAGCGCAGGCTGGAAGAAGCCCTGCGCGAGAACCAGTTGGCGAAGGAAACCGCCGAAGCCTCCAGCAAGGTCAAATCGCAATTCCTGGCCAATATGAGCCACGAATTGCGCACGCCGCTGAACGCCATTATCGGCTTCTCCGAACTTCTTCAGAACCAGATCTATGGGCCGCTGCAGAAGCAATATCGCGACTACGCTTCGATCATTCACGAGTCCGGCCACCATCTTCTCAATCTGGTGTCGGACATTCTGGACATCGCCAAGATCGAAGCCGGAAAATTCGTTCTCGATATTCAGGGCGTCGATTTGACGGAGAGCGTGGCCTATTGCATCCGACTGGTGAAAAGCCGGGCCGACGAACAGGGGGTCAAGCTGGTGACGTTGCTGCCCGCCCAGGGCCTTACCTTCCTGGCCGATCAACGCGCTTTCCGCCAGATCCTGCTCAACCTTCTTTCCAATGCGATCAAGTTTTCCCGCTCCGGCGATGAAGTCGAAGTAACGGCGCAGATTCGCAATGGCGCGCTGGCGCTGACGGTACGCGACCATGGTATCGGCATGCCCGAAAGCCTTTTGGCCAGAGTGGGTCAGCCTTTCGAGCAGGCGGTGAACGACCCTGCCCATGCGCGCGAAGGTACGGGCTTGGGTCTCTCGCTGGTGCGGGCGCTGGTCAACCAGCATGGCGGATCTTTCAGCATCGAAAGCCACGAAGGTGTGGGCACGGCGGTGACGTTCGCACTGCCCCTGCAACCATCCGGCAGCAAAACGGCAATCGCCGCCGCCTAAAATCCCGCGATTGGGCAGTCCCGTGCCGGACTGTCATGCCGCCAGCCCGGCGATTTCCACCAATCCGCGCGCAGCGCACCGGGCCGGCGTTTTTCCAGCAATCCAGGCAGACTCTGCGTTCGTTCCTCTCCATCACGCGCAGTTGACGTGAAGTTCCCGGCGAAAACGGAATTTTGCCATTGACCTTCCATTAAGAGAACGGGCCTACTTTCTGTACGGCTGGGGCGGCAAGGAGTCGCCCGAATGGGAAAACACAGTACGCCGGCCGGCAGCGTCTTTGGTCCCGACGGAAACGTCCTGACCTGCGCCGACCTTCCGCCCCGCAACACCAGACGCTGGGTGCCGCGCCGCAAGGCCATTGTGATCGCCGCCGTGGATGGCGGATTGATCACCTTGGATGATGCCTGCGCGCGTTATGCGATCTCGCATGAGGAATTCTGCGCCTGGGTCCAGGCCTATTCGCGCCATGGCCTGGCGGGCCTGCGCGCCGGTCAATTGATGGACCGGCATATGCCCGTGAAAGCGGCGGATTCGTCCGGCGAACCCGCGCGTCTTTCCTAAAGCCCCGCGAGCGCGTCTTTGGCGCGCCGCACCTGTGCCTGACTGGTTTCACGCGCATCGGGCACGATATAGCCGAACCGCACCAGCTTCTCGTCGATAGGATCGGGCCAGGCCGCTGCGAAAGAGCCATGTACTTCGCGCACGCCGGTCTTTTCGACCATCATGCGGACGTTGTCGGGATTGAGCCCGCTGCCCGCCAGAATCTCCACCCGGCCCGCCGCGCGCTTCACCATGGCCGCGATCATTTCGATCCCGTCAGGCGCTTTGAGACTGCCGCCCGAAGTCAGGATCGAACGAAAGCCCAAACTGGCCGCAATATCCACACCCGCAAGCGGATCGGGCGCCATGTCCACCGTGCGGTTCAAGGTCAGTTCAAGTCCCGCCGCATGTTCGGCCAGAATGCGGATGGTCTTCTCATCCAGATGCCAGGACGGCAGGCTGGCGCCGATGACCACGCCCGCAAGACCCGCTTTGCGCGCGGCGTCGATGTCGCCGCGCATCACGTCGATTTCATCTTGGGTAAAAACATAATCGCCCACGCGGGGGCGGATCATGGCGCGGGCGGGACGTCCACTTCTGGCAGCCTGAACCATGAAACCCGGACTGGGCGTGAGCCCACCCACCGCCAGAGAAGAGCAAAGTTCGATTCGGGCCGCGCCGCCCTCAATCGCCGCCTTCAGGCCGACGGGGCTATCGACGCAAATTTCCAAAAGAACAGACATGTGGATTTCCCTCAAAGCCGGTGTGTTTTTCGCAGAGCCCGGGATCACGCGCCAGAGTTTTGCGCGAAAGCTTCCGCGCCCGGCCCCAGAATGATCTGCCATCGCGTGGGCGTGGTGCGGACCACACCGCGCGGAGCCCAAGCCTTAAGATCACTTTCGGCAACTTTGCCCGGGTCTTTCACATCGACCAGCAATCGACTGTCGCGGACGGAAAGCGCGGCGAGATTGGCATCCCCGCCCAGGATTGCGAGCAAACGGGCGCGGTCGGGACTACTTGGCTTTGGCCCACGCGCCACCGCCTGGCGCATCTCGCCCGCCACCTGATCGGCGATGGGCCCCAGCACGATCTGCAAGGCTTTTTCCGAAGGCCGGATAATGCCCCGCGCGCCCAAGGCTTTCAGCGCATCCTCATTCACCTTGGCCTGATCCGCCACGATCAGCCGCAGCCGTGTGGCACAAGCATCGATGGACACCAGATTGGCCGCACCGCCCAAGGCCGCCACAAAGCCCTCGTCCCGCGCACCCGCATACTCTGATGACGGAATGACTGCAGCACTCTTCTCGCGGCCCGGTGTCGCCAGATCGAACCGTTGAATGGTGAAGCGGAAGACACCGTAATACAGCGCGAAATAAGCCGCGCCCACGGGCAGCAGCCACAAAGGCCGCGTCGCCAGCTTGAAGTTGATCAGATAGTCGATCAGCCCAGCGGAGAATGTGTAACCCATATGCACGCCCAACAAATTCATGATCAGCGCGGAAAAGCCGCTCATCAGGGCATGCAAGGCGTACAAAATCGGCGCCTGGAAGATGAAAGAGAATTCGATCGGCTCGGTGACGCCGGTGATGAACACCGTGAGCGCCATGGACAGGAACATGCCCGCCACCGCCGCTTTCCGCTCGGGCCGCGCGGCGTGATACATGGCCAGGCACGCGGCAGGCAGACCGAACATCATCACGGGGAAAAAGCCGCTGAGAAACGCGCCCGCGGTCGGATCGCCCGCGAAGAAGCGGTTCAGATCGCCAAACACGCCGTGATAATCGCCCATGATGAAATAGACGAAATTGTTCAAGATGTGGTGTAGACCGACGATGATCAGCAGCCGGTTGAGGATGCCGAAGACGAAGGGTCCGAGCAGACCATGCGCCAGCACCGTGCGGCTGGCGCTGTCGATGGCGTGATTGAGCCCTTCCCAGCCGAAGCCGAAGATCGCTGCCAGCACCAGCCCGCCGAAACCGGAAATGATCGGCACCGAGCGGCGGCCGCCGAAGAAGGCGAGATACTCCGGCAATTTCAAACCGTGAAAGCGATTATAAGCATAGCCCGCAATGATGCCGGCCAGCAGGCCCATCGGCACGCCGCTGCGCGCGATGGCGTCGTTCTTGAAATTGGCAATCGCCATCGCTTGAAACGCCGCGGGCACATGCGTCAGCAGATCCGCCGGCGGTTGCAGCAGCGCCATCGCGCCTTTGCTGGCGATCAAAAAGCAGATCGCGCCCGCCAGCCCCGCTGCACCATTATTGTCCTTGGCCAGACCCACCGCCACGCCAATGGCAAACAGCAAACCCAGATTGGAAAACACCGCATCGCCCGCCGCCGCGATGAAAGGCAGATTGAACAGATCGGGCTGGCCCAGCCGGAGTAGAAGCCCGGCGATGGGCAAAGCCGCGATGGGTAGCAGCAAGGCGCCGCCCAGGGGCTGCAACCAGTTCATGATGGAGCGCATGGTCACTCTCCTGGATTGCGCGCAAGCGCGCGCACCGCGGCGGCAGAGGTTGCACCCAGCGCTTTGGACGCCAAGCGTTTGCAATCTTCGAGGGTCACATCCCGGACAGCGGCTTTGATGTCGGCGATCCGGCTGGCCGGACCCGACAGGCCGCGCACGCCCAAGCCAATCAAAATAGGCGCGGCGACAGGATCGGACGCCAGCCCGCCGCAGACGGCAACATGCCGGCCATGGCGCGCGGCCCCTTCAGCCGTCGCTGCGATCAGACGCAAGACCGCCGGATGCAGGGCATCGAATTGCCCTGCCAAGCCCGCATGGCCGCGATCCATCGCAAGCGCATATTGGGTAAGATCGTTGGTGCCGATGGAAAAGAAATCCGCTTCCGCCGCCAGGATGTCAGCGGTCATCGCTGCTGCGGGCGTCTCCACCATAATCCCCAGCGGCACAGGATCGGCGATGCCCAGCGCCGTGCGCGCGTCGTCCAATACCCGCCGCACCGCGCGCAGTTCGGACAACGAAGCGATCATCGGCACCATGATGCGGCATTGCGCGGCGGGGATGCCGCGCAGGATGGCGCGCAATTGCGCCGCCAGCAATTCGGGCCGCCATAGGCTGACACGAACACCGCGCAATCCCAGCGCCGGATTTTCTTCCGCCGGAAAGGGAAGATAAGGCGCGGGCTTGTCACCGCCGATATCGAGGGTGCGCACCACCAGGGGCCTGCCGTTCAGCCCTTGCGCAATGGCGCGATAAATCTCGGTCTGCTCCGCCTCATCCGGCGGCTGTTGCCGGTTCAGAAACAGAAACTCGGTGCGCAGCAGCCCGCAGCCTTCCGCGCCCGCTGCCAAGGCCGGGCCGACATCCTCGACCGCGCCCAGATTGGCGGCGACTTCGATACGCAGGCCATCGCGCGTCTGGCACAGGGCTTGTGCCCCCGCCTGCGCTTGCGCGCGGCGCGTCCGCATTTGCGCAATTCGTTGGCGCGCCGCCTCTTGCAACGCGACTGGAGGATCGATGACCAAGCTGCCATCGTCGGCATCCAGCAACAAAGCCGTCCCGTCCGCAATCTCCAGCACAGCGGGACCGCAGGCCACCAGCGCAGGAATATTCATCGACGCCGCCAGGATGGCCGCGTGCGAGGTCGGTCCGCCTTGCGCCAAAGCGATCCCGGCCAGACGCGAGACATCCAGACCCGCCAACTGCGAGGGCAAGACATCTTCGGCCAGCAGAATAGTGTCCGGCGGTAATTGCGCAGCGGGCGCGGCACCGCTTCCCACCAGAGCATTCAAGACCTGATATTCCAGATCCAGCAGATCGGCCGCGCGCTCGCCAAAGCGCGGTCCCGTTAAGCCTTGCAACACGGAGATCTGCGCCTGGATGGCATCGCGCCAGGCATAACCAGCGCTTTTTCCTTCGACGATTTTCGCACCCGCATGCGCCGCCAGCTCCGGATCGTCCAGAAAACTGAGATGGGCGGAGAGGATCGCCGCCTGCGTGGCGTTCCCCCGCATCGCGCCCAATTTCAGGCGTACCATCGCAAGCGCAGCGTCAAGCGATTGGGTTTCGCGCTCCCGGCCCTGTCCGGCTTCTTCCACGATGATCGCAGGACGGCTCAGGCGCGCGGCGATACCAAGGCCCAAACCGGGCGCGGCCCGCACGCCGGTCAGCACACCTTGCCGTGCAGGCGCCGCCACAATCGCAACCGGCGCGATGTCTTCGCTTTCGCCCATGCCGCTTTCGATCAACGCCACCAGAGCAGCAGCGGCTTTTTCTGCATCCGCGCCGCGCGCCAAAACAATCGCGGCCGCGCCTTTGCCGAGCCCCAGCCCCATCAACGCCACGGGGCTGCGGGCATTGGCGCGCTTGTCTCCCGCGACGATGGCAATTTCGGCGATGAAATCCTTGGCAAGACCGGCTAGCCGGGCAGCAGGACGGGCATGCAGCCCATGCGCCATCGGCACGATGAATTCACGGCGAATCTCGGAATACCCAATCTCTGCCCGCGCCGCCGCGCGCTGCAAAGGGCGTAGAACCATCAATTCTTCGCCTTGCATCATCCCGGCATTCTGTTTGCGCCGGACAATGGAGAAGCGTTCGCCATTGGCGATGACGATGGGCGTGATCAAGCTGCGGGCCGATTGCGCCAAGATTTCCAGATCGAAACTCAGCAACCGGTTGCCCGCACGCACATGCTGGCCTTTGTGGACATGCGCGGTGAAGCCCTGGCCGTCCAGCGCTACGGTATCGAGCCCGACATGGATCAGGATTTCGGCGCCATTCGCCGCCCGCAAAGTCAGCGCGTGCAGCGCCTCATGAATAAGAATGATTTCGCCATCGCAGGGTGCGGAAAGCACAGAGCCGGTGGGATCGATGGCCACGCCATCGCCCATCATCTTGTCCGAGAAAACCGGATCGGGGACTTCACTGAGCGGCGCCGCCCAGCCGTCCATCGGCGCCTGCAGGATCAGAAATTCGCCGGATTCCAGGTCCGCCGGGGATGCACCGGCGCTGCCCTGATCCAATGTCCGCACCCCTGGCATGCTCTCAACAATCTGATCGCTGTCGCGGCATTCTGGTGCCGCAAGCAGGCGGACGCAACTTAACCCCACGCATAAGCTATTTCGTTGATAACGTTCCGCTTTTCTTCTTTGCCCGGCAGAAATGAAAAGCGCGCATGGCGGAAGAGATGCAATCGCGCGGCGGCGGCGATATAGGAAGTCATGGCCGCGACATGACGAGCGACAATTCCATGCCACCCGAGGCGGCAGCGACCCGCATGTTTCAGGAAGCGCGCGAAGCACCGGCGCGCGTCGCGAGCCAACTTGCCGCCAATAACGCGCCCGTCATCCGTATTGCTGAGGATTTGCGGCGCTTCCGGCCCCGCCTGGTCCTGACGTCGGCGCGCGGCAGTTCCGATCACGCCGCCACCTTTGCCCGCTATCTGTTCGAGACCCAGCTGGGGCTGGTCACGGCATCCGCCTCGCCCTCCGTCACGTCGGTCTATGGCGCCCACCAGGATCTGTCGGATTGCCTGTTCCTGGTGATCTCGCAATCGGGAAAAAGCCCCGATCTGCTGACGGCGGCAGCGGCGGCCAAGAAATCCGGCGCCATGGTTCTGGCGTTGGTCAATGCCGAAGACGCGCCCCTGGCGGCGATCGCCGATCATGTGATCCCGCTCAAGGCTGGCGCCGAACTCAGCGTGGCCGCAACCAAATCCTATATCTGCGCCCTCTCTGCCATTTTGCACCTGACGGCGCGGTGGGGCGGCAACGAAACGCTTTCGCGCGCGTTGGACAGCCTTCCCGCACAATTGGAAGCCGCCTGGCAATTGGATTGGCAGCCGATGGTGGATCTGCTCTGCCCGGCACAGAACTTGTTCGTGCTGGGGCGCGGCCTGGGGCTGGGCGTGGCGCAGGAAGCGGCGCTCAAATTCAAGGAAACTTGCGGCCTGCACGCGGAAGCCTTCAGCAGCGCGGAAGTCAAACACGGCCCTATGGCGCTGCTGGAGAAAAAGCTTCCAGTTCTGATGTTTGCCCAGAATGACGAGACACGCCCCGGCCTTGAAGCGCTGGCGCAGGACTGGTCGCAAAATGGCGTGAATGTGCTTTTGGCAGGGCGCAACGTGGCGGGCGTGAAAACGCTTCCCGTTCAGGACGCAGACGCCACTATCGCGCCGCTCTTATTCGCCCAGACATTTTACCGCTGGGCCGCGACCCTGTCCGTGGCCCGCGGCTACGACCCCGACCATCCACCGCATTTGAAAAAAGTGACCGAGACGATTTGATGTTGCAGGCCCTGACGAACGCATCGATTGCGACACCGGACGGAATGCTGGAACACCATGCCGTTCTGATCGAAGATGGCTGGATCATCGATGTGGTTGGCGACGGGGACCCGCGCCTTGCCCAAGCGCACTCCCACGATCTGAGCGGCACATTGCTGTTGCCCGGCTTCATCGACACCCAGGTCAATGGCGGCGGCGGTGTTCTGTTCAACGACGCACCGACGGTCGAAACCCTGCGCCGGATGGGCGCGGCACATCGCAAATTCGGCACCACCGGCTTTCTGCCCACTTTGATCAGCGACGATCTGGATGTGATGGCCCGCGCCATCGCCGCCGTCGATGCCGCGATGGCCGAGGGCGTGCCCGGCGTGCTGGGCATCCATCTGGAAGGCCCTTTTCTCAGCCTTGCGCGCAAAGGCGTGCACAATGCGGAGAAATTCCGCCGCATCGATGAAGAGGCTTTCGCGCTTCTGACGTCACTCAAGCAGGGCCGGACGTTGATCACGCTGGCGCCGGAAATGACGACACCGGACATTATCCGGCGCCTGTCGGCGGCCGGTGCGATTGTCGCTGCCGGCCATACCGACGCCACTTACGAGCAAATCATCGAAGCCTATCGCCATGGACTGACCGGCTTCACCCATCTGTTCAACGCCATGTCGCCGCTCACCGCCCGCGCGCCCGGCGTGGTCGGCGCCGCTTTGGCAAATCCCGACAGCTATTGCGGCATCATCGCCGATGGCCGCCATGTTCATCCCGAAACCTTGCGGCTAGCTCTGCGCTGCAAGCGGCATGACCATTTCATGCTGGTGACCGACGGGTTGGCGAATGCGGGCACTTCGAAGCAAAGCTTCGATCTTCTGGGCCACACCATCCGGATCGAGAATGGTGTCTATGTCGATCAGAACGGCACGCTTGCCGGATCGGCGCTGGATATGGGTCAGGCGGTGCGCAACGCGATGACGCTTCTCAATGCCAGCCTGTCCCATGCCCTGACCATGGCCAGCGCAGCGCCTGCATCCTTCTTAGGGTTGGAGAAAACCCATGGCCGGATCGCCAAAGGCTGCCGCGCCGATTTCGTGGTGGCGGACGATGCGTTGAATGTGCGCCAGACCTGGATCGGCGGCGTCCCGGACTAGAGTTTGATGACCGCGCGCTGGCTCGCAGAACGCCGCGCCGCTTCGATGATCTCCAGCCCCGTCACGGCATCTTCCGGATCGACCGGCACCGGCGCGCCGTCGCGCAACGCCGCTACCATTCCGGCATAGAAATCCTGATAGGCGCCTGTCGCGCTTTTTACGGGCCGAGCATCAGAACCGTCGGAAAACACGCCCCAATTTTCCGATGAATCCTCGCCCCAGCCCGCACTGCCCGGACGCGCGCCTGCCCGAAGCGCCGCTTCCTGCACATCGCCATGCTGCTTCACATAGGCGCCGCGTGTCCCCATCACCCGCATACGCGCGCCGGGTTGTGCCGCCATCACCGAAGCCCAAAGATGGGAGCGCACGCCGGTTTCGTGGGAGAGCGCCAGGAACACATCGTCATCGGATTCGGTGCCCGCGCGCCTTGTGTCCAGCTCGGCATAGACCTCGCGCACCGGGCCGAACAGATACAGCGCCTGATCGATCAGATGGCTGCCGATATCGTAGAGCAAGCCGCCGCCTTCTTCGGTGACGCCACGCTCCTTCCAGCCGCCCTTGGGCGTGGGCCGCCAGCGCTCCATACGCGATTCAAAGCGCAACACCTGCCCCAGTGCGCCCTCTTCCATCAAACCGCGCAACGTCAGGCATTCGCTGTCCCAGCGCCGGATATGATACGCGCTGAGCGCCAGTTTCTTTTCTCGCGCCATCACGATCACCCGGCGCGCTTCATCGGCATTGGTCGCGAAGGGCTTGTCGATCACCACGGGGAGCCCGGCATTCAACACTGCCAATGCCAAGGGCACATGGCTGCGATTGGGGGTGGAGATCACGGCCAGATCGTAATCGCCCGCTTCGCACCATAGCGCTTCGGGGTCGGCCAGCACCCGCACGCCCGGATAGTCGCGCAAGGCCTGAGCCTGGCGCTCGGCATTGCTGGTCACGACCGCCGCCAGCCGCATCCCTTTGGTCGCCGCGATCAAGGGCGCATGAAAGAAAGCCCCGCCCAGGCCGAAGCCGATCAGCGCAACACGAATTTCGGTGGAAGCCATGGCCCGCGACCAAAAGAAAACCGGCCCGGATCGAATGACCCGGGCCGGTGCAACATACTATCTCCGAACGATCAGGCGGAAATTTTCTTCAGCGCGCCCGCCATGCTGTCGAGCGCGGCTTTCAAGGTCGCGCGCGAGGTGGCGAGGTTCATGCGAATGAAATTCTCGCCACCCTTGCCGTAATTCGTGCCCGAATTCATGGCGACGAACGCGTTCTGGGCGAACCAGAGATTGACCATATCCGCCGGCGTGACCTTCTTCGGCATGCCAGTGGCGGGATTGACGGGCGGGTTCTTGTTCATGTCGTCCGCCATCTTTTTGGCATTGATCTTGTTGGCGACCGCCGAGACATCGATCCAGGCCAGATACGTGGATTCCGGCTTCTGGCCCACCTTCAGCATCGGGATATTGGCTTTGATATACTGATTGGTGAAGTCGTGATTGCCGTCGATATAGGCAACACACTGATCGAGCCAATCCGCACCGCCCGAATAGGCCGCCTGCTCCGCCAGCATGCCCATGGTGGACAGGTCGGCATGGTTGTTGGCCTGTGTCTTGCGGAACAGATCCTGGTTGGTCGAGAAGAACCAGGCGCATTTCATGCCCGGCAGCGAGAAGGATTTGCTGCCCGATTTGTAGGTGATGCTGTTGTCCACGATCTTCTTGTCGTCGAGCGTGGCGAAGGGCACGTATTTCTGGCCCTTGGAAATGAAGTCGCAATGGATTTCATCCGACAGCACGACGATATTGTGCTTGAGGCACAATTCGCCATAGCGCGTGAGTTCGGCCTTGGTCCAGGCACGGCCCACCGGATTCTGCGGATTGCAAAGGATGGAGACTTTGACGTCGGGCGTCATGCGGCGCTCGAAATCGTCCCAATCCATTTCGTAGCGGCCATTGACGTATTTCATCAGGCTTTCTTCCGCCACCGTGTTGGTGAAACGGATATCGCCATAGAAACCGCTATAGGTCGGCGTCGCCATCAACACTTTGCTGCCTTGCGGGCAAAGCGCGCGCATGGAGGCGATGATGCCGGCATGCACGCCGGTGGTGACGCCAAGCTGTTCGGGGTTGATGTTCTTGATCCCATAACGCCGCTCGTTCCAGGCGATGATACCTTTCTTGAACGCGGTCGGGCCGGGCGAAGCCATATCGACATAACCCCAATTCTCATGCTCCATCCGCTTCTTCAGCGCGGCCGTGATCGCAGGCGCGCATTTGAAGTCCATATCGGCGGTGGTCATGCCGGCAACGATGCGGCTCATGTGATTGACGCGAACAGGCATGTCCCATTTCACGCTGTCGGTGCCGATGCGATTGTAAGGCGTATCGAAATCGAATTTTCCGGCCATCGGCGCGGCCGCGGCTGACGTGCTGGCGGCGATGCTTGCCGCCAAGGGTCCGAGCGCGAGAACGCCACCGC
>DASYDX010000230.1:0-2243 GCA_036499345.1 Rhizomicrobium sp.
GTGGGACAGATTACAGACCCGCCGCCTGCTGTGAAGCCCGGATGGGCTGCGCAGCGGCGCATTGCTCAAGGACGCCCGATGGCAGAGACAGCGCAGCGCAAGCTTATCCTGATCAACAAGGCCGCTTTGGACGAACTCGTGCCCCTGCAGGATGCGATCACCATCGTCGATGCCGCGATGCGGGAATTTTCCGCGGGCCGGGTGGGTTCACCGCAACGCGCCGTCCTCACCGTCAATCCCGCCACGCGCATGGGGCTGATGCCGGGTACCATGCCAGGGCTGGGCCGTTTCGGGCTGAAAGTGGTCAGCCTGTCCAGCGATGCGCCGCAATATGGATTGCCCAGCCATCAGGGCATGATGCTGCTGTTCGACGACAAGACCGGCCAGCCCTTGTGTGCAGTGGAGTGCCATGCGCTCACGCGTCTGCGCACGGCGGCGGCCAGCGCGGTGGCAACCAGGGCGCTGTCACGCCCCGACAGCAAGATCCTCACCATCATCGGTTGCGGCGATCTGGCGGGCCCGCATATCGAAGCGATCTCGGCGGTCAGGCCCATCGAACAGGTGGTGGTGTGGGGCCGACAGCCCGGCAAGGTGGAAGCCTTTGTGCGCGGGTTGCCGAAATATCTCAATCAAAGCATCGGCGTCACCAGCGATATCCGTCAGGCTGTCAGCCTGGGCGACATCATCTGCACCGTGACCGCGTCGCAGGAACCGCTGATCCAGGGCGAATGGCTGAAGCCGGGACAGCATCTCAATCTGGTCGGCGCCAGCCTGAAAGCGGCGCGTGAGGTCGATGATGAGGTGGTGGCGCGCGGCTATTACATCGCCGATTCCCGTCCCCATGCGCTGGCCCAGGCGGGCGAGTTTCTACACGCCATCGCGCAAGGCAAGGTGAAGGAAGATCATCTCAAAGGCGAAATCGGCGAAGTCTTGATGGGGCAGGTGCCGGGGCGCGCCAACCGCGAGCAGATCACCCTCTATAAGTCGTTGGGCCATACCGCTCAGGATATCTCGGTCGCGGACGCCGCCCTCAGCCGCGCTGCCGAATCTGGTAAGGTCGCGTCCATCGACTGGTAAGGGGAGCACGCCATGGATTTGTCCCGCCGCGCCATTTTGGGCAGCGCCGCCTCGGTTGCCTTGCCGCTGGCGGCCAAAGCTGCGCCCTCCCTGTTGCAGGGCTTGCCAGACAAAGCTGCCTTCGAGTTTCACGGCACCTATATGGCGGCGGCCTATACCCACCCGATCTCCAAAGCCGTGCGTCAGGCGGGCAATGATTTCCTGCTGTCGCGCGCCGACCGCGATGTGACGCGCGCTTGGCCCCGGGACAATCCCCGCAATGCGTCGGTGGCGCAGTTCGCGGGCCTGATCAATGCCGACGCCAAAGACATTGCGGTGGTGCCCAGCACCACCGATGGCGAGAACCGTATCGTTTCCGCGTTGGGCATCGGGCCCGAAGCGGGCGTGATCACCGATGCCTATCATTACGACGGCTCGCTGGCGCTGTATGGCGAGCTGGCGAAAGAAGGCGTGCCTGTTGCCTGCATCGCGCCCAAGGACAACCGCATTGCGCTGGCCGATATTGACCGCGCCATCACCGCCAAAACAAAATTGATCGCCGTATCGCATGTCGCCAGCGACACCGGCTATCAACACGATCTGAAGGCGCTCAGCGCGTTGGCCCATGCCAAGGGCGTGCTGGTCTATGCCGATATCGTGCAATCCGCCGGCGCCATTCCCATCGATGTGAAAGACAGCGGCGTCGATTTCTGCTGTTCCGGCGGTTACAAATGGCTGATGGGCGATTTCGGCGCCGCCTTTCTCTATGTGCGCCCGGATCGATTGGGTGCCTTGAAACGCACCGCCATTGGCTGGCGTCAGACCGTCGATCAGACAAGTCATGTCTATCCCTTCGATCCCCCGGGACCCGCGATCACCGATTTCGGTTTGAATGACGATGCCGCGGGCAAGTTCGAAGTGGGAACGCCGTCCTGGTGCACCCTGGCGATGCTGGAAAAATCCATCGCCTATGTCCGCGCGCTCGGCGTGGCGCGGATCGCGGCGCATCGCGCACCTCTGATCGCGCGGCTGCGCGAGGAATTGCCCAAGCGCGGTTATGCCCTGATGACGCCGCCGGAAACGCAGGGGCCCATCATCACCTTCGCTTATCGCGACGCACAAAAGACGCTGGAGCCGCTGTTGAAGGCCGCCAACATCAAGATCACCGTCGGCAGCAACCGCATCCG
>DASYDX010000231.1:0-11837 GCA_036499345.1 Rhizomicrobium sp.
TATCGGGCTCGGACGGAGCAGCGGGCCCCGGCTGATGCCAGACATGACCGCATTTGGCGCAGCGGACTTGGCGGCCTTGAGGCGGAAATTTTGCCTCATCGGCCTGATAGCGCGTAGCGCAGGCGGGACAGGTGAGAATCATACGGTCTGTTCGACGGTTCGCGGTCGAAAATAGGGGGCGCGCCGGATGACCGCAAGGCATGGCCCCGCTATGGTCCGGCCATGGTTCGTTTCGAAAATGTGGGCATGCGTTATGACACGGGGCCCGAAGTCCTGCGCGATGTGTCCTTCGAGTTGGAAGGCGGCTCCTTCACCTTCCTGACCGGCCTGTCCGGCGCGGGCAAGACCACCTTGTTGAAACTGATGTACCTTGCCGAACCGCCTTCGCGCGGCCTTATCACCCTGTTCGGGCGGGAATTGGCCACCGCAAGCCGCCGCGACCTCGCGCCGCTTCGCCGCCGCATCGGGGTGGTGTTTCAGGATTTCCGCCTGCTCAACCATCTCTCGGCCTATGACAATGTGGCTTTGCCGCTGCGGCTGGCGGGACGGCGCGACACCGAATACGCCCATGATGTGGAGGAACTTCTATCCTGGGTTGGTCTGGGCGACCGCATGCAGGCACGCCCCGCCACCTTGTCGGGCGGGGAGCAGCAGCGCGTGGCCATCGCCCGCGCCGTGGTGGCCAGGCCCGATCTTCTCATCGCCGACGAACCCACCGGCAATGTCGATCCGGAAATGGGGGCGCGGCTGATCCGCCTGTTCGCGGAACTGAACCGGCTGGGCACCACCGTCCTGATCGCGACCCATGACCGCGCCCTGATCGAATCCACCCGCGCGCGCGAAATGCGACTGGTGGACGGCAAGCTGGTGGAGTTGCGATCTGCCCTGGGGGCCGTCTCATGAAAGAGATCAATGTTCTTCCCCGCGACCGCGGCGCCGCCCCACTGGATTTCGTCATCGCCGTGATGGCTTTTCTGGCCGCGCTGGCGCTAGGCGCCTCGCTGATCGCCGACCGCGCCACCGAAGGCTGGAGCCGGGGCCTGGCGGCCAAGCTGACGGTGCAGGTGGTGCCGCCGGACGATGTCAACGCCAAACAAATCCTGGACCGGGAGACCAATGCTGCCGTTGCCATATTGCGCGCCACGCCCGGCATCGGCGCCGCCGCGCCGCTGACCGACGCGGAACTGAACGCGCTGGTAGCGCCCTGGGTGGGTGAGAATGGCATCACCAACGATATCCCCTTGCCCCGCCTGATCGACGCCTCGATCACCCCGGGCGAACAAGTGGATATGACCGCACTGACCGCGCGCTTGAAGCGCGCCGCACCCCACGCCAGCCTGGACGATCACAGCCGTTGGATTTCACGCCTCAGCGGCATCGCCGATACGGTGCGCTATTCCGCATACGGAGTATTGCTGCTGATTGCAGGCGCCACGGCTGCCGCCGTGTCGTTCGCCACACGCGCGGGCCTGGATACCCATCATGAAATGGTGGCGTTGCTGCACCAGATGGGCGCGCGCGCCACCTTCATCGCCCGCACGGTGGAGCGGCACTATTTCTTCTCGGCGCTGATCGCCGCTTTCCTGGGGACATTGCTGGCCGTAATTCTGTTCCTGGCCGCAGGCGGGTTGGAGCGGTTCGGGGTCGATGCCGTGCCGTTCCTGCCGCCTTTGGCGCTCAGCTGGATGGAAATGCCTTGGCTGCTGGCCGTGCCCATCGTCACCGCCCTGATCGCATGGGCCACGGCGCGCATTTCAGTGCTTTCTGTCGTGCGCGCCATCTACTAAGATTTTCGGACACATGATCCGCGGTTTCTTCACGGCGACGCTTCTGCTGGTGCTGGGCTATGGGCTCGGCTTCGTGCTGTTCGTCTCGCTGCTGCCGATGACGCCGGATAATGTGCCCGAGGCCGATGGCATCGTGGTCCTGACGGGCGGCGGCACCCGGCTGGACCGCGCGGATGATCTGTTCGAAAGCGGTGTCGGCCGGCGGCTTCTGATCAGCGGCGTCGATCAGACCATCAGCAAGAAGACGCTCAAGAATTTGGTGCATGGCGGGGCGCGATTCGATTGCTGCGCCGATGTCGGCTATTCGGCGGAAGACACCCATGGCAATGCCCAGGAAGCTGCCAACTGGACGCGCAATCACGGTTTTCGCCGGGTCATTCTGGTGACGGCGCGCTATCACATGCCGCGCTCCTTGCAGGAATTTTCCACCGCCATGCCGCAGGTGACGCTGCTTCCCTATCCCGTCGAGCAGGATCGCATCGATCTGTCGGATTGGTGGCGCCGACCGCGCACGGTATTTCTGCTGCACCGGGAATATGTGAAATATCTCGCCAGCCTGATCACAACCAGCATGGCGCGCGCATGAGCTTTCTGCGCTCCGCCTTGTTCATGCTCTGGTTTCTCAGCCTGACCCTGATCATGGCGATCCTCTTCCTGCCGTTGCTGGCATTCCCCCGCAAAGCCACAGTGAACATGGCGCGCGGCTGGGCGCGTGCGACCCTGTGGGGTCTGCGGGTTTTTGCGGGCCTGCGGGAAAGACAGATCGGCAAGATTCCGGCGGGCGCGGTCCTGGTGGCGTCGAAGCATATGAGCATGTGGGACACGTTGGCGCTGTATCTGGCGCTGGACGATCCGGGCATCGTGTTGAAGCGCGAATTGCTGCGCATTCCGTTTTACGGCTGGTATCTGAACAAGGCCGCTGCCATTCCCATCGATCGCGGCGCGGGCGCCGACGCGCTGCGGCGCATGACCCATGCGGCGGGAAAAGTTCTGGCGGAAGGCCGCCCCATCCTGATTTTCCCCGAAGGCACGCGCAAAAAGCCCGGCGCGCCGCCCGATTACAAGCCCGGCGTGGCGGGTCTGTACAGCCTGCTCGGTGTGCCCTGCGTTCCGGTGGCATTGGATTCGGGCCGCTATTGGCAGGGCTTCCACAAATATCCCGGCACCATCAGTTTGGAGTTTCTGCCTGTCATTCCATCGGGCTTGAAGCGGCGCGAATTCATGACCCGCCTGGAAGAAGCCATCGAGACCGCCACCAACCGGCTGATCGGAAAATGAGCGCAGGGGAAAAAGCCTGCGGTTCCTGCCAGGCTTGCTGCGTGGCGCTGAAGATCGATGCGCCGGAACTACGCAAACCATCGGGAACGACCTGCGCGCATTTGGTGCAGGCGGGCTGCGGGATTTACGACAAACGCCCGCCGGTCTGCCGCAGTTTTCTCTGTGGCTGGCGGCTGCTGCCCGAGCTTGATGCCTCCTGGCGGCCCGATCTGTGCGGCGTGATGCTGTTGCGGCTATCCGAGACCCAGCTCCCCAAAAATTATCGCGGCACCGAGCCGGGCTGGGTACTGGTGATCCTGGATGGAGAAAAGGCCCTGAACCTCCGCCTCGCGAAATTCGCCGCGCGCGTGGTGAAGCGCAAAGCGGCGCTGTTTCTGTCGGCGATGACACCACGCCTTCCGCTGAACGATCAATTGGAAGCGCCGGTGGCGGCGAACGATATGGACGCGGTTCTCGCCATACTGCGGCGGACACATGCGGCGCTTCTGCCCGCACACACGCGCAAAGGCCTGGGCCGCATTTGGGCGCTGTATCGCGCGCAAGTGGACCGGATGCGCGCCACCATGCAACAAAGACGGCCATGAAACGGCGCGCAACATCTTCGGCCAAGACCTGCGGCGCGTGCCATGCCTGCTGTGTCGAACTCACCATCGACACGCCGGAATTCAAGAAAGCCCCGCTGATCCCCTGCGAGCACCTCAAAGGCGGGCGGTGCGGGATCTACAACAACCGCTTCAAAATCTGTCACGAGTTTCTTTGCGGCTGGCACCTATCGCCCGAACTGGGCGAAGAGATGCGGCCCGATCTGAGCGGCGTCCTGATGCTGGTGGTGGCGCAGGCCAGCCTGCCGGAGGCCTATCGGGCGGCGGGCAACGGCATGCAATTGCTGGTGATCGGCGGCGAGGATGCGATCACGCGCCCGGGCGTTGCCGATTATATTTTCGAGCAGGTGTCCCGGCGGGTGGGTCTCTATCTGACCGCGACCATTCCCCGCGCCATGCTCAATGCCTATTTGGAGCCCTTTGTGGCCGCGGGCGACCGGGAAGGGGCACGGCGGACCCTGGTGCATGTCTATCGGCTGCTGACCGCGTCCGGCAAAAAGAAAGGGCTTCTGGGCCTCCTGCCGTATCTCTACCGCATCCAGCTCGAAAAAATGCAGATCAAGCCAAATAGACAATAAATATCAATGGCTTGTGTTTTAGCGCGCCTCTGGTTCCGCGCCGCGCCGACCCCATATTAATCGGGGACCCCGCCGCTTCTGGCGGAACTTGGCGACATGTGATTGGTACTGTTTTTATGAGCGAAATTTCTCGCCAGATCTGGGACATGAAATACCGCTTCAAAGCGGCCGATGGCACGCCCCGGGATCAGACCCTGGGCGATAGCTGGGCGCGCGTGGCGGCCAGCCTGGCCATGGCGGAAGCGCCGGAGCGGCGCATCGCAGCCGCCCAATCCTTTGCGGGCGCCCTGACGGACTACAAATTTCTCCCTGCCGGACGGATTTTGGCGGGCGCCGGCACGGCGCGCAGCGTCACGCTCTTCAATTGTTTCGTGATGGGCACCATCCCCGATTCGATGGACGGAATTTTCAGCGCGCTGCGCGAAGCGGCGCTGACGCTGCAACAAGGCGGTGGCATTGGTTACGACTTCTCGACCTTGCGGCCCAAGGGCGCGCCGGTCGCGGGCGTGGGTGCGGATGCCTCCGGCCCCGTTTCCTTCATGGACGTGTGGGACGCGATGTGCCGCACCATCATGAGCGCAGGCTCGCGGCGCGGCGCCATGATGGCGACCCTGGCCTGCGATCATCCCGACATCGAAGCCTTTATCGATGCCAAGCGTACTTCCGGCAGGCTCTCCAATTTCAATCTGTCGGTCCTGATCAGCGATGCCTTCATGCAGGCAGTCGCCGACGATGCCGACTGGGCCCTGCAATTTCAGGGCACGCCTTATCGCACCGTGAAGGCGCGGGCGCTTTGGGATCGCATCATGCGTTCGACCTATGATTACGCCGAGCCGGGCGTGATCTTCATCGACCACATCAACGAACAGAACAATCTCGCTTATTGCGAAACCATCTCCGCCACCAATCCCTGTGGCGAGCAACCCTTGCCGCCTTACGGAGCGTGCCTGCTGGGTTCGATCAATCTGGCCAGGCTGGTGCGCAATCCTTTCGCGGAAGATGCGCATCTGGATCTGGGCACCCTGGCCGGACTGACGGCGACCGCCATACGCATGCTGGACAATGCCATCGACTTATCGCGCTTTCCGCTGGAAGCACAGCGTCAAGAAGCCATCGCCAAACGCCGCATCGGGCTGGGCGTTACCGGACTGGCCGATGCGCTGATCTTCTGCCGCGTGAAATATGGCTCGCCCGAAAGTGTGGCGTTGATCGAGAGTTGGCTTTCCGCCCTCTCGCACGCCGCCTATCGCGCTTCGATCGCACTGGCGCGGGAGAAAGGCGCATTCCCCCTGTTCGACGCGACGGAGTTTCTCGCCCGCCCGCATATCCGGGCGCTGCCCGATGATATCCGCGCCGATCTGGCGCAGCATGGCATTCGCAACGCGCTTCTGACTTCCATCGCGCCCACCGGCACGATCTCGCTGCTGGCGGACAATGTCTCCAGCGGTATCGAGCCGGTCTTTGCCTACAGCTATACCCGCAAGGTCTTGCAGCCCGACGGAACCAAGCGCGAAGAGGTCGTCGAGGATTATGCCGTGCGCGCGTTTCATCGCCGCTTCGGTACTGATGCCGCCTTGCCGGATTATTTCGTCAACGCCCAGACATTGCGGCCGGAAGACCATCTGGCGGTGCAGGCGGCGGCCCAGCCCTTTATCGACAGCGCCATTTCCAAGACCATCAACGTGCCGGTCACGATTTCCTTTGATGCGTTCAAGGATATCTATCTCACGGCCTACAACACCGGCTGCAAAGGCTGCACCACTTACCGGCCCAACGATGTGACCGGATCAGTCCTATCGGTGGAAGAACCGAAAGACGCGATTTCCGCCGAAAGCGTGATCGCCGCCGTCAGCGAAGAGCCGGAATTGCCGCTACCCCTGCCCGCGCCACGCGAACGCGGCGGCGTGGTCTATATGACCCGCCCGCTTGATCGGCCCGACGCGCTTCTGGGCCGCACCTACAAGATCAAATGGCTGGAAAGCGATCACGCCTTTTACATCACCATCAACGATGTGGAGAAGGATGGTCGACGCCGCCCGTTCGAGATCTTCATCAACTCCAAGAATATGGAAGCCTATGCCTGGGCCCTGGCGCTCACGCGTATGATCTCAGCGGTGTTCCGGCGCGGCGGCGATGTCTCTTTCGTGGTGGACGAATTGAAGGCCATCTTCGATCCGCGCGGCGGCCAATGGATGAGCGGGCGCTATGTGCCCTCGCTCCTGGCCGCGATCGGCGAAGTGATCGAGCGGCATATGGTCGAGATCGGCTTTCTGGGCATGCGCAGCGCGGGCGTGGGCCCCATCGCGCTAGCCGAGAAAATGCCGCGCGAAGGCGCCCCCGCCCATTTCTGCCCCCGCTGCGGCGAAGCCAGCTTCGTCAAGTTGGAAGGCTGCGATTCCTGTTTGTCTTGTGGCTACTCTAAGTGCGGTTGATGATCTGACATGCGTTATTCCAGTCGCTTCTGGCTTTATGCGCCGCTGGCGCTTTTCCTCGCCCTCGCCATCGGCGTGATGGTGCATTGGTGGATTCTGGCCAAGGACCTCGACCAGAAGCTCACGGCCATGAACGGCCATCAGGCGGTCCCGGGCGTTACTGTTTCGTGGAAGACCAAAAGCATTTCCGGCTTTCCGTTCCGCATGGAAATTCTGTTCGACGATCTTCAGGTCCGCGCAGGCGCACCGCGCGGGCCCATCGTCTGGAAGACCGAGCATTTCGCGGTGCACTCTCTCACCTATGGCCGCGCCCAGGATATTTTCGAGGCCGCGGGGCAGCAAAACCTAGCCTGGACCGATGCCGACAATCTCGGCCACCAGATCGCGTTCCTGCCCGCCACCTTGCACGCCAGCGCCATCAGCAGCGCCAAGGGCATGTCACGCTTCGATCTCGATATTATGGACGCGGGCGGCAAGACTGCGGACGGTGCGCCCTTCACCATCGCCCGGGCGCAATTCCATCTGCGCAAAGATCCCAAAAGCGATGCGCTGGATTTCATGATCAGCGGCTTGGAAGCCAATACGCCGGACACGGTGTTCGGCACGCACGCCAAGACGCTTGAGGTTTATGGCCGTGTCACCGAAGGCGCGGCCTTCACGCGATTGCTGGCGGGGCAGTCCGGGTTGATGGATGCACTGATGGCGTGGAAGCATCAGGGCGGCAAGATCATCACCGACAAAGCCGCGATCGACTCCACCACCCTGACCATCAAAGCGCCGGGGCCGGAGTTGGAGCCCGGCCTGCGCGCCCTGCTGTTCCCGCTTTATTGATTTTCGGAATTCTTATTGTCGCGCGCCCTGACGCAAAACCGATCGCATGCCGACGCATGCTCTCACTTTTGCTGGTCGGCGCTCCTGTCGCGCCCGAAATTCGGCGCCGCCGAATCCTGACCGATATCGACGATGGAGCGGCGGATCGCGCGGGTGCGCGTGAAAAGGTCGAACAGCGCCTGACCATTGCCGTCGCGCACCGCGCGCTGCAACTGGCTGAGATCCTCGTTGAAACGGCCCAGCACTTCCAGCACGGCTTCGCGATTGTTGAGGAACACATCCCGCCACATGGTGGGATCGGACGCGGCAATGCGGGTGAAGTCGCGAAAACCACCGGCGGAGAATTTGATCACTTCGGTCTCTGCGACCTTTTCCAGATCATGCGCGGTGCCCACGATATTGTAGGCGATCAGATGCGGCACATGACTGGTCATGGCCAACACCAGATCGTGATGCCCCGCCTCCATCACTTCGACCTGACAACCGCAGGCTTCCCAGAACGCCTTCAGCTTGGCGACCGCTGCCGCATCCGCGTCCGCAGGCGGAGTGATGATGCACCAGCGATGATCGAAGAGGCTGGAAAAGCCCGCATCCGGACCCGATTGTTCGGTGCCAGCGATGGGATGCGCGGGCAGGAAATGCACGCCCTTGGGCACGGCGGGCATCACATCGCGCATCACCGCGCTCTTCACCGAGCCGACATCCGACAGGATGGCGCCGGGCTTCAGACTGGAAGCGATGGCGGTGGCGATGTCTTTGTAACTGCCGACCGGCGAGCATAGGATGATCAGATCGGCATCCTTCACTGCCGCCGCCGGGTCGGAAAAGATCGCGGCCAGCTCCAGTTCGGACGCGCGCTTGCGCACGGCTTCGCTGACGTCATAGCCAGCGATGGTCTCGGCCAAATTGTTCCGCTTGATGGCATGCGCCAGCGAGGAACCAATCAAGCCCAGACCGATCAGAGCAATACGCGCAAACATCAGCGGCTCATAAAGTCGCGCAAAGCTGCGACCACCCGTTCATTGGCTTCGGCCTCGCCGATGGTGAGACGCAGCGCGTCGGGCAAGCCATAGGCTTTCACGCCGCGCAGGATCAGGCCGCGCGAGGCCAGGAATGTGTCGGCCTCGGCAGAACCCTTGGCGCCTTTGAGGAACTGGATGAGAATGAAATTGCCCACGCTTTCATTCACGGTAAGGCCCAGCTTGCGGATCTCATCCGTCAGCCAGGTCTTCCATTTTTCATTATGTTCGACCGAGCGCTCGACATGGGCGCGGTCGCGGATCGCCGCCGCCGCCGCATGCTGCTGCATCATCGAGACATTGAACGGCCCCCGGATGCGGTTCAGCACATCGCAGACCGAGGCGGGTGCATAGGTCCAGCCGATGCGCATGCCCGCCAGACCATGGATCTTGGAGAAGGTGCGCGTCATCACCACATTGGGGAAACGCGACACCATCTCGATCCCGGCTTCATAATCATTCTTGCGCACGAATTCGCTATAGGCGGCATCGATCACCAGCAAGGTGCTGGGCGGCAATCCCGCATGCAGACGCCGCATCTCCTCATGGGTGATGTAAGAGCCGGTGGGATTGTTGGGGTTGGCGATGAAGAGGATACGCGTCTTCGGCGTCACCCGCGCCAGCGCCGCATCGACATCGAAGCGCAGCTTGGGATCGGGAATTTCGACCGGCGTGGCGCTGTTGGCCAGGGTGGCGATCTTGTAGAGGATGAAATCATGCTCGCTATAGAGCACTTCATCGCCGGGCCTCAGATACGCATTGGCCAGCATGGTGAGCAGCGCATCGGAGCCGTCACCCGACGCCACGATACGCGCCGGGTCCAACCCATGCACTTCGCCAATGGCTTCACGCAGGATTGCGGCGCTGCCTTCGGGGTAGAGCTCCAAATCGCGCGCCGCCCGTATCAAGGCTTCGACAGCGTGCGGGCTGGGGCCCAGCGGGCTTTCGTTGGACGACAGTTTAACGACCTTCTCCACCCCCGGCATGGCCGCACGGCCGCCGACATAGGGCGTGATGTCGAGAAGACCGGGCTTGGGTTCGAGCGCCATGCGTCAAAGTCCGTGGAAAAGGGCCGTATTGATAGTGGCAGGACCTATCAAAAGCAAAATGTCCGGGAGCGACGGCCAGGAAAAGTGGGACGAGCGCAGCGAGGAGCGGTTTTCCGTCCGGACGCGCGACCCCGAGAAGATTGCCATTCATTGACAGGGGGGCTTGCCCACCTTAGCTACGCCTTCCCAGTGTTGGACTGCCCATGACCGAGACGGCAAATCCGCGATTTTTGAGGCCGCTGAGCGCGCCCGGCGCCGATGCTGGCAAGGTGGTTCATTTCGGCGCGGACAAGCCGTTGTCCCTGGATTGCGGCCGCAGCCTGTCCCCCTTCTCCATCGCCTATATGACCTATGGCACGCTCAATGCCGCCAAGAGCAATGCCATCCTGATCTGTCATGCGCTCACGGGCGATCAATTCGTCGCCTCCGAACATCCGGTGACAGGCAAGCCGGGCTGGTGGGGCATGATGGTGGGACCGGGCAAGCCCATCGACACCGACCGCTTCTTCGTGATCTGCGCCAATGTCATCGGCAGTTGCATGGGCTCCACCGGCCCGGCCGAAACCGATCCGGCGACGGGCAAACCTTACGCGCTCGATTTCCCGCTGGTGACGATCCGCGACATGGTTCGCGCCCAAGCCATGCTGCTGGATGCGCTTGATATCGACACGCTTCTGGCGGTGATCGGCGGCTCGATGGGCGGCATGCAGGCGCTGCAATGGGCGGCGTCTTATCCCAAGCGCGTGCGCGCGGTGATGCCCATTGCCTGTGCCGCACGCCATTCCGCACAGAACATCGCATTCCATGAAGTCGGGCGTCAGGCCATCATGGCCGATCCCGATTGGAAGGGCGGTGATTATCAGCAACACGGCACCCGCCCCTCCAAAGGTCTGGCGGTGGCGCGCATGGCCGCACACATCACCTATCTTTCGGAAGTGGCGTTACAGCGCAAATTCGGCCGCAATCTGCAGAACCGCGAGGCGCTGTCATTCCAGTTCACGCCCGATTTCCAGATCGAATCCTATCTGCATCATCAGGGCGCGACATTCGTCGATCGCTTCGACGCCAATTCCTATCTCTACATCACCCGCGCGATGGATTATTTCGACCTGGCGGAAGATTATGCCGGCCATCTTGCCGACGCGTTCCGCGATTCCTCCAACCGCTTCTGCATCATCTCCTTCACCTCGGACTGGCTGTTTCCCACTGCCGAGAACAAGCGCGTTGCCCATGCGCTGAATGCGGTTGCGGCCAAAGTGAGCTTTGTCGAGATCAAAACCGACAAAGGCCATGACGCCTTCCTGCTGGACGAGCCAGAAATGTTCGACACGGTGCGCGGCTTTCTGAATTCCGTCGCGGCGCCGGAAACCGTGGCATGAGCTCGGCATCGCATCTTCGCGCCGATCTGGCCGCCATCGCGGAAATGATTCCCGAAGGCGCACGCGTGCTGGATGTCGGCTGCGGCGACGGCGTGCTGCTGGAATATTTGGTGCGCACCAAGAATGTCGATGGCCGCGGCATCGAACTTTCACAGCAAAACGTGAATGCCTGCGTGGCGCGCGGCCTGGCCGTGGTGCAGGGTGACGCCGACACCGATCTGGCGGAATATCCGGCGCAAGTCTTCGATTTCGTGATCCTCAGCCAGACCATTCAGGCGACGGAAAAGCCCGCCCAGGTGTTGCAGCATCTTTTGCGCATCGGGCGTCATGTCGCGATTTCGTTGCCCAATTTCGGACATTGGCGGGTGCGCCTGTCCTTGCTGCTGCGCGGGCGCATGCCGCGCACCCGCGCCCTGGGTTACAGCTGGTACGACACACCCAATATTCATCTCTGCACGTTGACGGATTTCGTCGACCTGGCGCGGGAAAATGGCGCGGTGATCGACCGCGCGCTGGCACTCAAGAATGACAGCGTGGCGGGCGATGTGCGTCCCGATTCCTGGGGCCCCAACTTCGCCGCCCAGGGCGCAATCTTCCTGTTACGAAAAAACTGACTATTCCGGCCCGGCGGGTTTGAGAATGGCCGGTTGCGCCACCCGCGCCGATGCGGCCGTGGCTGGTGCGGGCGTAGCGGGCGCGTAAAGCGACTTGCTGGCCTCGACAATATGCACACCGCCCAGGCTGAAGAAGAAGCGTGAACCGATCCGCTCCCAACCCGCGCCGCTGCGCGCCACCGCCCGGCTTTGGATCGGCGGCGCATACAATGCGCGCTGCCATTGCTCGGGAACGAACATCGCGCCACGCAGCAACGCTTCAAGCTCG
>DASYDX010000232.1:0-5167 GCA_036499345.1 Rhizomicrobium sp.
GAACCCCACCCGCCCCAATCTTTTCGATTTCCGTGCCGCCCAAGCCGCCCGTGCCCGTGCGGCACGGATTGGCGGCGATCGCTTTCTCGATCAGGCCGCGTTGGAGGGTCTGACCGACCGGCTGGCAGCCGTGACGCGGCGGTTCGAGCGGGGTCTTTGGATCGGAGAAAGACTGCCCCCGGCCCTGACGCCGTTCGCGGGACAATGGCATTTGGCGGATTTCGACCAGACCGAGACGCTGAATACGGGCGGCGCCCCGTTCGATCTCGCGGTCAGCCTATATTCCTTGCAGGCGATCAATGACCTGACGGGCGCGCTGGTTCAAATCCGCCATGCGCTCAGGCCCGATGGTTTGTTTCTAGCGACCTTGTTCGGCGGCGCGACGTTGCGCGAATTGCGGGAAAGTTTCGCCTTCGCGGAAAGTGAGATCGCAGGCGGTATCAGCCCGCGCGTATCGCCTTTTGCCGATGTGCGCGATCTGGGTGGACTTTTGCAGCGGGCGGGCTTCGCGCTACCGGTCGCCGATGTCGAGCGTTTGCGGGTGCGCTATTCTAACCTCTCTTCCCTCGTGCAGGACTTGAGAGTTCATGGCCAAAGCAATGTCCTGACGGCACGCCGGAATAATTTTCTCGGCAAGCGGATCTTGGCCGCTCTGGCCTCGCATTATTCCGGTCAGCACAGCGAAATGGGAAAGCTGGTAGCCACCTTCGAGACGCTCTATCTCACCGGATGGACACCGCACGACAGCCAGCAGAAACCCTTGCAGCCTGGAAGCGCCAAGCAACGGCTCAGCGATGCGCTGGGTGCCGTCGAGCGCAAACTCTAGTCACATTTTGTCGACGAGACGCTGAAACAGCCCCAACACAGTCTGACCCAACAAGGTCACGGCAGTTACGATCACGATCGATACGAAACCCGCGATCAACGCATATTCGATCGCGGTGGCGCCGCTTTCCGAAACCGCGAACGCTTTTACAACAGATCGCGCAGCATGGGAAGCAGCGGCAAATCGGCGGCCGGCATGGGATAGGCGGCCGGATCGGCAATCAGATCGCGCGGTCGAATCCATTTGAGCGCTTTGTGTTCGCGCGAGGACGGCGTTCCCTCCCAGCGGCGGCAGACGTAAAGCGGCATCAAAAGCTGGAAGTCGGGATAGGAATGTGACGCGAAGGTGAAAGGCGCCAGGCAGGGTTCCTTGACGCAGATGCCCAGTTCCTCGTCGAGCTCGCGGATCAACGCGCCTTCCGGCGTTTCGCCCGCTTCCAGTTTCCCGCCCGGAAATTCCCATAACCCCGCCATCGCCTTTCCCGGCGGCCGTTGCGCAATCAGCACCCGCCCGTCCGGATCGACCAGCGCAGCCGCCACCACCAGGATGACGGACTTAGCCCCGCTCACGGTCATGATCGGGAATTTCCAGCTAAGGTGCCCTTAAACGACATGGTAAACCTTCGTTAAAAATGGCTTCAATGGCGGCGCGGGCGCTAAGCTGCCTTCGCGAACAAGGAGACAAATCATGACGACATTCGGTACGGCGGTCTGGCATGGCGGCCTCAAGGACGGCAAGGGGGCGATTTCCACCAAAAGCGGCGCGCTGAACGCCTACCCTTATGGCTTTGCCAGCCGCTTCGAGGGTAAGCCCGGCACCAACCCCGAAGAGTTGATCGGTGCGGCCCATGCCGGCTGCTTCACCATGGCCCTCTCCTTGATCTTGGGTGAAGCGGGCCTGACTGCCGATGAGATGAACACCCAGGCGGACGTGACCTTGGAAAAGCTCGCGGACGGCTTTGCCATCACCAAAGTACATCTGACTTTGAAAGCCAAAATTCCTGGCTGTGACAAAGCCAAATTCGACGAACTTGCGAGCAAGGCGAAAGCCGGTTGCCCGGTCTCCAAATTGCTCAAGGCCGAGATCACACTCGACGCCACATTGGTTTAGGCGAAACGCGCGCTCACGATGCCGCCAATCTCCGCCAGGGCATGATCCTGCGTCGCATTACCGGTCTTGTTGCCATCGGTATAGGCACAGACCAGAATCGGCGCGCGATTGGCAGGCGGCCATAGAATGGCGACGTCGTTGAGCGCGCCCGCCGCGCCCGAACCCGTTTTGTCACCAGCCTTCCAGCCCGGCGGAAGGCCTGCCCGCAGCCGGATCAGCCCCGTCGTGGACGCGGTCATCCAATCGGTGAGCTGCTTGCGCGAAGCAGCCGAGAGCGTGTCGCCCAGAAGAATATCGCGAAGATTGGCGAGCATGGCAGACGGCACAGTCGTATCGCGCTCGCCATCGGGCACATTGAGCGCGCCCTCAATGCGGTCAAAGCGCGTGCGGCTGTCGCCCAGATCGCGGGCAAAACTGGTCAGGCCCGCGGGACCGCCAATGGTGGCGAACAAAAGATTGGCGGCGGTATTATCGCTCACTTTTACGGCGGCGGCGCAAAGCGCGCCCACACTCATGCCGCGCGTCACATTCTTGCTGGTCTCGGGCGCATACTCCAGAACATCGCTTTTCTGATAGCGGACAATGCGATCCAAACGCTCCTTGCCGGCATCGACCCGCGTGAGGACCGCCGCGACCAGCATCACCTTGAAGGTGCTGCATGTCAGGAACCGTTCGCTCTCGCGATAGAAAATGGAATCGCCGCTCCCGGTATCCACCGCTGCGACACCGATGCGAAGGCCAAGCCGCTTCTCCATCTCCGCAAGGCTGCGCCCGGGAGCGTTATAACCTTCGTCAGCGGCAAGAAGCGGCGTGGAGACCAACAATGTGGAAGCGCCCAGTAGGGCACGGCGCGTCAGCGCGAAATTCGATTCGTCCATCGCGCCTTTATAGCAGGCGAAAATGGCTTCTCAGAGCGTCAGCTCCGGTAAGACCCATTAATATCGATATAGCCGTGCGTCAGATCGCAGGTCCAGACGCGGGCCGCGCCCTTGCCTAGGCCAAGATCCACCGCGATCTCTACCTCGCGTCTGGAAACCGCTTTGGTGGCGGTCGCTTCGTCATATTTCGCCGCCCGCGCACCTTTTTCGGCAACGACATGGCCGCCAAAGGAAATCGTGAGCCGGTCCCGGTCCGCGGCTTCGCCGGATTTTCCGACCGCCATGACAATGCGCCCCCAATTGGCGTCGTTGCCGGCGACAGCGGTCTTGACCAGGGGCGAATTGGCAATCGAGAGCGCAATCCGCCGTGCGGCTTCGTTGCTGTCCGCGCCCGTAACATCGACGCGGATCAGTTTCTCTGCCCCCTCGCCATCCTTGACCACGGCCAGCGCCAAATCCAGCAACAACGCATCGAGGCTCTTGCGGAATCCGGCAAGCCGCTTGTCGGACGCCTTGGTCACCGCGCCATGCTTCGCGCCTTTGCCGGTGGCGAAGAAAAGCAGCGTGTCGCTGGTGGAGGTATCTGAATCCACCGTGATGGAATTGAAAGAAGGCCCGGTGCCCGCGGCGAGGCACTCTTGCAGCACGGCAGCCGGCAAAGCGGCATCGGTAAAGACGAAAGCCAACATGGTCGCCATGTCAGGCGCGATCATGCCCGATCCCTTGGCGATGCCGTTGAGCGTCACCTTCACACCATCGATATTGGCCGTGGCGGTGGCGAGCTTGGGATAGGTGTCGGTGGTCATGATCGCTTCGGCCGCAGCACGCCAACCGGAGGCCGAAGCGTCTTCTGCTACCCGTCCCAAAATTTTTGTAATCTTTTCAGCCGGGAGCGGCTCACCGATCACGCCTGTAGACGCCAGGAACACCTCGGACGCCTTGCAGCCGATCACCGCACTCGCGGCATCGGCGACCGCGCGGGCCCCCGCCATGCCCGCCTGGCCGGTGAAAGCATTGGCGTTGCCGCTGTTCACAACCAGGGCCCGCGCCTGCCCCCGTTTCGCTTGCGTCCGGCACCAATCGACCGGCGCCGAGGCGGTCTTGGACCGGGTGAAGACGCCTGCCATTTCGGTGCCGGGTGCCAGAATCGCCAGCAACACATCCGTCCGGTTGCGGTATTTTATCCCAGCCTCGCCTGTCGCCAGTCGCACGCCTGCCAAAGGCGGCAAATGGGCGAAACTTTTGGGCGCCAGGGGTGAAATTTTCTTGGGTTGCGGCTTTGCGGCTTTCGCCGGCGCCTTCTTCGCTTTGGCCATGCCGATCCCCTGGAAATAGCCGCTTGGACGGCCGCAGGCGGGGGATAGTGTGGAAATCGGCCGGTTTGACAAGAGCCGATTTGGCCTTCCGCCAAATTTGACAATGGGATAGCCCGTTCTTATGTCTCCCGCGCGGCCGCTATTCGCGGAAATGGCGCTTACGCCCTTCAAGCCGGCCCGACAGAGGAATTCATGCTGGGCATCAGCGCGCTCGCCAAACAGTTCTTTGGCTCTGCCAACGAACGTAAGATCAAGCCCTTATGGGCCACCGTCGCCAAGATCAACGCCCTGGAGCCTCGCTTCCAGGCGCTGAGCGACGACGAACTCCGGGCCATGACCCCGGCCTTCCGCGAAAGGCTCGCCGCGGGCGAGACCCTGGACGACCTCCTGCCGGAGGCTTTTGCAGTGGTCCGCGAGGCGGCCAAGCGCACCCTCGGACAGCGGCATTTCGACGTCCAGCTGGTGGGCGGCATGGTGCTGCATCACGGCCATATCTCTGAGATGCGGACCGGCGAAGGCAAGACTTTGGTCGCTACCCTCCCCACCTATCTCAACGCACTGACCGGCAACGGCGTCCATGTCGTGACGGTCAATGATTACCTCGCCAAGCGCGACAGCGGCTGGATGGGTCAGGTCTATCGGTTCCTGGGCCTCACCACAGGCTGCATCGTGCACGGCCTGAACGACGAAGAGCGGCGCGATGCCTATGCGTCGGATGTCACCTACGGCACCAACAACGAGTTCGGCTTCGATTATCTGCGCGACAATATGAAATACGCGCTGAACGCTATGACGCAGCGCGGTCACGCCTATGCCATCGTAGACGAAGTGGACTCGATCCTGGTCGACGAAGCGCGCACACCGCTGATCATTTCCGGTCCTACCCAGGACCTGACCGAAATGTACCGCGCCGTGGACGCCACCATGTCGTCTCTGGTCGCTGCGGATTACGATCTGGACGAAAAATCCAAGCAGGTGACTCTGACCGAGACCGGCGCGGAACATATGGTCCAGCTCCTGCGCAATGCCGGACTGCT
>DASYDX010000233.1:0-9448 GCA_036499345.1 Rhizomicrobium sp.
CGATAGCCGGAATAGATCGCAGAATCGAAACGCACGCCCAATCCGCCAGGGGTATGGAATTGCGTGATCTGGCCGGGCGAGGGGCGGAAGGTGAAGGGATTTTCCGCATTGATGCGGCATTCGATGGCATGGCCTTCGAAGACGATGTCCTTCTGGTCGACCGACAGCGGGCTGCCCGCAGCGACGCGAATTTGCTCGCGCACAATGTCGATGCCGGTAATCGCTTCTGTGACGGGATGCTCGACCTGCAGCCGCGTGTTCATCTCGATGAAGTAGAAGCGGCCATCCTCATACAGGAATTCGATGGTGCCGGCGCCGAGATAGCCCAGCTGCGTAAGAGCACGGGTGACGACGCCGCCGATTTCGTCGCGCTCCTGTGCGTTCAGGGCAGGGCTTCCGGCTTCTTCCCAGACCTTCTGGTGGCGGCGTTGCAGCGAGCAATCGCGTTCGCCCAGATGCACCACCTTGCCGTGGCTGTCTGCCAGGATTTGCACTTCGATATGGCGGGGTTTGCCGAGATATTTTTCCATATAGACGGTGTCGTTGCCGAACGCCGCCTTGGCTTCGGCGCGCGCGGTGGAGAGCGCGAAAGACAGTTCGGAGGCGTTTTTCGCCACCTTCATGCCGCGCCCACCGCCACCGGCTGTTGCCTTGATCAGGACGGGATAGCCGATCTCTTCGGCCACGCGCGCCGCGTCGGCGTCGGAAACTTCGCCGTCCGAACCGGGCACGGTGGGGATACCCAACGCCTTCACGGTCTGCTTGGCGGTGATCTTGTCGCCCATCATGCGGATGTGATCGGGCGTAGGGCCGATAAAGGTGATCCCATGCTCTTTCACGATATCGGCGAATTTGGCGTTCTCGGACAGGAAGCCATAACCGGGATGGATCGCTTCGGCGCCGGTGATCTCGCAGGCGGCGATGATGGCGGGCACGTTGAGATAGGATTGGGCGGCCGGCGGCGCGCCGACGCAGACGCTTTCATCCGCCAGGCGCACATGCATGGCGTCGGAATCGGCGGTGGAATGGATCGCCACCGTGGCGATGCCCATTTCCTTGCAGGCGCGGATGACGCGCAGGGCGATCTCGCCCCGGTTGGCGATGAGGATTTTCTCGAACATGCCTTAGCCGAGAATGAGAAGCGTCTGGCCGAACTCGACCGGCGATCCGTTTTCGACGCAGATCTCTTTCACGATGCCGCCGCGGGTAGCCGGGATCGGATTCATGGTCTTCATCGCTTCGACGATGAAAAGCGTATCGCCTTCCTTGATTTGCTGACCGACGCTGACGAAGGGCGGCTTGCCTGGTTCGGACGCGGTATAGACCGTGCCCACCATGGGAGAGGTTACGGCGCCGGCCTGGGGGCCGGCGGCAGGTGCAGCAGCAGCGGGCGCGGTGGCAATGGCCACAGGTGCCGGCGCGGCAGCCAAGGCCGCGATTGCACCCGCACGGGCGACGCGGATGCGGGCGCCATTCTGCTCGACTTCGATCTCGGTCAGGCCGGTTTCGGTGAGGAGTTCGGAAAGAGCGCGGATGGCTTCGGCATCGATGCCCGGCTTGTTTGCCGACAGCCGCTCTTTCACGTCATTCTTCGCATTCATTTCTTTTTTCCCTTGGGCCCGGCCAAAATGGCCGCGACCGCATCGATCGCAAGCAGATAAGAACTCACGCCCAGACCGGCGATGCTGCCGGTGGCCGCCTTGGCGACATAGGACACATGGCGGAATTCTTCCCGCCGCGCCGGATTGGAGAGATGGACCTCGATTACGGGCTGGTCCAGCATTTGAAGTGCATCCAGGATCGCCACCGAAGTGTGCGTGTAAGCGGCCGCGTTGATGACCACACCCGAGGCGCTGGTGCGCGCCTCCTGAAGGAATTCGACCAGTTCGCCTTCCTTATTGCTCTGCAAGAAGACCGTGGCGAGGTCATGGCTATTGGCTCGCGCGGCGCACAGCTTCTCGATTTCGCCAAGGGTGGTATGCCCGTAAATCGAAGGTTCGCGCGTGCCCAACTGGTTGAGATTCGGGCCGTTGATGATGTATATTGGTAAAGTCTTGGATTTACTTGTGTTTTTCGCCATATCGTTCCACCAGCGAAGCGGGTCCAAGCCTTATAGTCGCAACGCTTGGGAACGGAAACCCTTAGAGGCCTGGGCTCGAATATGACCGCAAACCTGAACGTGACCCTGAACGGGGAGGCCCGCGCGCTGGGTACAGGGCTGACCGTCAAGACCATGCTCCAATCGCTGGGGCTGGACCCCGCCAAGATCGCGGTGGAGCGCAATCTTCAGATCGTGCCGCGTTCCACCTATGACCAGGTGCCGGTGACCGATGGCGACCGTTTCGAGATCGTACATTTCATTGGTGGCGGCAATACGCCGGTGGAGTTGCCGCGCCAGGATAAGCCGCTGGTGATCGCGGGGAAGAGCTTCACGTCGCGCCTGATCGTGGGCACCGGCAAATACAAAAATTACGAAGACAATGCCCGGGCGCTGGAAGCCAGCGGAGCGGAAATCGTCACCGTGGCGGTGCGCCGGGTCAATCTCACCGATCCCAGCCAGCCCCGGCTGATCGATTCCATCGATCCCAAGAAATACACCTATCTGCCCAACACAGCGGGCTGCTTCACGGGCGAGGATGCCGTGCGCACCCTGCGATTGGCGCGCGAAGCGGGCGGCTGGAATCTGGTGAAGCTGGAAGTGCTGGGCGAGAAGAAGCTTCTCTATCCCGACATGCTGGAAACCCTGCGCGCCACCGAGATGCTGACCAAGGAGGGCTTCCAGGTGATGGTCTATTGCAGTGACGATCCCTTGATGGCCAAGCGGCTGGAGGAGATGGGCGCGGTCGCGATCATGCCGCTGGCGTCGCCGATTGGCTCGGGCATGGGCATCCAGAGCACCGTCAATATCCGCATGATCATCGACGACGCCAAAGTACCGGTGATCGTCGATGCCGGCATCGGCACGGCATCGGACGCCGCCATCGCGATGGAATTGGGCTGCGATGCCGTGATTTCCAACAGCGGTATCGCGCTTGCTCGCGATCCCGTGAAGATGGCGCGTGCGATGAAGCTGGCGGTGGAAGCGGGCCGTGAAGCTTGGCTGGCCGGCCGGATGCCGAAAAAAGCCTATGCCGATCCTTCCAGCCCACTCAGCGGACTGATCTGACGATCAGCTTTCGGCGGTCAAGTTTTTCAGCGTGTCGTCATCGACGGCGCCCGGATGGACATTGCCATTGATGATGAATGTCGGCGTGCCGTCGATACCGGCGCGCGCCGCCAGTGCTTTGCTGGCGGCGATGGCGGCATCGAGTTCCGGCTTCTGCATGTCGAGCTTCAGCTTGATCACATCGATGCCGATTTTCTGCGCCTGGGCATAGATCATCGCTTCATCGACCGGCTCATCTTCCTTCATGAGCGCCGAATAGAATTCCATATATTTGCCCTGTTCACGGGCCGCCAGCGCGGCGCGCGCGGCCAGGATCGAATCCGGCCCGCGGATGGGAAACAGGATGAAGGCGAAGCGCGTGTCCTTTTGATGCGCGTGGTAGAATTTCTCCATGGCGGGCAGGGAGAGGCGGCAATAGGGGCAGTTGAAGTCGTAGAACTCCACCACCGTCTTCTTGGCGTCGGCGGGACCGCTGATGAAGGCGATGCGCGGATCGAAGAAAGCGGCCATGCCGATTTTCTTCAAGGCGTCGGCAGCCTTGGCCTTATCCGCGATTTCCTGCTGGCTTTGCAGCCGCGCACTCATTTCCGCCAGCAATTCGGGATGCCCCAGCAGATAGGTGCGGATGCCGTCGGGACCCACGCCCGGAAGTGCGCCTATGCGCGCCGCGCCGAACACGATCAGCACCGCCAACAGCGCGCCGCCAAGGGCGCCGGCCACAACGCTTGTCCAATCCCGCATCACATCCGGTCCTATCGCTGCTGCGTCCCGACGACGCCGATAATGTCGTTGGCGCGTTGCCAGTCGGCGCTGCCTTGCTCCAACTCCCGGCGGGCGCGCAAGGCGAATATGGCAGCCTGACGCATCGAACCGGAATTGTAATAGGCCTCGGCAGTCGACAAATTCGCCATCGGCTCGTTCTTCAACAGACTGTAAGCCTGGGCGGTTTCATACCAGGTAAACACATCGTCATTTTCCCGAAGCGAGGCGGCTTTCAGATTTTGTAAGGCGGCATCGGCAAAGCGGGAATCCCCTGTGGCCAGTTGCGCCACCGCCAGACCCAGGCGCAATTGCGGCGCATCGGGCCGCAAATCCACGGCTTTCTGATAGGCCGGAATCGCCAGCAACGGCTTGGCCATGCTCACATGAATTTGCCCCAGCACTTCATAGAAGAAAGGATTGCTGGGCTCGTCCTTGATCAGGCCATTGGTGGTGGAAAGCGCCTTGGCCAGATCGGGCTTGCGCATATAGATCATGGCGCGGGCATAGCGGGCCGGTTCGGATGTGTCGCTTTCCGGATAGCGGTCAAGCGCCTCCTGCACCGGCAAGGTGAAGCCCGCAAGTTTGGCTTGCACCATCTCGAATGTGTGCATCACCTGCGGCGGATCCTTCACGTCGCGATAGGGCGAGGCGTTGACCTTGGTTTCGATATCGGCGAGCCGGTCCTGCCCGACGGGATGGTCGACCGCGAATTTGTCGATCTTGTAGGCGCTCTGCGCCTGTTCGTTGGCGAAACGCTCGAAGGTCGAATAGATCCCCATCGGCGATTGATGGGTGGCGTTGAGCAGCTTCAGCGCGATCTGGTCGGCGGTGGATTCCTGTACGCGAGTGAAGGCGGCCATCTGTGCCGCCGCCATCGCCGAGCCCGCGCCCATGATCACCATGCCGGCATCGCCGGCGCCCATCGCCATCGCGGCGGCGCCCAGCACCAGCGAGAGCAGCATGGGGATCATCGCCTTTTTCATGCCCTCCGCACTGCGGGAAAGATGGCCGGCGGCGATATGGCCGGTCTCGTGCGCCATCACGCCGATCAACTCATTCGGGTTTTTCACGGAAAGCAGAATGCCGGACAAGATGAAGATATTTTCACCACCATCGCCATAGGTGGCAAAGGCGTTGATTTCGGGCGACCCGATCAGCCAGACGCGCGGCACGGGATCGAGGCCCGCAGCTTTGGCCAGCGGCGTCTCATAGCTTCGCAGCATGTCCTCGGTTTCGGTGTCGCGCAGCAGCGAGATGCCCTGGGCTTGCGCCATGGACGTACCGAATCCGGTGAAAACGAGAAGGGCGGAAAGTGCGAGTCCGGCCAGCCTGGCGAGACGCCTTGGCTTGCGCCTGGGAACAGGGTCAAAACGCGGCAACTGTTCAGCCTCCAAGAACCCCCGTTCGCTGCGAAGGTAGGTGGCCTTGTCGGTAAGGTCAAATCCGGCGCGTTGCTCCCAGCGCTTCGTTCCGGCATAACCGGCCTTACGCTTTTCCTGGGATTACGGGACATTCATGCCGGATTTTCGCGCAGCACCTTTCCTTGCCTTGCCGCTTGCAGCCCTTCTCGCGGGCTGTTCGATCGGGTCGACCCTTGGGTTGACCGACGATTCGAATGTTCCCTCCGCCCAAAGCAGCGGATTGGCAGTTGGCGATGAACCTTTCGCGGTCAAGACCGGAACCGCGATCTTGTCTCAAGGTGGCAGCGCGGCCGATGCGGTGACTGCAATGTTCTTCGCGATGTCCGCGACCTATCCGGTTGCGGCGGGTTTGGGCGGCGGCGGCATATGTCTCGTCGCGGACCCGGTGAAGGGCGTGCGCGAATTCGACTTCCTCCCGCGCGCCGCCAGCGGCGGCGGCAATTATGCGGTGCCGGGCGCGGTGCGTGGTTTTTACGATCTGCAATCGGCGTTCGGAACGCTCCCTTGGCAACGCACGGTTTCGGGCGGCGAAGCGTATGCCGCCAGCGGCTTTCCCATCAGCCACGCGCTCTCTTTGCGGCTGGCGAATGCGCAGAACAGCGTGCGTTTGGATGCCGCGCTGGCAGCCGAATTCATGAACGAGAATGGCACGCCGCGTCCCGAAGGTGCGATTGCGACCAATCTTGCTTTGTCGCAGACCCTGGCGACGATCCGGCTGTCCGGCGCGGATGGATTTTACAAAGGCGCGGTGGCCGACGCACTGGTGCGTTATTCCGCGTCACAGGGCGGTGCAATCTCCGCTGCCGATCTTGCCGATTACCGCACCACGGTTGCCGCGCCGCGCCTGATGAATCAGGGCGGGCTCAGTGTTGCCATACCCAATGCCGGAACCGGTGCGGGCACCTTCGCCGCGTCTCTCTTCGCCAATGCCGCCAGCGGCAGCAATCCTGAAAATGCGGTGGTTGCAGCCACGCGCCAGACATTGTCGGGTTTCGGTATTGCCACGCTTCCCTCCGATCTGGGCGGGACCGGGTTTGCGGCCATCGACCGCAACGGGCAGGTCGCGACCTGCGCGATGACGATGAATGGCGCGTTCGGTTCCGTGCGCAGTGCGGGCACCAGCGGCGTGCTTCTGGCCAACGCACCATCCGCGCCGGGTGGTGTGGCGAGCGCTTTCCTGACGCCGGTGATCGCGCGTGACGGCAATGGCCGCGCCGCGCTTGCCGGGGTAGGAGCGGGCGGCCCGAATGGCACCGCTGCGATTGCCTATGCCTTGCTGAAGGTCGCGTCCGGACAGCAGATGGGCCGTCCTGCCGATCTGCGTTCGACCGGCGCCGCCCCGATGGTGACGGTGAATGTGATTTCCTGCCAGACTGTCTGTGTGGCTTTGCCCGACCCGGGCGGTCACGGCCTGGGCGACGCCACGACCGAGTAGCGATCATGAACGTGCATGGCCGGTGTCATTGCGGCGAGTTGCGCTATGAGGCGGAAATAAACCCCGCCCATGTCAGCATTTGCCACTGCGCGGATTGTCAGATCCTGACTGGCACCGCCTATCGCGTCAGCGTTCCGGCGAAGGCGGCGGATTTTCGTATCCTGAGTGGCGTGCCCAAGATCTATGTGAAGACAGCGGAGAACGGCAATCCGCGGGCTCAGGCGTTTTGCGCCACTTGCGGCACGCCGATCTATGCCTCGGATGTCGAACATCCCGCGGTCTATAATCTGCGGATCGGCGCGATGGCCGAGCGCGAGGCGTTGAAGCCTATGCGTCAGATCTGGTGCCGCTCGGCGCTGGCCTGGGTGCAGGATCTTTCCGGCATGGAGATGCGCGAAAAGAGTTGAAGCCACATCACGCCCTCATGCTTCGCCAAGCGCAGCATGAGGCGTGCGCGTGTTAGCTCACTCTTCGCTCGAGAATGCCCGCTGCCACCTCGAGCAACTGGCCGCACTAGCGGTGAGCATGTCCTGTGGACATGCGAGAAGGCGCGCCGCCCTCGCTAAACTCGAAGCGGGGCAAGCTTTTCTAACCTCACTTCGTTCGTCAAGAAAAGCTAAGCCAGCGTCGTGAGCTTAGGCGAGCGGCAAAGCTCACTCTTCGCTCGAGAATGCCCGCTGCCACCAACCCTTTTTCTTGGGTTTGGAGGTTTCTTCCTTCGGCGTCGTGTCGGGAATGTCGTCCTGCAGCGTCCAGACGGGCGCGGAGGGAGTGCCCGGCGCGTGCGTCACGGCCGCTGGCGTGGTGTCGATCTCATCCGGAATTCCGAAACGATCGGCTTCCGGCACGAATGTCGGCGCAGCCTGACCGTCCTGCTGGCTCTCTTGCTGACCGTCTTGCGCGCCTTCGCGGCCACGACCACCGCGGCGTCCGCGACGGCGCCTGCGGCGGCGTCCATTCTCGCCTGTGGCATTGGGCTGCTCGCCGGTCTGTTGATCCTGATCCGATTGCTGCTCGCCACCGGCCTCGTCGGTCAAGTCGTGATCGGCTGCATCCGCTTCGTCCGAAGCTTCGCCTTTCGGAGCGTCCGCGCGTGCTTCGGTGTCTGCGCCTTCCGGGCGCGGGCCACGATCGCGGTTGCGGCCACGGCCGCCGCGCCGGCGTCTGCGGCGCTTGCCGCCTTCGCCATCGCGCGCCTGGGGTGCTTCGCGGGATTCTTCGTCGGTCTGCGCGACGCTTTCCTCGCGCGTCTCGAATTCTTCTTCCTCTACTTCGACGGGAAGTTCGTCTTCCGGCTCGTCGGACGGCACAAAGCCGGCTTCGATGGAAACCGCATGGCGACGCGGCTGGTCTTCCGGATCGCGGGCGCGCGTGCGGTCGAGTTCGAAATGACCCGCCATCAGCCCTTCCTTGGGCTCGAAGGTGACGTCCATGCCGTACTCGGCTTCGATCCGGGCCAGCTCGCCGCGTTTCTGATTCAAGGTGTAGATCGCCACGTCATTCGCGACCTTCGCGGTGACGGCGCTGGCGCGGTTCTTCTCGCCTTCCTCTTCCAACGCACGCAGCACGCGCAAGGCGGTGGATTCCACCGAACGCACGATGCCGGCGCCGCCGCAATGCGGGCAGATCACGGTCGAGGAGGCGACCACGCCCGCACGCAGGCGCTGGCGCGACATTTCCATAAGACCGAACTGGCTGATCTTGCCGATCTGGACCCGGGCGCGGTCGTTCTTCACCGCATCGCGCAACCGCTTCTCGACCTCGCGGTCGTTGCGGCCTTCTTCCATGTCGATGAAGTCGATCACGATCAACCCGGCCAGGTCGCGCAGGCGCAACTGGCGGCCCACTTCGTCGGCGGCTTCCAGATTGGTCTTGCGCGCCGTCTCCTCGATGGAATGTTCGCGCGTGGCGCGGCCCGAATTGACGTCGATGGAAACCAGCGCTTCGGTCTGGTTGATGACGATATAGCCGCCGGATTTGAGCGTCACGGTGGAGGAGAACATGGCGTCCAACTGCTGCTCGATATGCAGGCGCTGGAACAGCGGCACGGTGTCTTTGTATTGATGCACATTGCGCGCCTGGGTCGGCATCAGCATGCGCATGAAATCTTTGGCGTTGCGGAAGCCGTCATCGCCTTCCACCACCAGGTCCTTCACGTCCTTGTTGTAAAGGTCGCGGATGGCGCGCTTGATCAGATCGCCTTCTTCATAGACGCAGGCGGGCGCGTTGGAGTTGAGAGTCTTTTCGCGGATCGTGTCCCACAGCCGCATGAGATATTCATAGTCGCGGCGGATCTCCAGCTTGGTGCGGTTTTCGCCCGCGGTGCGGATGATCAGGCCCATGCCTTCCGGCAATTCCAGCCCCTGTGCCGCCGACTTCAGACGCTTGCGGTCCGCGGCGTTGGTGATCTTGCGCGAAATGCCGCCGCCGCGCGGGGTGTTGGGCATCAGCACGCAATAACGGCCGGCGAGCGAAAGATACGTGGTCAGCGCCGCGCCCTTGTTGCCGCGCTCTTCCTTGACGACCTGGACCAGGATGATCTGGCGGCGCTTGATGACTTCCTGAATCTTGTAATGGCGGCGGCGCATCCATTTCTGGGGCGGGCGCTGCATCTGCAGCTTCTTTTCGCCGCCTTCACCAATCTCGCCTTCGCCAGTCTCGCTT
>DASYDX010000234.1:0-2570 GCA_036499345.1 Rhizomicrobium sp.
CAAGGTGTGGGACACCGTCGTGTGCGACGCCGATCAGACTGGCATCACCGAAGCGCCGCGCGTCGGCAACGGCCTGATCTATACCGGCTGGGCGGGCATGGAATATGACGTGCGCGGCGGCGTCGTCGCGCTGGATGCGGAGACGGGCAAGAAAGCCTGGACCTTCTGGACCGCGCCGGGCGATCCCAAGAAGCCGTATGAATCCAAAACCATGGCGACCATCGCCAAAACCTGGAAGGGCGAAAGCTGGCAATTGGCGGGCGCCAATGCCTGGACCGCGCTGACCTATGACCCGGTCACCAATTTTCTCTACATCTCGACGTCAACGGCGGGGGAAGCGTCGGGCGATTTCTCGCACATCAAGCCGGACGGCAATCTGTTGTTCGCCAACAGCATCGTGGCGGTGAATGCTACGACCGGCGATTATGTCTGGCATTATCAGACATCCTATCCGCCCGATGGCGCGGAAGATTTTCATGTGCTGGTGGCCGACATGACATTGGCCGGAAAGCCGCGGCGCGTGGTGATGACCAAACCGCGCAATGGCGTGTTCTATATGCTGGATGCGCGCACGGGGAAGGAAGCGTTGGCTCCGCGCGGCATCGAGGGCACGGCCTATCCCTCGCTGAAACAGATCAGCCTCAGCGAGTTGGAGACCAAGCCCTACAAGGATTACGGCCTGCCCAAGAATCTGCCCACGCCGAACATGGGCGGCGGCTGGTTCCCCTTGTCGTACAGCGCGGCGACGGGGCTGGTGTATATCTCCGCTTACGAAGTCAAACGCACCTCCGGGCGCGGCGATATCGAAGGCGCCAATGGTCATGGGTTGGAAGCCGATGGCTTGGCGGCGCAGTTGGAGCGGCAGAATCTGGGCGGCAGCGCGGCGGGCGCGAACGGCACTTACAAGCCTTATGCGAAACTGCCTCTGGGCAAGCTGGTCGCGTATGATCCCATCAAGCAACGCCCGCGTTGGGTCGCGACGCTTCCTTTGGAGTTGAATGGCTCGCCCGTCGCCACGGCGGGCAATCTGGTGTTTCAGGGCGATGGCAGCGGCTATTTCACCGCCTATGCCGCCGATACCGGCAAGGTGTTGTGGTCGGTCAAGACAGGATCGGCGATCCAGGCGACGCCCGCGACCTATACGATCAAGGGCGAGCAATATGTGCTGATGCCCGCGGGCCTGGGCGGCGGTTATCGTCTGTTCGGCAGCCCGGCCAGCATGTCCACCTTGGAGAGCAAGCGCGGGCAGGCGCGGCTGTTCGCGTTCAAGCTGGGCGGCACCGCGCCGATGCCCGCGATAGAGCCGTATATTCCCCCGGTGCCGCAGCCGCCGCAGCAAGCGGGCAGCGCGCGCCAGATCGCGGACGGCGCCAAGGTCTATAACAAATTCTTCTGCCAGAAATGCCACTCACCCGAAGCGGATGGCAGCGGCGCCTGGGTGGCGGGCGGCGAGGTGCCCGATCTTCGCTACATGCCGCGCAGCATTCACAAGGAATTCGGCGATATCGTTTTGGGCGGCACGCATAAGGAACAGGGGATGCCGAAATTCAGCGCGCCCATCGGCATGCCGCTGCTCAAGACCTACATGACGCCCGCCGAAGCCGAAGCGCTGCACGCCTATGTCGTCGATCTGCAATGGCGCGCCTACAAGCTGGGGCCACGCGGTGTGAAAGGCGTCGATGGCCCGCCGCGCGGCGCGCCGCAAACCGTGCCGGACAAATCGGGAAGTCCGCGCATCAATTGAGTGTGACACTGCGCATTGCGAATTTTTAAAGCGCTTTTCCACAGGCAAAAATTCCGCACTTTCTGCGATGGAATGGGACGGTTCTATTCCCGGTTGAAAGCCGCAAGGGTGCCGGAAAGGAATTGTTAACTCTGATTATCCAGCCTGTCGGCGGGGGGCAGACGGTTCGAAACCGGAGTTGTGTATGCCCAATGTCACGCACCTTCCCGCGAAATTCCATGCGGGTCATGAACGCGAGATGGTCGCCTCCGAGATGGAGCGGATCTATCTCAACCAGATTGCGCGGTTGCAGAATGAGTTGGCCGAAGCGCGAGCCGGGCAGGCGAACCCTGCTGCGCGCATCGATGTGCTGTCCGCGACAAGCCATGAAATGCGCACACCGCTCAACGCCATTCTGGGTTTTTCCGAAATCCTGAAAAAGGAAATGTTCGGCCCGTTGGGGCATGAGCGTTATGTCGAATATGCGCGCATCATCAACGACAGCGGCAGCCATCTGCTGGGGCTGATCAACGATCTCTTAGACATGTCGAAACTGAATGCGGGAAAATTGCGCCTGCATGTCGAGGACGTCGAAATCTTCCGCGTCATCATCGATTGCGTGCGTCAGGTCGAGATTCAGGCCGCGAAATCGAATATCGGTATCACGGTCCAGGTGTTCGATGGGGTGAAGGATATCGCGGGTGACGATCAGCGCCTGCATCAGATGCTGCTCAATCTGCTTTCCAACGCCGTGAAGTTCACGCCGGAAAAAGGCGAAGTGGCGGTGGAGGTTTTCCGCCGTTCGGATTTCATCGGTATCTCGGTCAGCGATACCGGCATCGGCATG
>DASYDX010000235.1:0-2729 GCA_036499345.1 Rhizomicrobium sp.
GTGGGATCGAGATCCGAAATGGTGGAACAGGCTGCAACCCCCATGGTCAGGCTCAGGATCAAGCCGAACTGGCGCAGTTGAGCGGAAGACTTGGTCATGCGGTCGGTTCCCGGTCAGAAAGCAATGCCAGCCGCGCCCCTACCCGGCCTCGCGCAACCAGCGCTTTCCTATACCGCGCCGATGGCCTTGTTCCAAGCAGACCTCCGGCTAAATGCGTGAATTCTTGACATTTTTCCGCCATAACCCATGGATGGACGTGGCATTTGCTGCGTTGTTCGCCCCGCGTTATCACCCCCTTGCCCGCAACGGCTGACCCCATGGCCCAGAAACAATCCACGCCGCCTCCCGAATCGCCTGCCTCGCTGTCGGATCTCTTCGCCCATCTGGACCGTGAGAAATTCGCTCGCAACCTGTTCGAGGTGGCGGTCCAAAGCCGCCAGCTGATGAGCGATTTCCTGACCCGCTGGGCAAAACGCGAAAATCCCGGTCCGCTTGATCCGCTCAATCTATCCGGCGCCTTTTTCTCGCTGCTGAACGCGATGGGATCTGACCGCGAAACAGTGATGGACACACAGGTTCGCCTGTGGCGGAACTGGATGGGGCTGTGGGAAGGAACCGCCCGCCGCATGCTGGGCGATGCCAGCGTGACACCGACCGCCGCGCCCGCGCCCGGCGACCGGCGCTTCCGCGACGCCGATTGGCAGCAGAACGAAATCTTCGATTTCATCAAGCAATCCTACCTCCTCACCGCCGGTGCGATGCAGGAAATGGTCGCCAATATCGACGGCATTCCGGAGAAGGAACGCCGCCGCATCGAATTTTACACACGCCAATTTGCCGACGCCTTCGCCCCCACCAATTTCCTTCTCACCAATCCCGAAGTGATGCGCGCCACGCTGGCATCGAACGGGGAAAATCTGGTCAAGGGCCTGAGCAATCTGATTTCCGATATCGAGCGCGGACGGGGCGAGCTTGCCATTCGTCAGTCTGCGGACGGTTTCACCATCGGCGAGAATATCGCCACCGCGCCCGGCAAAGTGGTGTTCCGCAACAAGCTGATCGAGCTGTTGCAATTCACACCTACGACCGAACAAGTCTATGAGCGCCCGCTTCTGATCTTTCCGCCTTGGATCAACAAATTCTACATTCTCGACCTTCGGCCTGAGAACAGCTTCATCCGCTGGCTGGCGGCGCAGGGTTACACTGTGTTCGTGGTATCCTGGGCCAATCCCGATGGCGCATTGGCCCAGATGGATTTCGAAGATTACATGCGCGACGGGATCTTTGCCGCGCTGGATGCCGTGAACGACGCGACCGGTGTGAAAGACCCCAATTGCGTAGGCTATTGCATCGGCGGCACGCTGTTGGCGGCGACCCTCGCCTATATGGCAGCCGAGAAAGATGCGCGTATCCATTCCGCGACCTTCTGGGCGGCGCAGACCGATTTCAGCGAAGCCGGCGATCTTTCGGTGTTCGTGGATGAGGCGCAGCTGGAAGCGATGGAGCAGCAGATGAAGCGCGCGGGCGGCGTGCTCGACGGCGCCAAAATGGCGGGCACCTTCAACATGCTGCGCGCCAACGACTTAATCTGGTCCTTCGTCATCAACAATTACATGCTGGGCAAATCGCCCATGCCGTTCGATCTGCTCTATTGGAACAGCGACACGACGCGCATGCCTGAGAAGCTGCACCTTTCCTATCTGCGCCAATGCTACAAGGATAATCTGCTCGCGCTGGGCAAAATGATGCTGGGGGGCGTGCAGCTCGACCTCTTCAAAGTGAAAGTGCCGGTCTATCTTCAAGCTGCGCGTGAAGACCATATCGCGCCGGCGCAATCGGTATTCAAGGCGACCAAGCTGTTCGGCGGCCCCGCGCGTTTCGTTCTTTCCGGGTCGGGGCATATCGCGGGCGTGATCAATCCGCCCGCCGCCAACAAGTATCAATATTGGACCAATGATAAGAAAACCGAGACGCTGGAAGGCTGGCGCGACAAGGCCGAGGAACATCCCGGTTCCTGGTGGACGGATTGGAATGTCTGGCTGTCGAAATTGTCCGGCGAGAAAATCGCCGCGCGTGAGCCCGGCGACGGAAAGCTGGAAATCCTGGGCGATGCGCCCGGCGAGTATGTGAAAGTGAAGGCGCGGTAACGCACGCGATCAGTTCATTCGCCCCGGCACCATCTTCTCATTCTCGCCGCCCACCTGGCGGTAATAGCCAGGCCCTTCCTGGCCGCTCAACCAGAAATCCCGCCGCGGATCGACCAGGAAAACATCGCCGCTCCGGGCGTGAACATAGCCCAGGCGGAATTTGTCTAGATAGGCGGCGGCGAAATCGCTGTCCTCACAGGCGCCTTCCAGGCAACGGGCGGAGACCGCGGTGGCGGCCATCGCGGGATCGCGGGGACGCGGCGCGGGCGCCAAGTCGGAATCGCAACTGAGCGACAGCGCCACACTGGCCGTCACCGGAATGGCCCAGCCAATGTCGCTGGCGGGCACCGCGACGATCCAGATCGACAGAATATCCGCATTCAACCGGAACAGCGCGAATCCGGTTCCGCTATCCTTGTTGCCGAAATTGAACCCCTGCACGCCGAAAGGCCGCGGCTCCATCGGTGTGACAATGACCGGGCTCTTGAACATTCCGTGCAGCAAGCCGGAGACGTAGCCGGAGGGGCTCTTTCGTTGGCCGGCATCGAGCCGCACCAGCTTGTAGATGGCATGCGCGGCGCC
>DASYDX010000236.1:0-9280 GCA_036499345.1 Rhizomicrobium sp.
TCATCTATATCCCAGTGGTCCATGCTTATTCGGGAAGCGATGGCTTCTATCTCGGCTTTTAGCGCAGATTGCTTTTTGGTGAGTGACATCAGCTACTCAAGGAGCTCGGCAAAAACGTCGTTGTAACCCCTGTTGCCTCGATTTCCTCTGTTGCCGGGATTACCCGGGGCGCCCGCATTGCCGGGGTTGCCTGGATTCCCAACGTTGCCGAAATTTCCGATGTGTTTGTCCAACACCATGTCGTCGTCGAGCTCGCCCACATATGAGCCCGAAAGCTTGTGCACATGTGTGCCGCTAATTTGTCCTATCGCCCGACCATGCATGTCGTGGATGTACCGGCCGCGGCGGAATCCGACGGCATGTCCATTCTGGTCGTAAAGGTAGTCGGTCATATATTCCCTCCGGCAATTGAGCCATCTCGATAGACCAACCTAACAGATTTGGGCGTGCCCTAGCGGGACGGCTCTAGGCGCCTTTGGCGCCCCAAGCCCAGCTTGCGCCGGTCTTGTCCCATCCGGGTAACGATCCTCTCGCAAGCAAGTGACGTGGCAGGCCCGCTACGGCGGGCCGCTTTGTTTTGAAGGCCAGCCCCGGAAGCGGGGTGGGCGGCGCTCCCTTTTATGCGGCGCGCACCGGCCTTCTGCGAAACCGGGCGCCGGCGGTTTCCCCAGCCTTCCTTCGCTTCGCTCCGTGCAGGCCGGGTGATCCCCCTCCCCCGGCTCCTGGTCTTCCGCTGCGCTCCAGCCCTCCGGCCCGTCACACGCGGGCCTGCGGGTTCTGAACTGGCCCAGCCGCACTCGGTCGCAAGTCGCCGCCCACCCCCATTCCGGGGCAGGCCGCGCGATTTTTGGAGCGAGGCACCAGCTATGAGCGAGAACAGGACAGAGCAAAACCCGGCATCCAGACCGGGGCTTTATCAGGAGATAACAGACAAGATCATTCGCCAGATCGAGGCGGGCACCATTCCTTGGGTGCAGCCTTGGGCCGAAGATCAAACCCTCTCCATCCCCCGCAATGCCACCACCAACCGCGCCTATAGCGGCGTCAACATCCTGCTGTTATGGGACGCGCTGTTTGAGCGGAATTTTTCCGTCAATCGCTGGCTGACATTCAAGCAGGCGCTGCAGTTCGGCGGCAATGTCCGCAAAGGCGAACGCGGCACCACCGTCGTTTATGCCGATACCTTCACGCCCAAGAAGAACGGCGGCGCAGCGGGCACCGCATCAACCGGCAGCGATACGGGCGGCGACGACAGCGGACGGCGCGTTCCGTTTCTCAAACGCTTCACGGTGTTCAACGTCGCCCAATGCGATGGCCTGCCCTTCGACACCACCGTCCAGCCCAAACAAGTATCGCAGCGGCTTCCGATCCCCGCCGCCGAGGCATTGATTGCCGCCACAGGCGCGCAATTCCCGCGCGACGACACCAAAGCCTATTACCACACCGGCACCGACAGCATTCACACCCCACCGCAAGAGAGCTTTTTCGAGCCGATCAACTTTTACAGAACGGCGCTGCATGAATTGACCCATTGGAGCGGAGCCAAGCACCGGCTGAACCGGGATTTCACCGGACGCTTTGGCAGCACCGCTTATGCCCGCGAGGAATTGGTCGCGGAAATGGGCAGCGCTTTTCTGTGTGCCTCGCTTGGCATCGTACCGACCGTGCGCCACGCCGACTATATCGGCAACTGGCTTGAGGTCTTGAAGAACGACAGCCGCGCCATCGTCAGCGCTGCGTCTCACGCCTCCAAAGCCTCGGACTTCCTGCTGGCCTTCACCGATAGCCGCGACACGGAAATCGCCGCCTGACCGAACCCGCGACCAGCATCGCGGACAGCCGGTCGCGCGCCTTCCCCGTCCGCATCACTTGAAGGAGTACAACATCATGGATACGCAGAACCACGCCACCGAAACCGTCGCCATCACAGCCGGGCATAACAGCGCCACCATACACCCGATACCGCTATCGGATTTGCACGTTTCCCCGCTCAATATGCGCGCGGAGAAAAAAGAGCCGACTATCAAGCGCATGGCGGTTATCGCCGCCAACCTTCTTCCCACCGTGCGGGAAAAAGGCATCCAAACCCCGCTGATTGTCAGGCCCAATAACACAGGCTTCGAGATAATCGCCGGGCGGCGGCGCTTCTATGCCGCCCGCGTCATCGCGGATGAGAAAGGCAACTTTCCCAATATCGGCTGCGACGTGCGTGAGGGCCTGACCGATGCCGAGGCGCTGGAAATATCCCTCACCGAAAACCTCGCCCGCGAAGATGCCGACGAACTGACTTATTACGAGGCGTTTCTGTCGCTCACCTTGAAGGGCCGCAGCGTGGGCGAAATCGCCCGCACCTACGGCAAAACCGAACGGGAGGTGCAGCAGTACCTCGCCATCGCCAATCTGTTGCCCGCCATCCGTGAACTGTATCGGGGTGACCATCTGGACGCGGGCGATTTGCGCCTTCTCACCATGGCGACCAAGACCCAGCAGCGCGACTGGCTGAAATTGTTCAAGGACGACGAGCAACCTTGCGGCACTGACCTGAAAGGCTGGCTGTTCGGTGGTGCCGCCATCCGCACCAAGTTCGCTTTGTTCGACCTTGCCCCCTTCGCCAAGAAGATCACCGGCGACCTGTTCAGCGAAGACAGCTTCTTCACCGATGCCAATACCTTCTGGGAAGCCCAGGACGCGGCTATCGCCGAGCGCCGCGACCAGTATCTCGCCGCCAAATGGACCGAGGTTGTGGTGTGGGAACGCGGCAAGCAGTGGCCGCAATGGGATTTTGTGAAGGCGACCAAGAAGGATGGGGGCCGGGTCTATATCGAACTCACCCATACCGGCGAAGTTCGCTTCCATGAAGGCTTTATTACCGCCCGCGAATTGCGGGAGGCCGAGAAGAAGGAGCAGCGGGCAGCGGCCAAGGCCAAGCTGGAGAAGAATGGCAAGGACACGCCCGCCCGTCCCGCCATCACCCAAGCGATGCAATCCTATCTCGACTTGCACCGCCACGCCGTGGTCCGGCTGGCAGTCATCGCCCATCCCGCCGATGCGCTGCGCTTGATGATCGCCCATGCCATTGCCGCCAGCGGCAACTGGCGCGTGTCGCCCGACCGTGCGGGCGTCCGTGTCGATGCGATTGGCGAAAGTCTCGCCAAGAGCGCAGCGCAATCCGCCTTCGCGGACGAAGCGAAGGCGGTTAAGGCGCAGCTGGCCCCGGCCTTGAAGGGCACCGCCAGCGGTTCCGGCATCTCAGGTCGCGGCTGCGGTGACGATGACACCACCGTCAAAGTCTTCCGTCACCTTCTCACCTTGAAGGACAAAGAGGTCGCCCGCATCGCGGCCTTGGTGATGGCGGAAACGCTGGCGTCGGGCAGCGCCGTCACCGATAGCTTTGGCGAACATGCCGGTGTGGAAACGAGGCTGCACTGGACGCCGGACGCGACATTCTTTGAGTTGCTCCGGGACCGTGCCTCCACCAGCGCCATGCTGGCCGAGGTGGCGGGCAAGAAGGAAGCCGACCGGCTGATGTCCGCCAAACTCAAGGACATGAGGGCCGCACTCGCTGCCGCCGCCGCCAAGTCGAAAGACTGGTGCCCCGGCTGGATGCGCTTTCCGGCCCAAACCCGCCCCACCAAGGGCCTCTGACGGAAATCTCGCGCCCCGCTACGGCGGGGCGCGGGAGCCGTCTCATTCAAGAGGCACCCATGACCGACAAGACCGCTGAAATCCGCCGTCTCAACGATCTGGCACGAACCCGGCCCGATACCGTCAACGCCACTTGGGTTGTCACCCAAGGCGTTGCCTATCTCCTGGCGGGCGAGATACCGACCGGCGAGCCAATTCCCGCCGATGTGAATGCCCGCTTCAACGCGTTCAAACAGGTCATCGCCGCTTTCTCAGACTGGACAGAAGACAACGATCCCTTTGGCGAACATGATTTTGGCAGCATCACGCTGTTCGGGGAAAAGCTGTTCTGGAAAATCGACTATTACCACCCTGACCGCGATAGCCATGCGCCCGAACCATCCAGTATCGAGACATGCCGCCGCGTTCTTACCGTCCTGCTGGCGGAGGAATATTGATCGCGCGACCGCCGGCAACATGAACGGCGGATCGCTTTGATCCCTATTCCAGTTGGATTAGAATGGCAGCGCGCCATGGTGGTTGGTGGAGGCGCATTCCGTTCAACCTCGTTTGGGGATGCACCACCATGCTCGTTCTCGGTCTGATACTTTGCGTGTTCGTGCTGGCCTTCCTGTGCTGGCTTCTGTTCAACCTGGCTGTCTATGCCCTGCCCTGCTTTCTCGGCATGACCGTTGGGGTCTGGTCCTACCATCATCACTCCAGCGTTCTGGGCGCGATGCTGCTCGCCGTCTTGGCGGCGGCGATCACACTCGGGCTCGGCCAACTGGCCTTCGCCCATTTGCGCGCGCCCTTGGCGCGCGTCAGCATCGCGCTGCTGTTCGCTGTTCCGGCGGGGATCGCGGGCTATCATGCGGCGCTGGGATTTGCCCGGATGACGGGCGCTGGCCCAGCTTGGTGTAGCGCCGTCGCCATCCTGGGCGCCCTGATGGTGGGCGGCACGGCCTTCGCCCGGGTCGCGGCATTGGCCTGGACGTCGGTTGTGGCCCGGACGGCGGCTTCTCCTGACCGTTTCGCGGCCCCAGGCTAAAGCCTTCCTGGTCCTGGACAGAAGCACGGTCGTGCGACGGCCGGGACAATGCTATGCGAACATAGTCCGCGCTGCGATCTGAGCGGCATTCGACCGCGCGCGATCTACAAAACGATAATGGTGCCTTGGCGTGGTTGGCCGGCGCGTCGCTGGCGGCGCCGACATTTCTACGCTGCCGTTTCTAATGCTTCGCCCGAGCGTGGCGATGGCTTGCACGGAGCGCACCGACTGGCCCTGCTGCTCCTGCTTGTGTTTCAAGACGCGCGAACGCACGCGAAATCTCGTGGCTAAATCAAGGCCTGAGACCGGCTGCGCCTCGAACGCCTGGACCGCAATGCCTGCGGCAAAACTTTCTTCCCCTGCGCTGCGCGCATTCCTCGCGGGAAAACAAGAAAGTTTGGCCTCCGGCATCCTCCGCTGCGCTCCGGCCCGCAAGCGGGTGCGGCGTCGTTCGTCTCAGGCCGGTGATCGCCATCGAGTTCGCGATGGTCGCGGCTCGAAACCAACAGGAGAATATCATGGCTCACATCGGTACGTTCAAATCCATCACCAACGGTTTTGAGGGCGAGCTTTTCATGCTGCAGCTCACGACCAAGAATGTCCGCGTCACCAAGATCGACCCGCCGCTGGCCAACAAGCGGGCGCCTACCCATCGCATCTATGTCGGCCGCGTGGAGATCGGGTCGGCATGGCCGCAGCAGACCGAAGACGAAAGAGACTATCTTTCGCTCACCATCGACTTCCCCGGCCTGGTCGCGCCGATCTACGCCATCCTGATGCAGGACCGCGAAGGGGAAGGCTTCGGCGCCTACTGGAACCGCAAGAAGGAAGACACGGTCAAAGAGATCAAGGCCGTCTAATCCACCGGCGCCGCCCCGCCCGGCTGACGCCGGGCGGGGCCGTGCCCCATGCCCAAGATGGCTTCCGGCATGTTAGCCTTTACCGAATTGTCATGGAATTTGGCCACCATACCGGTCTCGCCCGCATTGGAGCCTGCTGGCACATGCAATCGCCGCCTCTCGACCCCCCCGTTGCTGACCGGGCGCCAGATTCCGTCGTACTGACCAAGTATGACGAACAGCATCTCATCACCTATCTGCGCCTGCTCGATGCTGAGAAGGACGGTGCCGACTGGCAAGAGGTCGCCAAGATCGTGCTGCATCTGGACCCGGCCTGTGATGAAGCCCGCGCCAAGACGGCGTGGGAGAGTCATCTCGCGCGCGCCCGCTGGATGTGCGAAAATGGCTATCGTCAGTTGATCTACGGCAAACCCAACTAGCAATCGTTCCTGCAAAAATCGCTGGACCCCATGCACACCGCGCATTGATGGGATTCCACCTGCGCGTGCATTTTCCCCGCGTCGCATTGCGTTCCGATCGCGTTGGAGTCGCCCATGGGTCGCCTCAATTGGCGCGATCCGGGCGCATACGGTGAGGTTAAACCTCTCGATGCTCCTGGATTCGCCTGGGAATATTTGCGCCGAAACTTGGCCTTCCTGAAGGAAATGCGCCTGCTGAAACAGGTCGCGCGCCGACGCACCCTCACCCGCGCCGAAGAGGAGCTGTTCGCGCTCCGTTGGGGGGTGCGATTTCGATGGGTTGTCGGAACGCAGCGCCGCGCGAGATGTGCCGTGGAGCGTGCAAGCGCTGCCCACCATCGTGCCCGTCGCCGACGCTGCTGCAACACTGGTTGACCCGGCCTACGCACAGCCCAATCCGCTTTTGATGCAGCTCGACGCCGGGGCGGACACTTATTTCCGTGTCCATGACGATCCGGCAATTCGTCTGTTCCTGTGCAGCGCGCATCTGGATCACCCCGCCGTGCTGCTGCCACTCGACCGACTGTTCGACATACGCTGCGCCGCCGCCCTGCAACTTTGGCGATTAGCCTCCGGCAAAAAGCCCGGCAAAAGCCCCAAGCCTTTGACGGCGCAACATCGCACCCGGCTGGTGCTTGCGTTGCGCGCGCTCGATGCCCGCCAGCAGCATTGCAGTTACCGCGAGATCGCCAAAGGGCTGTTCGGTATCGGCGCCATGACCGCGCGGGAATGGGAAACCCATGACCTGCGCGACTACACCATCCGCCTGGTGCGGCTGGGCATTCATCTGCGAGATGGCGGCTACCGGCATCTGCTCCTCTATCCGTTCCGCAATCGGTTCTGACGCTGTTTCTTGGCGCGGGTTCCGGCTCCCGCGTCCGGATTGCGCATCTTGCTGGCATGGCGATCTGCCCCATCGCGCTGTTCGCCATGGCCCCTCGCCCGGTGCCCTTCGCCATCGTGCCCGCTCCCGCGCTGCTTCCACCGGCGGCGCTCCAACCACGGAGCCGACACGATGAGCGATCATATTTCCGACCACCCGCACCGTTTGCTGCGCACGCCCGAAGCGGCACGCTATCTGGGCCTGTCCGGCCGCACGCTGGAAAAGCACCGCACCTATGGCACCGGCCCCGCCTATCACAAGCTGGGCGGGCGCGTGGTCTATGCCATTCCAGACCTCGACATCTGGGCGGCGCGCGGCAGGCGCGGCTCCACCTCCGATCCGGGCACCGACACGGTGTTGCCCGCGCGCTGGCCGGACGGCCAAGGCCCGGCTGCTCAGCGTGGGGCGCCAGAGCAGCAAGCGCCGCGCCCCAGCTCCGCCACCAGGCCGGCACCGGCGCCGCGCGCGCCCAAGCGCTGAGGCCACGCCATGACCGCACCGTCCTCGGCACCAAGCGCGCTCCGCGCCGATCAACCCACCAGCGTCGAACTGACCTGGATCGAACAGAAAATCGAACACTGGATTGCCTTCGGCCACACCAGCGGCGAACAGATCCAGGACCGCGCCCACCGCACGGTGTATTTCAATCCTGGCGCGATCTTCGCCTTCGTCCGCTGGATGGCGAACGACTTCGGCACCATCGTTTCCGAAATCACCGTGATCCGCACCGTCTCTTCCGGCGAACCCTTCGTCATACTGCCGCATGTTCGGCCAGGCGGTGAAGTGCTGCTGAAGATTCACGGCTGGCCCAAGGTCCAGCGTGTCCTGGTCATGATCGACAGCGTCGCGGCGCTGGACATCGACCCCGCCGACGCCTCGCCCGATTACTGGCGCCATGTCCACAATCGGTTGGTAGCCGGGTTCGATCCCTCCCCCTATTCGCGCACCCGCCATCTGGTCTGGCGGCTGCGGCGGAGGCTGGCATGAGCGCGCGCGCCATTCTCATCCTAGGCGCCGCCGCCATCGGCATCGTCGCGATCAGCCATGCGATCCCGCGCATTCCGCGATTGATCTGGAACGCCAGTCCCAGCGTGCCCATCGGGCTTTACGGCGTGCATCCCGATACGCCGCCGCATGCCGGCGATCTGGTCGCGGTATCGCCACCCAAGCCGCTGGGACTTTACATGGCGGTGCGCCATTACCTGCCGCTGGGCTTGCCGCTGCTCAAACATCTCGCCGCCACAGCGGGCGCCACCGTATGCCGCAATCGGCTCGACATTGTGCTCAATGGTCATGCCGTGGCGCGGGCTTTGCCGAACGACCGCAAAGGCCGCCCCCTGCCCGACTGGCAGGGTTGCCACAGGATCAAGCCCGGCGAAGTGTTTCTCCTCAATCCTGCCATTCCCGATTCCTTTGATGGGCGGTATTTCGGCACACTGCCCGCGTCCAGTCTGCTCGGACGGGCGGTGCCGCTGATCGTGGTGGCGACGCCATGAGCCCGGCGCTTGCCGCGAGCACCAGCCTCCGCAGGGTTGGCGCAAATCTCGCAACCGCTTGTCATTCCCAAGCCCCTTGGGCCGCCCGATGCGGAGCACTGGCGCTGACGCTGATCCTCGCTGCCGGGAGCCTGGCACATGCCAAGGGACAGCACCGTGGTGAGGCCCCACCGGCGGTGACCGCTGCAAGCGACCCTGTTGCCGCAGCGCTCACGGAAGCCTCAACGCGCTTTGCCATTCCGCGCGATTGGATCGCGGCCGTCATGCAGGCGGAAAGTGGCGGCAATGCCAATGCCGTCTCCGCCAAAGGTGCGCTCGGCCTGATGCAATTGATGCCACAGACCTGGCAGCAATTGCGCGCCGGCTTGCAACTTGGCGGCAATGCGTTCGATCCCCATGACAACATCCTGGCGGGCACGGCCTATCTCAAGCTGATGCTGGACCGCTACGGCACCAGCGGCTTTCTAGCGGCCTATAATGCCGGACCTGGGCGCTATGACGATCATCTGGCAACGGGCAAGCCGTTGCCGGAAGAAACGCGGACCTACATGACAAGATTGGCGGCGGCACTGCATCTGCCGCAACCGGGTAGCGCAGAGAGTTTGGCGCTCGATCCCCGCCTGGTGCTGTTTGTCGGCGCGGCCTCCGGCAACACTTCCACCGCTCAACTGTCGAACGCAACGTCAGGCAATTTCACCTCGGCCCACCAGAGTTTTGCGCTTGCTCCGCAGGCCCATGGCTTGTTCGTCGGCGGGTCTTCTGCGGCAACGGCGCCATGACGGTTGCACGCCATTCCATTTCCCTGTTGCCGGTTGGAATCTGCCCATCTCAGGGACACCGGCCTATCCCCACAACAAGACGGCGACGGCAAGATAAAACGGCCGACGTCTCCTCGGCGCTGATGGTTGGCA
>DASYDX010000237.1:0-2661 GCA_036499345.1 Rhizomicrobium sp.
TGATCGCTTGCTGCGTGTCCGAACTCTAAAAACTTCTCGGCTGGAACGTCTTGGGCGCGGGGCTGACGACATGAAAGCCATCCTGTTGCACTTCCAGCACGGCCAGACCGCGCTCCGACGTCCCGTCCGCGTTGAAGCGGAAAATGCCATCGATACCGGCAAAGCCGTTGGGGTCCATCAAGGATGCATTGGTGAAGCGGTGATAGGGCTCGCCCTTGGCGAGCAGTGCCACCAGCGACACCGCATCATAGGATAGCGACGCCAGTTGCGGCGGTGTTGATCCGTAAATCGCGCGGAATTTGTCGTTGAAGGCGTTGTCGGCATTGGGTTCTGGCGCGGCGAACCAGCCGCCATCCAGCGCCTGTTCCCGCGCGATGCCCGCATCGTCCCAAAGCCCGGTGCCCAGCAGCTTGACCTTGGCCGGGTCCAGGCCATTGAACGCCAGCGATGGCGCGATGGCGCGCAGCACTGTGCCGCCTTGGGCGATCATGATCACATCGGCGCTGGTCTTGGCGATGGCGGCGGAGGGCGCCATCACCATGCTGGCGTCCGGCGTGAAATGCTCGACATCCACCACCTTGCCGCCGGCGCTTTTCACCGCGTCATCGAAAACGCTTGAGACCAGATCGCCATAGGGCGATTGCGGCACCATCGCCGCGAAATTCTTCCGGCCCTGCGAGGCGGCATAGCCCACCACGCGCTTGACCTCGTTCTGCGGCAGGAAGGACAGCAGATAGACGCCATTGCCCGCGACCGTGCGCTCGGTCGAGAAGGCCAGAACCGGAATGCCGCGATCCCGTGCAATCGGCGCCACCGCCGAAACCGACGGGCCGAACAAGGGTCCCAGAATGATTTCCGCGCCCTGGCCCAGAAGCGTGGTGGCGGCCGCGCCTGCCGAGGCAGGCGAGCTGCCTTCATCGGCCGTGATCAGCATGATGTCGCGATTGCCGCTGTCGAACACGGCCAGTTCGGCGGCCTTCAACATGGCCTGTGCCAAATTGCGCGTACCCGCCGACGTGCTGGAGAAGGGCAGAATAATCCCTACCCGGATCGGGGTCGTGCCGGGCGGTGTGTTGGGCAGGCGCAGATAGCTGGGCAGGTCTTTATCCAGCGGATTGCCGGCGACCGGCTGCGGCGGCGCCACAATGCGCGGCGGCGGCGGAGGCGGTGGCGGGGTGCAGGCGCTCAATCCCGCTATCGCCGCCGCGGCCAGGATGGCACAAAGGCGGGCAAAACGGACCGTCGGCCGGAATGAAGAAACGCCAATCATCGAAAAGTTCCCAGGAAGGCCGACATGAGCCGGCGCAGAGTAAGGGCAGCGTCGCCACGGGTAAACCGCAACATCTGGGCGATTTGAAGGATCCCGACGCTTCGAAGGGCGGGCCGCCGCCTGGTCTTTATGTCATCGCCACGCCCATCGGCAATGCCCGCGACATCACACTGCGCGCACTGGATATCCTGAAGCAGGTCGATGGGATCGCCGCGGAAGATACCCGCGTGACCTCCAAGCTGCTGGCCATTCATGGCATCTCCAAGCCGCTCACCGCCTATAACGATCACAATGCCGCGCGCGAGCGTCCGCGCCTGTTGGGGCAAATTCGAAACGGCGCGCGCATCGCGCTGGTCAGCGACGCGGGCACGCCCTTGGTCAGCGATCCTGGCTTCAAGCTGGTGCGCGCGGCCATCGAGGAAGGCGTTCGCGTCGAAGCCTTGCCCGGTGCATCGGCGGCGCTGACGGGTTTGGTGTTGTCGGGTCTGCCATCGGATCGTTTTCTGTTCGCGGGCTTTCTGCCGGTCCGGTCTGGCGAGCGGCAAAGCGCGCTGGAAGAATTGAAATCCATCCGCGCGACATTGATCTTTTTCGAATCCGGTCCCCGTCTGGCCGAATGTCTTGCGGACATGGCGGCGGTCCTGGGCACGCGCAGCGGTGCCGTGGCGCGCGAGATGACCAAGCTGCATGAAGAAGTGCGGCGCGGCACTTTGGCCGATCTGGCTGCGGGCTATGAAAGAGATGGCGCGCCCAAAGGCGAAGTGACTTTGCTGGTTTCACCGCCGCATGCCGCCGAAGCCGATTTCGCCGCGGTCGATGCCGCGCTGACATCGGCACTGGCGTTCATGCCGCTCAAGCCCGCTTCGGAGATGATTGCAGACCTGACCGGCGTTCCGCGCAAGGCTGTCTATGCCCGCGGTCTTGAGTTGAAGAATGGCTGACCGGCGTCAGGCCGAGGCGCGCGGTCATCGCGGCGAAACGCTGGCGGCCTGGTGGCTGCGGCTCAAGGGTCATCGCATTCTGGGCCGCCGGGTCAAAACCCATGCCGGTGAAATCGACCTCATCACGCTCTGCCCCTTCGGCCCGGTCTGCTTTGTCGAGGTCAAAGCGCGGGGCCGCGCGCGCGATGCCGCCGAGGCAGTCACACCGGCGCAGCGGACTCGCATTGCCCGCGCCGCCTCCCTATATCTCGCAAGCCGCCCGGCACTGGCCAAACGGGGTGCGCGGTTCGATATTATCGCGGTAGCGCCGCACCGCCCGCCCCGGCATCTTGCCGATGTCTGGCGCGCCGACGATTAACGCAGTGGGATTTTCATGACGCTGACTGTCGCAATCCAGATGGACTCGATCCGCAATATCGACATTGGCGGCGATTCCACTTTTGCGCTGGC
>DASYDX010000238.1:0-10441 GCA_036499345.1 Rhizomicrobium sp.
GCCGCCGATATGTTCGTGCTCGCGTCTTCGCGTGAAGGCTGGGCGAATGTACTTCTGGAAGCGATGGCCTGCGGCACGCCGGTGGCGGCGACCAATGTGAACGGCACGCCCGAAGTAATTCAGGATTCCGCGCTTGGCCAATTGGTCGAAGAACGGTCCGCGCGCGCACTGGCGCAGGCGATCAAAGACCTGCGCGACGGTGCGCCCGACCGCAATGCGGTGCGGACTTATGCAGAGCAATTCAGTTGGGAAGCTACCGCGCGCGCAAACAAGGCCTTGTTCCTTGCTGCAGCGCGTTATGGATTTGAAGATCGCTTCAATTCTGCAATTGTTGCATCGGCTTACAGCGTTTCCGAACCGCCGCCGCGCTTGCAAGTGGTCGGACCATAAGCGATTGTTAACCAAGGCCGCGCTAGATCAGTCTGGCAGACCTGAGTTTCCGGATTTCAGACAAGGCGGATGCGACGTGCGACAGAGCGCGGCAGAAAGCAACATTGTCCCGTTTCCGGTGCCCCGGTCTTCGGTGCAGCAGAAGGCTGCCGAGGAGGACATGATGGACGCGGATCAGAGAATGCCGTTCCGGACGTGCTTGGCGATCTGGACTGTTCTTGCCCTCGCCGGCTGGACCGTGCTCGGCATGGCCGCCCATCTCATCTGAATTTATTCCGCCTGCGCGGCATGCTCCAGAAAGCTGCCAAAAACCCATAACAACCAAAGCGGCTTGGAAAAATCGCGGCTGCCCGCAATATGGGCTTCGGCCATTGCGCTGATCGCACCGGTATCGAAGAAGCCACATTCCTTCAGCCGCGCACTATGCGCCAGTTTGCGAACATCGTCCTTGAGCGGGCCGCGGAACCATTCCGACACCGGAATGGTGAACCCTTTCTTGGGCCGATAGAGAAGTTCGTGCGGAAGGAAGGCTTCCATCGCTTTCTTCAGCACCGCTTTTCCACCCGCGCCGCGCTCCAGCTTCAAGCCATCGGGCAGCGAGAAAGCCCAGTCCGACAATTCCTGATCCAGGAAGGGCGAGCGCAGCTCCAGCGAATTGGCCATGCTGGCGCGATCGACCTTGGTGAGGATGTCACCCGGCAGATAGGTCATGATGTCGGCATATTGGGCGCGTTGCAGCATATCGAGCGGAGCATCGACATTGAAATGCTGGCGCACGATATCGCCGGAATCATAGCCACCCAGTTTCTTGCGGAATTCCGGCGACAGGATTTGCGCACGGATTTCCACCGGCAGCGCCGACACCATGCGCAGATAGGCATCGGCAGGCGACAGCGACAATTCCCGGAACGTGGTCTTGGCGCGCAGGAACCGCGGCAGCCGCGCGCCGTGCGGATAGATGTTCGCCAGGAAGGAAAAGAGCGGCGCGCGCAGAGCGTCCGGCATCCAAGCCCGTGCCCGCATCTGGGCGGCGAAGAAAGCGTAGCGGCGATAACCGCCCAGGATTTCATCGCCGCCATCGCCGGTCAGCGCCGCTTTCACCGTCTGGCGGGCCAGCTTGCAGACCGCGAATGTGGGCAGCGCCGAGATGTCGCCGAACGGTTCGTCGTAAATGTCCGGCAGCCGCGGCAACAGGCTGAAATCGCCCGGATCGACGATGCGGCTGTGATGGCTGGTGCGATAGCGGTCCGAGACCGCGCGGGCATAATTGCTTTCGTCATAGGCTTTTTCTTCGAAGCCGATGGAAAAAGTGCTGACCGGCGCCGTCTGCTCGCCCGCCATCAAAGCGACCACGGCGCTGGAATCGACCCCGCCCGACAAAAGCGCACCCACTTCCACATCGGAAATCAGCCGCGCCTTCACGGCATGGCGCAGCGCATCGACCATCTGTTTTTGCGGTTCGGCAGGTGTGGTGCTGGGATGCAGATTGTCCAGCAGATTCCAGTAGCGCATCAATTCGGGCGCCTGACCACGGCGCGCGATCAAGGCATGCGCGGCCGGCAATTTGCGGATCGCGGCATAGATGGTCTTGGGATCGGGCACATAGCCATAGGTGAAGAAATCTTCGACCGCGGTCGGATCGAGCGCGCGGTCCAACCCCGGCATTTTGAGCAGAGATTTGATCTCCGACCCGAACACCATCTGCCCATCCGGCAGGGTCGCGTAATGCATCGGCTTCTTGCCGAAACGGTCTCGCGCCAGAACCAGCGTCTGCTGCGGCACGTCCCACAATGCGAAGGCGAACATGCCGCGCAGACGCGCGAACAGGCCGGTGCCCCAATGGCGCCAGCCATGCAGAAGCACTTCGGTGTCGCTGCGGGTTTGGAATTGTGCGCCTTGCGCTTTCAATTCCGCCATCAGGTCGGGGAAATTGTAGATCTCGCCATTGAAAACGATGGTGAGCGCACCATCCGCCGTGTGCATTGGCTGAATGCCGCCCGCCAGATCGATGAAGGCAAGGCGGCGATGGCCCAGCGCAATGCCGGGCGCATTATAGACGCCCTCACCGTCGGGACCGCGATGGGCCACCGCATCCGTCATCGCCTGAATCAGGGCCGGATCGAATGTCCGCTCCCCCGCACAGTCGAAAAGGCCGGTCAGGCCGCACATGGGTTTATCCTTCGGGCCGCGCCCGCGGCTGAATGGGTCCGGAACGATTGGGTCATAACACCGGCGCCGCTTTTCGTTCGTTAAGAAAGCCGTCGAATCTTTCCAGCTGCTTGGGCCAGCCATAATCGCCCGCCACCCGGCGGCGCGCCGCCTGGCCGATGGCCGCCGCGTCCGGACCGGCACAGGCGACACAAGCACGCGCGAACGCATCGGGACTGTCCGCCAGAAGCAGATCGGACCCGGGCACCGCGTTGATGCCCTCCAAGGCATCCGCCGTCACCACGGTGGGGCGGCCCATCGCCATCGCTTCCAGCACCTTGTTCTGAATGCCGCGCGCGATGCGCATCGGCGCGACGCAAGCGGTGGCATGCGCGACATAGGGCCGGATATCCGGCACCCGGCCGGTGACGAAAACGCCCGGCAGCGAAGTCAGCGCGCGCACCTGGGCCGCGGGATTGGACCCGGCAATATGGAATTGCGCCTCCGGCAGGCTGCGACGGACGACCGGCAGGATGGTTTGCGCGAACCAGGTCACGGCGTCGATATTGGGCGGATAATCCATCGCGCCGGTGAAGACGAAATTCGGCACATGGGTGGCATAGGGCGCGGGGAATTCCAGCGCGGGATCGAAATAGTCCAGATCGACGCCGTTGCTGACATAGTGAACCTTGTCTCGGAAGGCGGGCTGCAATTTCTGAAACAGCGCCGCTTCCGCGTCCGAAACGAAGATACTCCAATCCGCTTCGCGCGCGATCCGCGCTTCCAGCGCCGCGATCTGGTCGGCCTCGCGCCGATAGATCCAGCTCATGGGAAAGCGATGGGTCTGCGAATAGCTGCGCCATTTTTCCGAATCCAGATCCACCAGATCGACCATCAGAGGCGCGGTCTTTTTCAAATCCAGAATATAGGGCGCCATGTTGGAGGAGAAAATGAACACCAGATCCGGTTTGACCGTGTCCAAGGTGCGCTTCACCCACTCCGCCAATCCGCGGTCGCGATAGAAAACCACACTCAAAGGCTCGCCTGTCAGAAGGCCGCGCAAACTCGCGATCTTGGCCCGGCCCCGATCCAACTGGGCAAAATGCGACGAGGCGCAGAGCGCCTTCACCGTATCGATATGCTGAAGGTCATGCGGATCGTCGACCAGGCAACCGAGATGCAAATTATAGCTTTTGCGCAAATGACGCAGGATCTGCCATTGGCGGATCTTCTCGCCTTTGTCGGGCGGATAGGGAATGCGCTGGGTGAGGAACAGCAGGTCGCCCATGCGCGCAGCCTTACGCCAGGTCGCGGCTGATGAAAGGCGAAATCGTATTGGCCACCGGGATCGGCAGGCGTTGCCAGGCCGCAATGATCTTGGCGTAACGCGGATTGGTCGGATTGAGATTGGGCAAGCTGTCGCGGCCGATCAGAAGGTAGTGATGCGTGATCGGGCGCGGATTGAAACCCCAATTGCTCTTGAAGCTGTAGGGCCCGGTACCGACCTTGCTGCGACCGAAATCGAATATGGTGGCGCCGCGTTCGATGGCGCGGCGCATCAGCGCCCAATACATCATGTCGTTGGCGCCGCTGCGGCGCGCTTCGGGCAGGCTGCCGGTATAATAGGGCAGCACCTTGTCGCGATAAAAGAAGCTCATCACGCTGGAGATCGGCACGCCATCCTTGCGCACGGTGAGAATTTCGCAACCCTCGCCGAACACCGTCAAAAGGCTTTCATAAAAACGGCGCGGCAGGATCGGTGTGCCGTGATCACGCAAGGTGCGGGCATAAAGATCGAAGAAAGGCTGGATGGTACGTTCGATGGAGACGGTGAAGCCCTGCTCCAACGCCTTACGCACCACCGCGCGCTGTTTTCTGGGAATCTGCTTCAGATTGTCGGCTTCGACAGGTGCGATAGGGCCTTCGAAACCGGCATAAAGATCGCTTCTGGCCTGCCAGCCGGGCGCGGCCTTCTCGCAATCGCGAACCTCGACATAGGCGACGTTGCGCGCGCGGCCCATGGCTTCGGCTTCGCTCAGCACCGCTTGAAGCGCATCATCATTCGCCGCCAGCGGGCCGCCGCCCACCGTGAAGCCATTGCCGATCAGGAAATGGCCGAACAAGCGGCTTTGAATTTCCACCAGCGGCATGGCTGCGCCGATTGCGCCATCGGCCTCGCGCGCCACCAGATAGGGACAGCTATGGCCGAAGCTGCGCCGGACGGCTTCGCGCCAGCCGGAAAGCTGAAAGAAAGTGGAATCGGGGCGGGAAGCAACAAACGCATCCCATTCCGCCGCGGCTTCGGGTGTTTCAGGCAGCAGCATCGCGGGACTTTTGCGGTGCCCGCGCGGGAGATCCGTCGATGAAGATTCTGTCCATCCGGTCCCAGCGAAAATCGCGGGTCAGTTGGCGCAGACGGTCGCCGGTCTTGGCGAGATTGGTGTAGTGGCGGAAGAGCGATTTGGCGGACACGCCTTTCGCACGGGGCTGGCCCGGATCGATCTCCCAGGGATGGATATAGAAAACCGCGGATTGCCGGTCGCGCCGGTTGATGCGCTTCAGCGCCGCTTTCGACAGCGCGTACGGCAGAAGGCGGAAATAGCCGCCGCCGCCCGCCGGATAATTCTTGGAGCCGAAACGCACCGTGGCGATGGGAATTTCGATCAAGCTCTTCACGCCATCCGGGTGGTAAGGTACGCGCGGCGCATCAGGGTTGGCATAATTGTCCCGCACCACCGGATAGACGCTGGAGGAATAGCGAAAGCCTTCTTCTTCCAGAACCGGCCAGGCCCAGGGCGTATGCGGGCCCACACTGAACGTCGCGGCGCGATAGCCGCGCACTTCCACACCGCCGATATCTTCCAGGATTGCTTTGGTGCGTCGGATATCGGCGCGAAATTCCTCCGCATTCTGGGAATCGACGCGGTAATGGCCATAGCCATGACTCGCCAGCTCATGCCCGCCCGCAACGATGGCGCGCACCATCGCGGGATGACGTTCCGCGATCCAACCCAAAGTGAAGAAGGTGGCTTTCACGCCGGACGTGGCGAAAATATCGAGCAGCTCGTTCGTGTTGCGCTCGACCCGCGACGGATAACTATCCCACCCGGCCCGCGTATACGCCTTTTCCAGTGACTGGACCTGGTAATAATCTTCTACATCGACGGACAGGCCGTTCACGATGGAAGATGTTCCGGGTCCCGTCTCCATGGCTCGCGCAGTTAGAATTGCTTGGCGACGGCAGCGAACACGACATTCTCGGTAATGCTTGTGTTCGAGATCGTCTCTTGCTGGTTCTGGTAGGAATAGCCCAACACGCCGCGCAGCGTACGATTGAAATTATACTGTACGGCGACATTGCCGCCGATTCCGTCATTTTCTCCGAAGAACGGATTGGAGAAAGTGCGGTAATAATTCACACCAGCCGACGCGCTCAGATCCGGCGCGATTTCGCGCGAATAATTGAGGCCGGTGACCAGCGAACGGTCATGGGAGTTGAGCGCCAGGAGCAGGCGGTCGTTATAGCCCCCTTCCAGATCGATGGCGTTGCCATCCCACTGATAGACCAGATGCAAATTGGCGGTTTTGGTGAGCGCGGTCTGGTCGTCGATATTGCCGTTGATCGCGAAGCTGCCATTGGTGAGCTGCGTCGGCAGTTGCTGCGTCGGCGAAATGAAATTCACGAACGCATTGTTGAGCTGCAACTGGCCGGGCTGAACGGCTTCGAAATACCGGCCGTCGGCATACAGACCTTCGCTGAAGCGCAAATGCACATCGCCGGTCCAGGCGGGACGGCCGAAGCGCTCGCCCCGCTCGACCGAAACCCGTGAATCTTCATTGATGGTCCATTCGGCGCCACCGCTCCACATCGCTTCTTTGATATCGACAATGCCCGGCTGCGTGACGCTGTCATAACCGCCGCGTGCGATCAGACGGATGCTGGGGAAAATCTCGACAAAGAAAGATTGCTGGAAATTGTAGGCCTGAAAATCGTGATCGTCGCTCTGAACCTGTGCGCTGGTGACCGATTCATAACCGAGATAGCGCTTGCCGGTGTCCAGATTGGCCGATCCCTGCACGAACGAAGAATCGGTGGGGACGGCGACGGTGCTGCCCTGCGGATTGAGGAAAAAGACCTGCGCGAAGCGGCCCACCACATCGAGATCGGCGAAATCGTCCACCGTCGTGGTCACATGCGGCCCGATATCATAGGTCGCGATGGTGACCTGATTGGAAGGACCCACGCGATTGAGCGCCGGCGTCCCAAAAGTCGAGATGCTGGAATTGGTCAGGAAGGCGTCGGCGTCGATCGACAGAAAGCTGGGAACCAGTTCGTATTTGGCGATGCCCTGGGCGTCGCCCGAAAAGCCGCTGAGCTGGCTCTGATTGAGATAGGCGTCGTAAAACGCATGGGCGGTCAGGTTGGCCGTCAGGGGGCCGCGCGCATCGATCTGCGCTCCCACCATCGGCCGGGTGACCAGATCGGCCTCCTTGTTGTTGGAGGTCAGGAGGGCGTTGTCGGTGAAGGTTTCCTGGAGCCCCGCCATGGGGGTGATGGAAAAGGGCCTGGTGTCCTCAACCGTCGTCTCGCCCGGGGAAAGCGAGCTACCCGGGCCGAAAAGCCCCGAAAAGCCCGATTGCTGGGCCGAAGCGCCCGAAGCGCTGACGGCCAGCAGCAGCGCGCAACCGCACGCGACGTAACCAGCGCGGCTGGCCCGGCCAAACCCCAAAGACTGCATATCCCCTCGCCACCAAAAGTGACGCCGATTCACGAATTTCTAGAATATCGGACCGGCGACCTGGAATGATCAGTCTTATTGAAGACCATAGCAACCCGGGATTCGTCAATCGGCCCAGCCTGGCGGTGGAGAATCCCCAGGCCTTCATCGATGTCTTTCCGGCGGGTTTGTCCCTTGGCGGCCACAAACAGCACCTGACCGGCATAGCCCGCCAGCGAGATGGTTTCGCTGCAAGCCAGCACCGAACCGGAGTCGATGATGACGATCCTTTTCTCGGTCCCGTCATGGAAAGTCTTCAGCAACTGGGTCATCCGGTCGCTGGTGATCAGTTCGGGCGCGGTGATGCGCGGCAGGCCCGACGGCACCGCGTAAACGCCCTTGACGCTGGTGGGATAGACGATGTCTTCGATCCCGATTTCCTCATTCTCGAGGAAGTCCAGCAAACCCAACTCTCCCGACAGACCCATGCGGCGCGACAATTCGGGCGAGCGCATATCGGCGTCGATCAGGATCACGCTGTAATCGCGTTCGAAGATGAAGCTCATGGCCAGACCCAAGGTGACCGTGGTCTTGCCCTCGCGCGGACTGGCGCTGGTGATCAGGATGGTGCGCGGATCTTTGCCCTCTTCCACCGGCGTATTGTTGATGCGCGACAGGATGTGGCGTTTGACGACGCGAAAATCTTCGCGTGTGCGCGACTCGTCGAAATGCGGCGTAACGACAGAGCCGACGCGCTTGACCACGCCGCCCCGCTCTTCGACCTTTTTCAGACTGGCGATTTCGCGGGCCGGAGCCAGGATCGCCGCGTCTTCCGAACTTATGTCGGCGGGAAACACCTTACCCGCAAAAGGAACTTTGCTCATCTCACCCATCGCCAATAGCCGCCCCTTATCTCACAAAAGTCTGCAACAGGGACGCCGAATAATTATGGTAAATTGTCTGTAGCCATGGCGACGTCGAAAGCGAAACCAAGATCGTGCCGATCAACAGAATGACGCCGAAAGTCACATAGAGCGCAATATTCCGGCCTCCGGCGACGGTCTCTCCCGTGTGCCAAGTCTTCTCCCAGGAAATCGTTCCTATGACGGGAAGCTGGAAAGCTTCTTCCAGTTCGCGGGGCGCCACAAAGACACCCGTGATGGCGCCGCGCAGATAGGCCGCGCCGACACCGCCCGCGATGGCGCCAAACAAAGCCAGACCCAGCAACAGCGAACGGTTGGGACCGGCCGGGAAAGCCGGAATGGTGGGCTGGTTGGTGATCTGGAATTTCGCATTGCTGTTGGCGCCATAGACCGCCATCGACATCTGGGCCGCTTCGCGGCGCGACAGAAGTTCCTGCAACGAGCTGCGCAGCATGTCGTCATTGCGCTTCAGTTCCGCTTCCTGGCCCGCGATCTGCGGCGGCAGGCCGGGGCGGAACCGCGCGCGGCGCAGACGCGCCTGTGCGGCAAGAAGCTGGCCGCGTGCCGAAGCGACAGCCGGATCGGCAGCGGTTTTGGTGCTTTGCGCCGCACGCTGCTGCAACTGGGCCAGCTGCTGGCGGGCGGCGATCACGTCGGGATATTGATCGGTATATTGCAGGCGCAGCGCCGCGATGCGGTCTTCCAGCGCCGCGATCTGCGACTGTTGCGGCGCGGCGCCGCCGTCGCGGGACAGGGCGGCATTGTAAACCGCGCGGGCATTATCGACATCGGCGGCGGCGGACGCTTCTTCGTCGGAATCGGCCGTTTCGGCGCTCGTGCCATTGCGTTGACGGAACGCCGCGATCTTCTGCTGGGATTCGGCGACCTTGCGCTGGTAGACGGCGATCTGCGCGTCCAGGAAGACATCGGCCTGACCCAGATCGCGTGTGGCGCGATCCTGGTTGGCGGCGACGAATTGATTCAGCAGCAGCCGGACCACGCGATAGGCGCGAACCGGCTCGGTGGCGTTGTAGTGAAATTCGGTGAAGCCGTCGCCGGAATCGGGAACGATCTCGATCTTGTTGCGCAGCGAATTGATCGCGCCCTGGCGCGCGGCCGGCGGCAATTGGCCAAAATTCGGATTGAGCTGCTCGGCGACCTTGCTCAGACTTTCGTCGTTCAGAAGCGTCTTCTGCACGACATAGGTGCTGCCATAGGTATCGCCGCCCAAAGAGACATTCTGCGCGGCCTGCGCCAGCGGCGTCAGCTTGGCGACATAGATCTGCGCCCAGCTGTCATAGACGTTGGGCAAATGGGCGACATAGGCGGCGCCGGCGATGAAAAGAACGATCGCGGTGCAGAGCGCGGTCCAGCGATAGCACCAGATGCGAACCAGTTCGTCATACACCAGAGTAAGTACGGTACCGACCATGTTGCTATTCGTTCTTCTTGAAATCGCCCGGGCGATGACCGGACAGGATGCGAGGCGTGAAAATCACCCGGCCCCGCCGCGCGGCAGGGCCGGATGAGAGACTATCAGAACCAGCGTTCCGGGATGCGGATAACGTCGCCCGGCATGAGCTGCACATTCGCTTTCAGGTCGCCGCCCTTCATCAGGTCGCGCAGATGCACGGGGATACCCTGGCTGACGCCATTCTGGGTGCGGATGATCTGGGCATCGTTGCCCGCGGCATAGGTGTTAAGCCCGCCGACATCGATCAACACATCCAGCACGGTCAGACCGGCCCGATATGGCACGGATTTGGGCGTGGCGGCGGCGCCGATGACCCGGATCGAGGCAGCGCTGCCCGGGGCCGCGACCTGCTTGACCAGGACGTTCACGACCGGATCTTGAACATATTTGCTGAGCGCCACGCGCAGGCTGGCGGCCAGATCGGTGGGCGTCTTGCCCTGCGCCTGGATGTCAGTGACCAGCGGCGTCGAAATCTTGCCATCCGGACGGACCGGCAAGGTCACCGACAAATCCGGGTTTTTCCAGACGAAGATCTGCAATTCGTCGCCGGGCCCGATCAGATAATCGGCCGAAACCATCGCAGTGGAAGAAGAAGACGGAGCGGCACTGCTGGATTGCGCCTGAGCCGCGACGGGCGCCAGGAGCAGCAACATCGCCGCGATTTTCGTAAGCTTAAAGCAATTCATGTGATGCCCCTCGTTTGAAGCTCGATTTCTCTGTCAAAGCAAAGCTCGTACCAAGCCATTCCGTGTCAAAAACAAACGCCCGTTTTCGACGATGACGCGGGC
>DASYDX010000239.1:0-2563 GCA_036499345.1 Rhizomicrobium sp.
ATCCATGGCAGCGCGCCCGACATCGCGGGCAAGGGCCTGGCCAATCCCATCGCGTCGATCCTCTCCTTCGCCATGTGCCTGCGCTATTCCTTCGGCCGCGTCGAAGACGCCAAGCTGCTCGACAAGGCGGTGGAGCAGGTGCTGGCCGATGGCTATCGCACCGGCGACATCATGCAGCCGGGCATGACCCAGGTCGGAACCGAAGCGATGACCGACCAGATCCTGAAGGCGCTGGCCAAGCTCTCCGTCTGACGCATTCCGGTGCGTCAGAACGCGCAGGAAACGCTACCGTCCTGTTAACCGACGGGAACCGTGCCAAGCCCTTGGAAATTCTTGACCCCTGCCCAAACGCAGGCGGGGCAAGCTGTAAACATAAGAAAAACGTAATATCCCAGACCATTTGTGCGCCAAGTTGGCGACAATTGTGAGCGACTTGACCGCTAGAAAAATTGTGCGCCGCAGGACTATTCCGAAATGCGGCCGGTTATCGCTTTCGGGAACTCCGGGGCTATAGCCAGCCGCGTCCGCCATGGCCGGGTGCGCAACCGCGTTCAAGCAAGGCTCATATGTCGGTCAGCGAATATATTCCCTCTTCCAGCCAAGGCGCCAAACCACGCGATGCCGCCGCGAACGATCATCGCGCGACGCGCAACCGCCGGATTCTGATCGGGTTGGGCATTCTGGTGCTGATCGGACTGGGCTGGTGGGGTTATCACGCGCTGTTCCCCGCACATAAACATGTGGCCCCGCCCGCCCAGGTGCGTGTGGCGCAGGCCCAGAAGCAAGATGTCAGCGTGATGCTGAACACCATCGCCACGGTGGTGTCGCCCGCGACGGTTCAGGTCACGGCCCAGATTCAAGGCAAGCTGCTCAAAGCCTTCTTCCAGGAAGGCCAGATGGTGCACAAGGGCGATCCCTTGTTCCTGATCGATCCGGTGCCCTTCCAGAACGCGTTGGCCCAGGCCCAGGCGCAGTTCGCCAAGGATCTGGCCACGGCCCAGGCGGCGGCGAACGACCAGCGCCGCTACACCGCGCTCTATGCCCAGAACGCCATTTCCCAGCAGCAGCGCGATCAGGCCGTGGCGACCGCCAAGGCGGATGCAGCCGTGGTGCTGGCCGATCAGGCGGCGATCAATATCGCGCAGGAAAATCTCGGTTATGCCCGTATCGTGTCGCCGATCGACGGCAAGACCGGTCCGATCCAGATTCAGCCGGGCAATCTCATCACCGTGGCAGGCGCCACACCCCTGGTGACCATTGCCCAGGTGCAGCCCATCAAGCTGTCGATTTCCGTGCCGCAGAATCAACTGACCCAGGTTCAGAATCAGATGACGGCGGGCAAATTGCAGGCGATCGTGCCGATGCCCGGCGCCGAAAATGGCCATGAAATCGCGCCGGTCGATTTCATCTCCAATACCGTTTCCGCCAACACCGGCACCATCGAAGTGCGCGCCACTTTCCCGAACACGGATATGCGCCTGGTGCCGGGGCAGAGCGTCAATGTCGGCATCACGCTCAACCAGGTCCAAGGCGCGACCGTGGTGCCGCGCGACGCCGTCAATGTCGGCCCGGATGCGAGCTATGTTTATGTGGTGGGACCTGACAATGTCGTTTCCTCCAAGCCGGTGAAGGTCCTGAACGATGACGGCACACTCGATGCCATTCAGGGCGATGTGAAGCCGGGCGACCGGGTGGTCGTGGAAGGGCAATTGCGCGTCGTGCCCGGCGCCAAAGTCACCATCCGCAAGGGCGGCGGGGCGGTCGCAGCGCCCGCGTCCGATATGCCGTCATGAACATCTCCAAGATCTTCATCGAAAGGCCGGTTCTCACCACGCTGATTATGGCGGCGTTGGTGATTTTCGGCCTGTTCGGCTATTCCAATCTGCCGGTCAGCGAATTGCCGGCGGTGGACTTCCCCACCATCTCGGTCTCCGCCAGCTTGCCGGGCGCCGATCCCGAGACCATCGCGTCTGCCGTGGCGACGCCGCTGGAAAATCAGTTCTCCACAATCCCCGGCGTCGCTTCGATGACGTCGTCCAGTTCTTCGGGCAAGACCTCCATCACCATCCAGTTCGATCTGGACCGCGAGATCGACGGCGCCGCCGAAGACGTGCTGGCGGCTATCCAGCAGGCGGCGCGGCAATTGCCGGTCAACATGCCGTCGCCGCCCACCTTGCGGAAGGTCAATCCCGCCGACGCGCCGATCCTATTCCTGGCGATGCAGTCGGATTCGATGCCGCTTTATCAGCTCGACAAGCTGGCCGAGAATTTGCTGGCGCGTCAGCTTTCGACCCTCAGCGGCGTGGCGCAGGTCAATGTGATGGGCGCTGCCGCCTTTGCGGTGCGCTTGCAGATGGACCCGACCGCGCTGGCGGCCCGCAATATCGGCATCGATCAGGTCGCGAGCGCGGTGCAGGGCGCCAACGTCAATATCTCCACCGGCCAGTTGAACGGCCCCAGCCAGGCGACCTTGATCCACGTCAATGGGCAATTGTCCGACGCGGCGCATTGGAACAAGCAGATCATCGCGTATCGCAACGGCGCGCCCGTGCGCATTCAGGAT
>DASYDX010000240.1:0-2726 GCA_036499345.1 Rhizomicrobium sp.
GCCACCTGCGCATCGACCTCACCGGTCGCGGGATTGAACACATCCGCATGCCGGCCGCCCGAACCTGCAAAAGCCTGGCCGTCGATGTAATGGCTGATCTGGCGCATGGAATGTTCCCTGAAAGGCTTTGCTTCATACCGCGCCGGGCGGCGAAGAGTCTAAAGTTTCAGCGCCGCAGTGACGGCATGCCAGCCTTGTTCGCGGGAGCGTCAAGATCGGTCCTGGCCGCGCGAAAATGCGTTGAAGCGTCAGGCCGGTGTGAGCAGCACCAGCTTGTAGCCGGGCCGGTCCGCGGGGGCGAATGTGTGCTGGGCGAAGCGCAGCAATCCATTCGCCGGGTGGTTGAAGTGGCGCAAGCCGCCTTCGCGCTCCAACACCGTTTGTTCGTCCCAGGTCCGGCGGAACAGGGCGCTCTCGGCACGCAGCCGGTCCACCAATTCGCGGGCGCGCGGATCGGCGAAGCTGTGTCCGTAATCGCTACGGAATTCCGCCAGCAGACGCGCGGCGCGTTCTTTCCAATCGGGAATGAACGTCTGCGCGGCGGGATCGAGAAAAACGAAAACCAGAAGATTGCGTTGGTGCTCTTTGTCCAGCCAGCCATGAAACAGATGCGCGGCGGCGCTGTTCCAACAACAGGCGTTCCAGAGAGGGTCCAGGCCATAGGCGGGATGCGCGACCGCTTCCACCGCCGCGACCAGGGACGGTGGCGCATCGGCGGCCTCTGCAATCGAGGGGTCATCGGGATCGCGAATGCCGGACAGCTCGAACAGATAGCCGCGCTCGGCGCGCGACAATTTCAAAGCGCGGGCGAGCCGCGACAGGGCCTGGGGTGAGGCCTTCACATTGCGGCCTTGCTCGATCCAGGTGCACCAAGTCAGGCTGATCCCCGCCTGTGCCGCCAGCTCTTCGCGCCGCAGCCCCGGGGTGCGGCGGCGGAGGCTCGCACCTTCGGGCGGCAGGCGTTCGCGGTGGGCCCTCACAAAATCGCCCAACAACCGTCTTTGGTCATCCATGGTCATGGCAGTCTTTATACCAGGATAATTATCAATCTTGTACTATGCTAATGAAGGCGCAAAATCCGCCCCGAAACGCAGGAGCAAGCCATGTCCAAAGCCCATGATGCGTTGGTGACCGGTCAGTTCGGACCGCGCGCCAATGCCTATGTCGAAAGCGCCGTGCATGCGCGGGGCGAAGACCTCGTCACGCTGGAGGCGCTGGTGAAAAAGGCGGGGCCTGGCCGGGCGCTGGATCTGGGCACGGGCGGCGGCCATGTCGCCTATCTGCTGGCGCGCCATGCCGACGAAGTGGCGGCGGTCGATCTGTCGGCGGACATGCTGGCGGCGGTGGCCGCAGCGGCGAAAGACAAGAAGCTGCCCAACATCGCCACCCATCGCGCGTCGGTGGACCGGTTGCCCTTTGGCGATGCCAGTTTCGATTTTGTCGTCAGCCGCTATTCGGCGCATCACTGGCATGATTTTGAAGGCGGATTGCGTGAAGCGCGCCGTGTCGCCAAACCCGGCGCGCCGGTAATCATGATGGATGTCTTCACGCCCGGCCTGGCGCTGCTGGACACGCATCTGCAATCGGTGGAATTGCTGCGCGACACCTCGCATGTGCGCAACTACACTTTGGCGGAATGGACGGCCGCGCTCGCGCGTGCGGGACTGACGGTGACAGGCGTCCACACCTGGCGGCTGCATCTGGAATATGAAAGCTGGATCGCGCGCATGCGCACGCCGGAGGTGTTCGCCAACGCCATACGCGCGCTGCAATCCGGTGCGCCGGAAGAGGTGCAGCGGCATTTTGCGATCAAGGAGAACGGTTCTTTCACTATCGACACGATGATGATCGAGAGCGTGGCGCCGTAAAGCCTGTATACGCGGCCCGGTTTGAAAAATATCATCGCGGCGCGGGCAAGGGGCGCAGCGATGAAGATCAAGGTCAGGCCGTTTCTTACTGCCGTCGATCTGACGGGCACCTTTGCGCTCGCCATCCAGGGCGCGGCTATTGCCGCCGCCAAAGGCCTGGACATGCTGGGCGTGCTGGTGGTGTCCATGGTCGCTTCGATGGGCGGCGGCATCATTCGCGATGTGCTGATCGGGGCGCAGCCGCCGGAAGCCTTGCGGACCCGCAAGATGCTGGCCGTTGCGCTGACCGGCGGGTTGGTGACGTTTCTGGCCTATCGTTATGTGGTGCAGATTCCCGAAGGTCTGCTTTTGGCCATCGATGCCGTCGGCCTTTCGCTGCTTGCCGTGGCGGGAACCGAAAAGGCGCTCGATTACGGTCTCACCGCGCCGGTCGCGGTGATGCTGGGCGGCATTTCGAGTGTGGGCGGCGGCACGGTGCGCGATCTTCTGCTGATGCAGATACCGGCCGTGCTGCGTGTGGATTTCATCGCCTCATCGGCTTTGATCGGCGCAACCGTGCTGGTGACGGCGCGCGCCCTCAAGCTGCGGCCGGAATGGGCAGCCTTGCTGGGCGGCGCGATATGCTGCGCGCTGCGCCTGATTTCATCGCTGGAACATTGGCAACTGCCCACGGCCAATCTGAATTAGCCGTCTCAGGCGGCGTTATTCCACACCTTCGACAATACGAATCTCGCGATCCGCACCGCCGTCCAGGGCGATCAGTGCTTCTTGGTACGCCGGGCTGTCATGGGTTCCGGTTGCGGCACTGACACTGGGAAACTCGATCAGCACGGTGCGGCCTTTGATTCCCCCCTCATA
>DASYDX010000241.1:0-4977 GCA_036499345.1 Rhizomicrobium sp.
AATTCGATTTCGAGCTGGGCGCCAGGAGCCGCCAAGCCATGAACGAAGAACGCCGCGCGGGCGGGCTTGTTGGGCTGTGCGGCAGTGCCGAACTCGGTCAGCCAGACCTTGTTCATGTCCGCGAAGCTCAGCTCGGGGCCCATCAACACGGTGGCTTTGACGACATCGCCAAAGCCGATACCGGCAGCGGCCATCGACTTCTTCAGATTTTCAAAAACCGACTTGGTCTGGGCGGTGGTGTCGCCCCAATTGGCGGGCTGGCCGTTGGCGGGCGGCGAGACCGGCGTGGGCAGCGCGCCCGAAACGAAATACAGGGTCTTGCCGCCGGTGGGCACGGCCGTCACGGACACGAACGGACCGCCGGGCGAACCGCCGATGCGCTGAATTTCCTGGGCGCTGGCCGCACCGGCCAGGCCGATCACGGCCGCTACGGTCGCAATCGCGAGTGTCTTGAACTTCATAAGTCTCTCCCTTGAATGAAGGCGCGCCGGACCATCCGCCGCGCGGTTTGCTGTTCTCCCTGAGGTATGGCGTTTCTTGCTTTTCCCCCTTGGGGTGCCTTTCCCCCCTCAAGCGCCCGCGTTGCGAAGGCGCCGGAACGGCAATAGCCTCCCGGATATCCGGCGATAATGCCAGTGCCAAAACAGGGGGCTGGCGGGGATTTTTCGATGGACAAACACACGTACCGGCTGGCGATTCCGGCCGACATGCCCGCTTTGACGGTTCTGATGAACGACGCAATTGCGGGATTGCTCCCGCAGTTTCTTTCTCCCGCCGAAGTACAAGCGTCTTACGCCGTGATGGGACTGGACACGCAGCTGATCGCGGACAGCACCTATTTCGTGATCGAGATCAACGGCACGATCGCGGGCTGCGGCGGCTGGAGCCGGCGTGCGACCTTGTTCGGTGGCAATCACACCGCCGGGCGCGATGCGCGCCTGCTCGATCCCAAGACCGAACCGGCACGGGTGCGCGCGATGTACACGTCGCCCGCGTTCACGCGGCGGGGCGTGGGGCGGCGGATTCTGGAATTGTGCGAAGCGGCGGCGCGGGCCGAAGGTTTCCGTGAGGTTGAATTGGGCGCCACCATGGGCGGCAAGCCCTTGTATGAAGCGTACGGCTTTGCACCCATCGAACTGATGCAGGTGCCGACGCCCGGCGGCGTGGCTGTCCCCATATTGAGGATGCGAAAGACAATTTAAACGTCCGCAGGTTGTGTCTTTGCTACCATTTGTTAAGCTTGAAAGCCTAGCGTTACTACGGTCGCTGGGGGCGGCGGCGTGTTCCTACAGTGTTGCGTATAACAGCAAGCAACCAGGAAATGCCTATGGCACATGCATTGAAGATCCAGGAAGAAACCCGAACAACCAAAGCTGAAGTGGCAGGTTATGCCGCCGACATGCTGGCATCCTTGCGCCGGTTGTCGGAGGCGAACGGCATGCCGCTTCTGGCGCACCTGACGGATCTGGCGCGGATCGAAGCGGTCCGCAACGCGCGGGACGAATAGATTTAGCAGGTGACGGCCTTTGTGGCGGTCATCCTTTGCCGTGCCGGGTGATCCCCGGAGCGGAGAGGGATTTTATTTTGGTCGCGGTCCCGGACGGAAAACCGCAAACACTTTTCCTGGAACCGCTCTAGCGCTTTTTCGCGATCCGCGGCTTGGGCACGACGGGCTCTTCGCTCTTCGGCTTGGCCTTGGTGGCCTCGGAAATGATGGCGCGCTTCTTGATCGCGGCCTGGGACATGTCGTCGGGCAGTTTGGGCATGGAAGGGCTCCTTTGGCCCTCCGTATAAGGGCCAAGCCCGGGTTCCACAACGGACTTTTCCGCACACGGAGAATTATCTTTGGAACTTTTCACAACCGTTCCAAAGGCTTAACCGTACCAGCCCCTTGCCGGACGCATCCCGGCTATTCGCGGTTGCGAAAGAAGCTGCGCAGCGAAACCCAGACCCCGGCCAGGACCAGGACGCTGATCAAAAGCTCGGCCCAAAGCGGGGTGCCCGCGGGCAGGATGATGGGGTGCATGGCGTTCCACCTTTCATGGGAAGGCCTCACCCATAAAGATTGGGCCCCGCGCGGGCGGCTTCAAGATTGGCATCGCAGACGTGGCCGTTAGGATGGCACCCATCCCTGCCGGAGGCGCCCATGTTCACCCGCGAAGACCTGGAAGAGGCGCGCCGCAAGATCCACGCAGTCTTTCCCGGCACGCCGCAATATCGCTGGCCGCTGTTGGCGCAGCGCGCGGGCACCGAGATCTGGGTCAAGCATGAGAACCACACGCCCACCGGCGCCTTCAAAGTGCGCGGCGGACTGATCTATCTGGAGCGGCTGGCGCGCGAGGGCCTGGCGCCCCATGGCATCGTCTCGGCCACGCGCGGCAATCACGGCCAGTCACTGGCCTTTGCCGGGCAACGCTTCGGCGTGCCGGTCACCATTATCGTGCCGCATGGCAACAGCCAGGAGAAGAACGCCGCGATGCGGGCCTTCGGCGCGCGGCTGATCGAACATGGCGAAGATTTCGACACCGCGCGCCAGGAAGCGATGAAGATCGCCGAGCGTGACGGGCTGTTCTTTGCGCCCTCTTTCCACCGCGATCTGGTATTGGGCGTGGCGACCTGGGCGCTGGAATTGTTCGAAGCCGCACCCGGTCTCGATCTCCTGTACGTTCCCATCGGACTCGGCTCGGGCATCTGCGGCGCGATCATGGCACGCGATCTGCTCGGCCTTTCGACCGAGATTGTGGGCGTGCAAAGCGAGAACGCGCCGTCCTATGCGCTGTCATTCAAGGCGGGCCATGTGGTGCAAACCAATTCCGCCGACACCAAAGCCGATGGCCTTGCCACCCGCATGCCCGATGCCGCCGCGCTGGCCATCATCCGCAATGGCGCGTCGCACATCGTCACGGTAAGCGACGATGAAATCGCCGATGCCGTGCGCGCCTATTGGACCGACACCCACAATCTGGCCGAAGGCGCCGCCGCCGCACCGCTGGCAGCCCTGTTGAAAGAACGTGCCCAAATCAAAAACCGCACCGTCGGCCTGCCGCTGAATGGCGGCAATATCGATCTGGACTTGTTCCGGAGGTGGATTTTGAACGGCGCGGATTGAAACACCTGCGCTCTCCTCACCCTTCGACTAGCTCAGGGTGAGGACTCTAAAACTCCTCATGCTGAGCCCCCTCATCCCGAGCTTGTCGAGGGACGAAGCATGAGGGCATTCACGAACTGCGAAACCGCGTCACTAGCTTGTCGATCTGAAACGGATTGATCCCGGCAATCTGCAACGACGCAGGCTCGATCCGGTCCCACAGGAGCGGCGTCGCCACCACCCAGCCATCGATCATCAGCGCCACCGGCTTCTCACTCTGCGGCTTCAACACACCATAGAACCGGCGGCGGGCGGGCTCGCTCATGGTCAGGATCAGAAAATCCTTCCCGCTGTCGCGCAAATGCCCCAACCCGACAAAGTCGCCGCCCTGCACGATGGCCTGGCGCGAAACGCAATCGCCCGCCTCGGTGGGCACGGGCAGCAGCATGGCGTCGGGGTGGGCGGCGCAGGAAACCAAGGCGCGGATCTCGATCACCGGTTTGCCCGCCGAAGCAGCCCAGACCGGCGCGGCCAGCATCAGGCCCAGGACCGCGCCCCTCACCGCCGCCAACCCAAGGCGCATATCCGTCTCCGCTTTCCAGCCCCAATGACCGGTCTGAAACGGCAGCCTAGCCCATTTCCGTCGCCGTTAACGACGCCCGTTAACCGGCACCGGGGTTGCAACAGTGCCTCTGTATTTGGGCCAAGGGACGAAAATGGGACACATACCGTGGAATATGCCGGCCATTCTGGTGCCGCCCGGCAACCACCCCAACATTACCGGCACGCTGGAAACCTGCCTGAAGCATTGGCGCGACGAGATGACCCCAATGCAGCAGGTCACAGCCATGATCGCCATGTCGGGCGGGCGTTGGATCGAACCGGAAGAGCTGCTGAAAATGTCGCTCAATATGCCGGCGGACCATCACTCATAGGCGCTGAATTTCGCGAATGCGCCGGATGACCTCCGACGCTTTCGCGCTTTCCTCGCGCACATGCAGCGACACCTGGGTGGTGGCGGGCGTGCAGACGCCCTCACGCGCCCGCGCATAAATATCGCGCAGCTCGGCGAACAGCCGGGCGATCTCGGCGTCGGGATTGGAATGCGACGGATTCATGGAAGCCTCTTCCTCGCCGTTCACTCCATTCAACCGCGAAAATGTGATGCTTTGATTTCGCGTCCCCTCCCCTTAGCACGAAGCGCTTGAAGGGGAGGTGCCCATAGCAGCGCTTATTGCGCGCCGGCGCCAGCCTGCGCGCAAAAGTAAGCTGCGAAGGGCGGAGGGGTCATCCTCAAAGAATAAAGGGCAAGTCTGTGTCGCCGGTCTTTTCGCCCGCCGCCGTCAGCATGGCGTGAACCTGACCACGATGATGGGTCTGGTGGTTGAAGAAATGCGCCACCAGCAATCCATGCGGCTTGCGCATTTCCTTGCCCATCGCGCCGCTGAACCAGACCAACTCGCCTTTCAGCCATTCGGGATCGACGCGGCCCGCCCAATCCGAGATGCGCCGGTCGGCTTCGGCGCGGGCATTGCGAAGGGCGAAGAAATCCTCATGCAAGCCGTTGCTCTCCTTGATCCCGGCGGGAAGCTTTTCCCAACCGTCAAAGCGGATCATCCAGGTCGTGTCGCCCCACAAAAGATGATTGAGCGTGCCATGGATCGAACCCCAGAACGCGCCGCGATCTTTGCGCCGCTCCTCGTCGGACAATCGCGCGGCGGCGTCATAGACGCGCCGGTTCATCTCGGCATTGTAAGCCGCCATGGTGCGCACATAGTCGGGCGTGATCATGAAAGAGCTCGCGTCAGGATCGTCCCGCCGATCTTTCACCAATTGGACCGGACCGCAAAGCGCCAGCCAAACATAACTGTCATTCTGGACCTGATACC
>DASYDX010000242.1:0-8901 GCA_036499345.1 Rhizomicrobium sp.
TCGGCCACCAGCCGGTTGCGCACCTGGGCGATGCCGCGCTGCTCTTCGATCACGACATGCAAGGGCCAAGGATAGGAGGGCGCCAGTGTCTGACAAAGATCGAAACCCTGATGATCTTGGGCGTCATTGTCCGCCACCAGAACCGAAATCGCGATCCCTTCTTCCAGCTTGGCGATGGCGTCCAGCAACCGCGCCAGGCTTTTGGGCCGCTTGTAGGTGGGAATGGCGATGAGGACGCGCTCAACCATGGCGCATCTTCCAGGTCCGCATCAGGCGGTTCAGCATCAGCACGATGACGATTTCACCGGTCAGGATGCCCAGCAAGGACGCAATCGGGCCGAGGGTGAGCAAGAAGACCAAGGTCAGCAGGATGGAGATCGGGCTGGTATAAAGACCGATGCCCGCCAGCGCTTTGAATTGCCCTGCCGCCTGCAGGAAGGTCGCGGGTGGCGCACGCAGGCAGCGCACCAGCATGATCGCCGCAGTGATCAGTGTGACCAGAATGATATCGGACAGCGCATAGCCTTTGCGCAGCAGAAGCTCTGGTGCGAAGGCCAGGATCGCCGCTGCCAGACCGACCGTAACCAGCCACACGCCGATCAGTGCAAATCGGAAATCGCGCATCATGTGGGGAAGCGTATTTCTCTTTCCGACTGCTAGTGCTCTGGTCATGCGCGGCAATTCCATGTCGGGCAGCGCGCTTTGCACCAGCGAGGTGGGCCGCATCAGGATTTGCCCTACCGCCAGAAGCGCGAAGGGGCCGGGGCCGGAAATAAACGTCACCAGATAGGCATGGGCGTTGACGGTTAGCTCGGTGAAGATGACACCGGTCAGCGACCAGCGCGTCAGGTCGCGAAAGATGGCGCGGTAATCGCGAAGGCGGCCGGTGCCGATCGCGGCAATCTGGTTGCGGAAAAATTCCAGGCCGAAGGGCAGAAGGGCGGCCAGAGCGGCGAGCAGAAGCAAAGCCATGCCGGGCAGGAATTCCACGCGGCGTAGGAACAGCATCGCGCCCAGTCCCGCCACCAAAACACCCGCATAAGCGAGGTCGGAGCCGATAGCCGTTGCCGCGCGGCCCTGCACGAAGGCGAAGCAGCGCGCGAACCAGCGGAATGTGAATGCCGCGCCGAACCCCGCCAGCAACAGTGCGGGCAGAGGTGTCGCGTGCGCCATCGTCAGGAACGCGAAAACCGCCAGACCTGCCAGCGCGGTCAGGACCAGATTCATTTTCAAGCAGCTTGCTTCGATGCGGGCGCGCACCGCGGCAGGCTCGCCCAACGCCGCGTTCACCGGCAGCACCAGCAAGGCCCCGGCCATGCTCATGGCGAACGGCACGATGATCAGCACGAAAGAGAAAAGCCCGAATTCCGAAGCGGGCATATTGCGCACGAAAATCAGCGATGCCAGGAAATGCGCACCCGAAGTCGCGACTGGCCCCGCGGTCGAAAGCCCATAGCGCCAAGCGCTGGCAAGCCAGGACGGAGCCTGCGGCGACGGCGCAAGCGCGGGGCTCAAAGGGGTGGTCATTTTCAGGCGGCCGAGCGCGCTGGGGTCAGACCCGCAGGCATAGGCGTGGCAGGCGCTGTCGCTCGGGTGCGGGTCAGCAGCAGGAAAAGCGCGCGTGGGTTGGTCGTTGCATAACGCCAGAACAATCTTTTGGGACTGCACCAGAGGCGGTGCAGCCATTCCAGCCCGATCTTCTGCATCCAGCGCGGGGCGCGGCGATAATCGCCGCTGACATAATTGAAGCAGCCGCCGCAGGTGATCAGCCACCCGCCCCAGAGCCGATTGCGATTGCGCACCGCGAATTCATATTCCAGCGGTACCGACAGCCCGGTCCAGATCACGTCGGGCCGGGTGATATTGATCTCGTCGCAGATATCGTCTTCGTCCAGGACCGAGAAATAGCCATGGCGGCGGCCCACGATCAGAAGCCCGGGATAGGTCTCGGTCAGGATGCGCGCGGCCCGCTCATTGGCTTCTTCGGTGGCGCCCAGAAGATAAAAGCGCAGGCCATGTTCGGCGGCGATTTTCGAAGCGTCATGAATGAAATCGGTGGTGGCGCTGCGTTCGGGAATCGGCGTCGCGGTCAGAAGCTGCGAAGCGAACACCGCGGCCTGGCCGTCGGCATGAATGAGGTCGGCGCTTTCGAAAGTGCGGCGGAATTTTTCGTCTTGCGAAGCCAGCGCGATGGCATGGCCATTGATCGCGAAGATCAGTTTGGGATGGGCCGGACCGGAGCGCCGCGCTTCCAGGCAATCGGTCAGCATCATCCGCGCCAGATCGGCGCGCGACAGGCAGGCGGTCTTGATCCCGCCCACGATCACTTCGTCATAGGCATCATTGGCGTGGGCGTGCGGCGGTTGAAACGCCTCGAACGCCGCCGGGATGGGAAGAAGCGAGCGCATCACACGGCGTTCCGGCGCCGCAGCACTTCAAAGGGCGTGCGCAAGAGAATGAGAATATCCAGCCAAAGGCTGTCGCGCTCGACATAGGCGATGTCGAAATCGATCCGCGCCTGCATGTCGGAGAGTTTCGGTGTGGCGCCGCGTGCGCCATTGACTTGCGCCCAACCGGTGATGCCGGGCCGGACCGCCTGGCGGCGCCGGTAATTCGCGATCCGGCTTCCATAATATTCGTCATGGGCCAGCGCATGGGGACGCGGGCCCACCAGCGACATCTCGCCCGCGATCACGTTCAAAAGTTGCGGCAGTTCGTCCAGGCTGGAGCGGCGCAGGAAGCGGCCGATGCGGGTGACGCGCGTATCGCCGGTCTTTGCCTGAACGATTTGCGCGCCATCCTCCAGCACGGACATGGAGCGGAATTTGATGATGTGGAAAATTTTGCCATGACGGCCGGCGCGGCGCTGATGGAAAAAGATCGGGCCGGATGAATCCAGTTTTACCGCCGCGGCGATCACCGCCAGCAACGGCAACAGCGTCCCGAGCGCCAGAAGCGCCAGAACGAGGTCCAGAAGCCGTTTGACGGACGCGCCGGACGCAGATGCGGATGTGAGGCCGACAGTCTCCGAGCTGGAGAAAGCCGCGCCCAAGGCGGGGAAAGACTCGTTGTGAATGCTCACGGCGGGCCGAAAACCAAAGGCTACATGCCCTTGGCTGCAGGAACGGGGCCAGCCCCCGCGCGGGATTCCGTGCTGTTCCGGCGCTTTTTGTCTGCTTCTGGAGCAAACCGGTCCCGTTCTGGGATTACGGCAAAGCAATCTTCCCGGAAGGTTCCGGAAAGATCAGGCCGCTTCTAGCTGACCATCAGATGGTGAATGAATGCGCTCGCCTGTCCAAACAAGGCAGCTCCCCAGACCCCCAGGGTCAGAAGCGCCAATGCCCAAATGACGGCCGACGCGGCATTGGCGATCTGAAACGGCCAGAATTCCAATTCGCTCATCCCCGCGACCAGCGGCACGGTGGCCCGGAAAGGACCCAGGAACCGGCCCAGAAAGATCGCCCAGGTCCCGAAGCGATGAAAGAAATGCAATCCTTTTTCCAGCTGCGCTTCATAGAGGCGGAACGGCCACATATGCAGGATCTTGTGGTGATAGTGAAAGCCCAGCCAATAGGAAATCCAATCGCCCAGAACAGAGCCAATCACCGCGCCGGTCCAGGCCGGAATGATGCTGATCTCGCTGGCGCCGATGACCAAGCCAAGTGACCACAGAAGCGTCGTGCCTGGGATGATGAAGGAAACGCCGACAAAGGATTCAGAAAACGCCACCAGGAACGCGATGGGAAAGCACCAGATCGGATGGGCCTGTGCGATGCTCGTGATCCATGGCGTCAGATCATGCGAGAACCAATGGAAGAACTGATGCAGCACGCGCTTTTTGCCTTTTGTTCGCAACAACCTGCCGCTTGATGACAAAGCTGTGGCGGCCCGGCGGGCGAGGCAGGTTCATACAGGGACGTAATGCTTGAGGCCAGTGGGCCGCAGGTCGTGACATTTTCGACAAATTTACAATTTAGGTCACTGCTAATGGAAGGGCCGGAGCGTAGAGTGACGCCAAGCCTTGGAGCGGGCGCCATCCTGGGGTTTTGCCGGCCATGTCCGGAACCGTCATTCATGGATTTTTGGACAGATGAGCATTGAAGGCACCAATAAGGATTTGCCCGGTGGCGCATATGCGGCGGGCGATACGACCGTCTGGCAGCGCACCAAGCGCTGGAGCCGCAACAATCCCCGCCTGTCGCGCGTGGTGTGGATCGCGCTGGGCCTGGGACTTCTGGCGCTGCTGATCTGGGCGATTTATCCCAAGCCCGCGGTCAACAATCGATTCAACCAGGGCGCGCAACCGGTTGGCGTCGCCACGGCGACGGAAATCCCCATCAATATTTCGCTGAATGCGCTGGGCACGGTGACACCGCTTGCCACCGCCACGGTGCGTCCGCAGGTGGGCGGCCTTCTGGTCAAGATCAATTTCACCGAAGGCCAGATGGTGAAGGCTGGCGATCTGCTCGCTCAGATCGATCCACGCCCCTATCAGGCGGCATTGGATCAGGCCAAGGGCCAACTGGCCCGCGATCAGGCCAACCTCGCCAACGCGAAAGTGGATCTCACGCGCTATCAGGCGCTGGCGGCGCAGAACGCGATCTCCAATCAGCAATTGGCGACACAGGAATCTCTGGTGCGCTCCAACGCGGGCATCGTGGAATCCGACAGGGCCAATGTCGAAACCGCCGCGATCAATCTGGGCTACACCAATATCGTTTCGCCGGTGACTGGCCGCGTCGGTCTGCGTCAGGTCGATATCGGCAACGTCCTTCAGGCCGGTCAAGCGACCGGCGTGGTGGTGGTGACGCAATTGTCGCCCATGTCGGTGGTGTTCACCGTGCCCGAAGACAATGTCTCTCAGATCATGGGGCGCGTGAGCCAAGGCGCAACGCTGGGGGCCGATGCCTGGGACCGCAGCCAGACCAAACAAATCGCCGCCGGTAAACTTGCGACAGTGGACAATGTTGTCGATCCCACCACGGGCACAGTCAAGCTGCGCGCCATGTTCGACAATACCGACAACAAGCTGTTCCCCAGCCAGTTCGTGAATATCCGGCTGCTGGTGGATACGGTGCAGAACCAGACCGTGGTGCCGGTGGCATCGATCCAGCGCGGCGCGAGCGGGACCTTCGTCTTCATCGTCAATCCCGACAAGACCGTGAACCAGCGCAGCGTCAAGCTGGGCATTCAGGACGCCGACAAGGTGGCCATTCTGGAAGGCCTCAAGCCCGGCGACACGGTGGTGGTGGATGGCGCGGACCGCTTGCGCGATGGATCCGAAATCACCATTCCCGATCCGGCCACGCAGAAGATCAACGCGCCGTCCGCCGGTGGCGGCGACGAAGCGGCGCGCACGGCCCAGCGCGCCAAGGCGCAAGCCGCGATCGCCAAATCCTGCAGCGCTGACATCAAGAAATTGTGCGGCACCGAGACCGGGCGCGGCCAGATGCGTTGTCTGGCGCAGAACCGCGCCTCGCTGTCGGACGATTGCAAGACGGCGATGGCGTCGCTGCGCAGAGGCGCGCGTGCGGGTGGCGGCTTCGGCGGCACGCCCTGACCGGCCGGTGAAGCGATCATGAACCCCTCCGCACCCTTTATCTTAAGGCCGGTGGCGACGTCGCTGCTGATGATCGCCATCATGCTGGTGGGTCTGGCCGGTTATCGGTTCCTGCCTTTGTCGGCACTGCCGCAGGTGGATTATCCCACGATCCAGGTGCAGAGCTTCTATCCCGGCGCCAGCCCGGATGTGATGACCACATCGGTCACCGCCATTCTGGAACGCCAGTTCGGCCAGATGCCGGGCTTGAAGGAAATGTCTTCCGTTTCCTCGGCGGGCTCATCGGTGGTCACGCTGCAATTCGACCTCGATCTCAGCCTGGATGTGGCCGAACAAGAAGTGCAGGCGGCGATCAATGCGGGCGGCAGCCTGTTGCCGCAGCTTCCCGTCCCGCCGGTCTATGCCAAGGTCAATCCGGCGGACGCGCCGGTCATTACGCTGGCGATCACGTCATCCAGCCTGCCGATCACCACGGTCGAGAATATCGCCGACACCCGCATCGCCCAGAAGATCTCGCAATTGTCGGGCGTGGGGCTAGTGAGCATTTCAGGTGCCCAGCGCCCCGCCGTGCGGGTGCAGGCCAATCTCCAGCAGCTCGCCTCTTACGGCCTCAACATCGACGATCTGCGCACCACCATCAACAACAACAATTCCAACGCGCCCAAAGGCAGTTTCGACGGCGCGTCTCAGTCCTACACCATCAACGCCAACGACCAGCTCCAGAACGCCCAGGATTACGCCAACATCATCATCGCCTATCGCAACGGCTCGCCGGTGCGGCTGTCGAATGTGGCCAAGGTCATTCAGGGCGCGGAAAACGACAAGCTGTCGAGCTGGGCGAATATGACGCCCGCGGTGCTTTTGAATGTGCAGCGCCAGCCCGGCGCCAATGTCATAGCGGTGGTGGATTCGATCAAGCGCATTCTGCCCCAGATTGAATCGGGCCTGCCCGGTTCGGTGAAGGTGGATGTTCTGACCGACCGCACCAACACCATCCGCGCTTCGGTGGCGGATGTGCAATTCGAGCTGATGCTCGCGGTCGCGCTGGTGGTGCTGGTGATCTATGTCTTCCTGCGCAATCTGCCCGCCACTTTCATTCCCAGCCTGTCGGTGCCGCTGTCCATCGTGGGCACTTTCGCGGCAATGTATCTGCTGGGCTATTCGCTGAACAATCTGTCCTTGATGGCGCTCACCATCTCGGCCGGTTTCGTGGTCGATGACGCCATTGTGATGATCGAGAACATCACCCGCTATCTGGAGGAAGGCTATTCGCCTTTCGAAGCGGCGATGAAGGGTTCGGGCGAAATCGGCTTCACCATCATGTCGCTGACGATTTCCCTGATCGCGGTGTTGATCCCGCTTCTGTTCATGCAGGAAGTGGTGGGGCGGCTGTTCCGTGAATTCGCGGTGACGCTTTCAATCACCATTCTGATCTCGGCGGTGGTATCGCTCACCCTGGTGCCGATGCTGTGCGCCAAGCTGCTGCGCAGCCATGCCCAGGAAGAGAAGAAGCAGGGCAAGTTCCGGCAGCAGACCGAAGCTTATTACGAGCGCTTCGTCGCCGAATATGACCGGCTGTTGAAATGGGTGCTGGTGCACCAGCCTTTCACCATGGCGGTGGCGGTGGGTACGCTGGTTCTCACCGTTCTGCTTTATATCGTAATCCCCAAGGGCTTCTTCCCGCTTCAGGACACGGGCTTCATTCAAGCCATCACCACGGCGGGGCCGACGGTTTCCTTCGAGGAAATGTCCCGGCGTCAGCGCCTGGTGGCGCAGAACATTCTGAAGGACAAGGATGTCGCCAGCCTGTCTTCCTTCATCGGCGTGGACGGGACCAACGCCACGCTGAACAGCGGGCGCTTCCTGATCAATCTAAAAGATAAGGACGACCGCGACAGCGTTACGGAAATCATGGACCGGCTGGCGGCGGACGCCCATGCGGTTCCCGGCATTACGTTCTATTTGCAGCCGGTGCAGGACCTGACCATCGATTCCACCATCAGCAGGGCGCAGTATCAGTTCGTGTTGCAATCTGCGACGTCGTCCGCGCTGAATGATTTCGTGCCCAAGCTGATCACCGAGCTTCAGAAATCCAAGGCATTGCGCAATGTCTCGACCGACTTCCTGGACAAAGGCTTATCCGCCTATCTGACCGTGGACCGCGACACCGCCGCGCGCTTCGGCATTTCCGCCGCGACCATCGACAATGCGCTGTATGACAGTTTCGGTCAGCGCATCATCTCGACCATCTTCACGGAATCGACCCAGCACCGGGTGATCATGGAAGCCGATCCGGCGCTGCAAAATTCCGTAGCGTCGCTGAACGATATCTATCTGCCATCAACCGGCGGCGGTCAGGTGCCGCTGTCGGCTATCGCGCATGTCGATCAGCGGATGGTGCCGCTCCAGATCAGCCATCTCAGCCAGTTCCCCGCCGCGACCATTTCCTTCGATGTGGCGCCGGGCTATGCGTTGGGCACGGCGGTGGAAGCGGTCAAGGATGCTGAGACCACAGCCGGGCTGCCGCCGGGAATCACCTCGCAATTCGAAGGCTCTGCCGTCGCCTTCCAGAATTCGCTGGGCAACGAAGTTCTTCTGATCATCGCCGCCCTGGTCACGGTCTATATCGTGCTGGGCGTGCTGTATGAGAGCTTCATCCATCCGGTGACGATCCTGTCCACCCTGCCATCGGCGGGTGTGGGCGCGCTTCTGGCGCTGATCATCACCGGCCATGATCTCAACATTGTATCCATCATCGGCATCATTCTTCTGATCGGCATCGTGAAGAAGAACGCGATCATGATGATCGACTTCGCGTTGGAGGCCGAGCGCAAGGAAGGCAAGACGCCGACCGAAGCGATCTATCAGGCGGCGCTGCTGCGCTTCCGTCCGATTCTGATGACCACGGTGGCGGCGTTGTTCGGCGCGCTGCCGCTGATGCTGGGTTCGGGCATGGGGTCGGAATTGCGCCATCCTTTGGGCATTTCCATCGTGGGCGGCCTTTTGGTCAGCCAGTTGCTCACCCTCTTCACCACGCCGGTGATCTATATCTATTTCGACCGCTGGGGCCGGGAGCTGCGCGAATGGCGCGCGCGCCGCCGCGGCGGTCCCGCCACCGCCCCCGGTTAGAGGCGGGCCATGAACATCGTCGCCATCTTCACCAGCCGCCCCATCGCCACCACGCTTCTGGCGATCGGCATGGCGCTGGCCGGGTTCGGCGCGCTGTTCCTGATGCCGGTCGCGCCGTTGCCGAACATCGATCTGCCGGTGATCGTGGTCAGCGCCAATATGGCTGGCGCGAGCCCGGAAGTGATGTCGAACACGGTCGCCACGCCGCTGGA
>DASYDX010000243.1:0-6285 GCA_036499345.1 Rhizomicrobium sp.
TGGTCGAGCGCGGCGACGATGCTGTGGTGACGTCGCTTCTCACCAACCAACAGGCCGAGATCGGTTTGCAAACCTATGATCTGGTCGCCAAGCGCGCCGAAACCAGCTCGGTTTTGCAGGCGCCGCTGGTACGGCGGTCCGGCGTGCCACTGGAATTGCTGAACGAGCTTTATCTGAAAGTCGAAGCGGATCTCAGGCGTGAGATTGTGGGCAAATTCGAGTCCGTTCCGCCCCAGGAACTGGAGGCGGCGTTCCAACGCAGCCGGACGCGGGTCTCGAACCATTATGGCCAGCCGGAAGATTTCGACAGCGCCCGCAAACGGATCGATGCGCTGGCACGCCAGGGAGGCTTGGTACCTCCGGCATTGATGACACTTCTGCGTGAAGGCCCATCGGCACGGACCGCTTTCAAGATCGCGCTGGCCCGACTGTGCGACGTGAATTTCGATATCTCCGAGCGGGTAGTCGGTGCAAACGACACCGACACATTGGCGCTTCTGTGCCGGGGCGCGAATTTCGACCGTGCCTTGTTCGTGTCGCTGGCGGTCGCGTTGGATGGCGGCGAGCGCGCGCTGGACGGCGTAGATGGTTTCGCCAAACTTTATGCAAGTGTGCCGGTGCAAGCCGCGCAGCGCGCCATCCGCTTCTGGAAAGTCCGCGCTGCCGCCTGATGCTTAGATTACATCTCTGTAAGCGCCTGCATGGGCGCCGTATTTTCGGTTAGAATTGCGCATGCCCGCACCGTCGCCCGAAGATCAGGACAATCAGGATACCAAGACGCTCGCTGGTCTCGCGGTCGCGATTGTGATCGTGTTGATCGCGGTCTTTGCACTCATGAAATTCAAGCAGAGTTCGGCATTGCTGGATTGCGTCGCAGCCGGCCACCACAATTGCGAACCGGCCGATACGTCCGCAATGTGAAGCCCCGCCATTTCTGGCGAGGCTTCTCTCAGATCACTTCGCCGGATGCAGCGTGATTTTCTGCACCCGCCAATTCACCAGTTCGGCCGCGAAAAGCGTGTTCTCGTCCGGGCAGGCGAGGCCATGAATCCAGCCGAATTCCTTCAGCGCCTTGCCTTCGCCGCCCAGCCAGCCGATCACATGGCCGTTCAGATCCATTTTGAAAATGCGGAACGCGTCCGCCGCAAAGAGGTATTGCGGCGAACCGGCTTTGGGCGGCGTGATGCAGACTGACCAGGGCGCGCCCGGGAAGAACAGTGACAGGTTCGATCCGGGCCCACGCAAATCCTTGCCGTACATGATCAGATGTTTGTTGTTGGCCGGGATGTCGATGGTGATGATGCGTTTGACATGGCCTTCCGTATCCAGAACTTGGATGCGGCGGTTGGCGCGGTCCGCGACATAAAGATTGCCGTCCTTGTCGGCGGCAATCGCATGCACGGTCCGGAATTGGCCCGGCTGATTGCCGCGCTCGCCGAACGACGCCAGCCAATTGCCATCCTTGTCGAATTTCGCGACCCGCGAATTGATATAACCGTCACTGACATAGATGTTGCCCTGCGGGTCCCAGGCCATGTCCGTGACCTGACGGAACATGCCGTCAATCGGCGGTAATGGCGGATTGGGATGCTCCCAGGGATGCGAGTTCTCGTCCGACGCCTCGGTCTTGCGGCCCAGAACCAACGTCACGCGGCCCGCAGGGTTGAAACGCACCACCATGTCCGAGCCTTTGTCGGCGATCCAGATATTGTCCTGGGCATCCACGCGCACGGCATGCGCATAGGACCAGGCGTAAATATTCTTTCCGATCTCACGGACGAATTTCCCGTCGGCATCGAACTCCAGCAGCTGCGACGCGGTAGCGCCATAGGCGGGGCCCGTGGAATCGCCCCGGCTATAAATGAAGACATGACCCTTGGAATTGACGGCCACACTCGAAGCTTCGCCCAGAAAGCGATCCGGCGGCAATTGCCCGAATTCCATTGTGTCGAAGGCAATTTCCGGCGCGCTGGTTTGCGGCGGCGAAGTCACTGGCGTGGACTGTGCGAGTAGCGGCGCCGTTCCCAGAAGAAGCAGCGCGAATGTGCCGGCGATATTTCTGATGGCCATGATGTCCCCCATTTGATTTTTTGTGTTCATTCTCCCGGAAAGCGAAAACCCCGCCATTTCTGGCGGGGTTCGAAGTCAACGCATCAATGCAAGGTCAGTTTCTGCACCCGCCAGTTCAACAACTCGGCGGCGAATATCGTGTTTTCCGTTGGACATGCCAGCTCATGAACCCAACCGAATTTCTTGAGCGACTTTCCCGAGCCGCCCAGCCATCCCACGACATGGCCATCCAATGTCATCTTATAGATGCGGCCCGGAAAGGCGTCGGCGGCGAAGAGATATTGCGGCGAGCCTGCTTTGGAGGGCGTGATGCAGATTGCCCAGGGCGCGCCGGGCGCCATCGTGCCGGTCGCGCCGGGCTGCGGTGTATTACCGATCGCGGGCTGTGCGCTGGCGGGCGGTGGGATGTCGATCGAGATCGCGCGCTCGACTTTGCCGTTCTGGTCGAAAACCTGAATGCGGCGATTGCCACGGTCGGCGACGAAGACATTGCCATCCTTGTCGGTGGCGATGGAGTGGGGCGTGTTAAGTTGGCCTGGACCGCTGCCCGGTTCGCCAAACGACATCAGCCAATTGCCGTCCTTGTCCACCTTGGCGACGCGCGAATTGATGTAGCCGTCGCTGATATAGGTGTTGCCCGAAGGGTCCCACGCCATGTCGGTGACCTGGCGGAACATGCCATTGACCGGCGGCAGCGGCGGCTTGGGATGTTCCAGGGGGTGGGCGCTTTCGTCGGAGGCTTCCGCTTTGCGCCCAAAGACCATCAGCACTTTGCCGGCCGGGCTGAACTTGATCACCATATCGGAGCCTTTGTCGGCGACCCAGATATTGTCCTGCGGATCGACGCGCACGGCGTGCGCGAAAGACCAGGCATAGAGATTTTTGCCGATCTCGCGGACATATTTGCCGTTGGCGTCGAACTCCAGAAGCTGCGACGCGGTGGCGCCATACGCCGGACCGGTGGAATTGCCGCGCGTGAAAACAAAGACATGGCCTTTGGAATTGACCGCGACGCCGGAGGCTTCACCCAGATACATGTTGGCGGGCAGATCGCCGAACTGAACCGCATCGAAAGAAATTTCCGGTGCGCTGGTCTGCGGCGCCTGCGCCAATAGTGGCGCGCTCCCCAAAAGCAGCAGCGCAAGCGTGATGGCGGTTTTCTTGATGGTCATGGCATTCCCCCTCCAAAGCCCGCTGTCACCAGGGGCGTGCGTAAGACTTTTTCAGATCGCGCGGCACCCGTCCATCGGGGGCACCATCTTTCCGTCAATACGTCATTTCTCGGTGAGTCTGGGCATGATCTCGACGAAATTGCAGGGTTGGTGGCGGATATCCAGCTGCCATTTGAGAATGCCGTCCCAACCGTCTTTCACGGCACCGGGCGAACCGGGCAGGGCGAAAAGATAGGTGCCGCCCGCAACCCCGGCACAGGCCCGCGATTGCACCGTCGATGTGCCGATCTTTCCGTAAGACAATTGATGGAAAAGAACCGAGAAGCCATCAATCTCTTTTTCGAACACGCTGCGGAAGGCTTCGACGGAGACATCGCGCCCGGTCAGGCCGGTGCCGCCAGTTGAGATCACGACATCGCAGCGCGAATCTTCGATCCAGGAGCGCAGTTGCGCTGCGATCCGTGTCTGATCGTCTGGGAGGATCGTGCGGGCACAAAGAATATGGCCGGAATCTTGAAGTCGTTTCACCAGTGTGTCGCCGGAAACGTCATCGTCTTTGGTGCGGGTATCGGACACGGTGAGGACCGCGATATGCACCGGCACAAATGCGATGCCGGTATCGATGCGCCCGCCGCCGGGCGGCGTATCAGAGGGCGCCGGCATTGACGGCCACCGCGGTGACAGGCTTGCCGGACGCGGCGCTCGCCTGCCGGGAAGGTTGATAGATCGGCCATTCGCCCCGCGCGATCTGATCCAGACTGCGAGCTTCTTCGCCGAAACGGCGGCGATACATCCACTGATATTCCATCAGGCGGCGGACGTAGGAGCGGGTCTCTGCGATGGGAATGCTTTCCACGAACACCAGCGGATCGTCCTTACCCGCTTTGGTTTCGAGCCAGCGCGCCGCTGCGCCGGGGCCTGCATTGTAGGCGCCGCCAAGCTGCAGCAAATTGCCATTGAGATGGCCCAGAAGGTCGGAGATGTAACGCTGGCCGATGGAAAGCGAATAGGCGGGGTCGTCCAGCTTCGCCACAGCCTGCGGTCCCGCCAGAAGGCGCGCCGTCGCCGGCATCATCTGCATGATGCCATGCGCGCCTGCCACCGAGATGGAGCCATTCTGAAAACGGCTCTCTATCCGGGCGAAGGCCAGCACCAGCGCATTGTCGATCTGATAGCCGCCTTCGGGCTGATAGGGTGGCACGGGAAACAGGCCCGTGAGCAGAAAGCCTTGCGACGTGCTCGCCTCGCTGGCGCGAAGCTCGATATTGGTGATCCCCAGACCGCGCGCCAATGCCGCCATGGCAGGATCGAGCGGCGCGGTGTTGGTGACAAAGGCGCGGTTGAGTTCCTGACCGACATATTCGCCTTCGCCCACCTGCGACAGCGCCACGGCGCGGCGGGCAGCTGGCACTTTCATCAGCGCTGCGAAATCGCCTTCATTTAACACCGGCTCGGAAAAGCCGGTGTTGGTGTCCATTCCCAGCATGCGTTCCGCGATCATGCCGTAGAAAGACGGTTGCTCCTTGGCGGCAGCCGACAGCAAACCGATCACCGGTCCGGTATCGCCGGCCTTCATGTGTGCCCGCGCCGCCCAGAAGGCGGCCTGCGCCCGGAGGCGCCCTTGAATGCCGCCATTCTGCGCCAGCTTTTCGAGATGCGCCGCGGCATCGCCCCAGCGTCCCAGCCGGTAGGCGGAAAAGCCTGCATCCCAGTCCAGTTGCGGTACCGGCCCGGTGTCGGCAACGACCGACGCAAGTTGGAACGCTTGTGCGTCCATGCCTTCCGCCAGATAGGAGGCGGCAATGCGATGGCTGAGGATCGCAATGTCCTGCGGGGTCGCGGTTGCCTTGATCCCCTCCAGGCGCGCTCTGGCGGTGTCCGGTTGCCCGGCTTTGATGTCGGCCAGCACCTTGGAAAGGATCGCGCGACCGGCCTCGGCACTGGGGGTCGGCTCGGGCAGCTCTTCATCCTCGAACCCGCCGGTCCGCCGGGGGACGGACAGGGGGGCGGGGATGTTGGTGACCACGGCGACCACCGTCGTTTTGTGATGGCGACGGACCTTGCGCGTGGAGCGGGCGACGGCCAGCCGATAGACCTTGTCCGCCACGGCATGGTCACGATGATCGGACAGCCAATCCTTCAATTGACTGATGTCAACATTCTTGGCCGCGATGAGGCGGGATGCCTCCACATACCCTTGAAGTACTGGATCAGAAACTTTGTCTAAAAGTTTCTTTGCTTTTGATATTTCGCCATTGCGCTCGGCGGCGAATGCTTCCCGGTACAGGGCTGCATCGGTGGCACTCAGCACCTGGGGGCGGGCGGGAGATGCGGGTATGCCGGGCTGCACGCTTTGGGCCCATCCGGCCTGCGCCAAAAGCAGCGTGAATCCCAGCGTCAACGCGATCCGCATCCGCGCTCCTCTTCGACAAGGAATCTAACTACCCCGTAGCGGCCTCATCCGGCAACCCAAGCGCTTCCATCCGGGCGGCCAAAGCCTGGAGATCGCGCCAAGCCAATTTCTTGTGCGCGGGCTGACGCAACAGATAGGCCGGGTGCAGGGTCGGCATCACGGGCACCAAGACATCGCCCACCCGATACTCCAGCCAACGGCCACGAGATTTCATGATGCCTTCGGTAATGCCCATGACATGCCGGGCCGCGACCGCACCCAGAAGGACGATGACCCCTGGGTTGGCCAGCTCGATGTGGCGGCGCAGAAAAGGCAGGCAGATGGCAGCTTCCTCCGGGGAGGGATCGCGATTGTCCGGCGGCCGCCAGTTGATGACATTGGTGATGTAGCAATTGCGGCTGCGGTCCAGTCCGATACTGGCCATCATCTTGTCCAGAAGCTGTCCGGCCCGCCCGACAAAAGGCTTGCCGATACGGTCCTCGTCGCGGCCCGGCGCTTCCCCGATGAAAAGGACGCGGCCTTGCGGGGTTCCGTCCGCGAACACGGTATGGGTGGCGGCGCGTTTCAGAGCCGAGCCCTCAAACGCCTCCATCGCGGCACGCAATTCCGCCAGGGTCCGGGCGCCTGCCG